>SXPB01000239.1 GCA_005776475.1 Planctomycetia bacterium
GCCGGTGCCGGTCTGGGCAATGCCGAGCAGGTCACGACCCTGCAGCAGGTGCGGGATCGAGCGGCTCTGGATCGGCGTCGGGGTCGAGTAGTTCTTCTGCGCGAGGGCGCGCAGCAGGGGCTCGGCGAGGCCGAGCGAAGAGAATTCGGAAACAGGTGCAGTCATTGGCTAGCAGAACCCGCCTCGACGCATGGCCGCTCCTGCGGTGGGCGTCGCGAACATCGAACAGACGGGTCATTCCCCCTTCGGGGCACCGGGTGCGCCGAAGGTCCTTCGGGACCAAGGCGGGTGCGCGGGGTGTTTGGAAGGCGAGCAGGATAGCGAGCGAGGTGGTGCGGCCCAATGGGCGATTGGGCATTCTGCCGCGCGGACGAGGGGCTAGGGCTGGAACGTGCGCTGCCAACGGTGTCTGTGGCGTTTCCCGGCTGCGTTCCGCTGGCGTTCTGCCGCCCCTCACCAGCCGCTGAAGCGCGGCCACGTGGCCAGCACTTCGTTGCCGCCGCGCACGACGTGGTAGCGGTCGTGTTGCGCCGCCGTGGCGCAGGCGTGGTTCGGCAGGACGCGCAGCAGCGTGCCGACCGGGAAGCGGGCGAAGTCGAGCGCCCCGCCGTCGCGCCGCGCGACGAGGCCGTGTTCCTGGTTCGTACCGTGCACGACCAGATCCGGAACCAGCCCGCCGCGCACGTCGCACACGGCGCCATAGCCGTGGTCGACGGCGAACGCCGACGTGCCGCGGTCGCGCGACAAAGCCATCCAACCGCCGTCGGTGATGAGCCAGTTCTTGTCGCGCTGGTGCCCGATCACCGAACACAGCACCGAGATCGCGAGGTCCTCGAAGGCGCACACGCCGAGCCCGACCATCACCAGATCCATGAACACGTAGACGCCGGCGCGCACTTCGGTCACGCCGGTGAGGTCGTCGGCGAACAACGCGGTCGGCGTGCTGCCGACGCTGACGACCGGGGCGGCGAACCCCGCCGTGCGCAGCCGGGCGGCCGCGGTGACCACCGCATCGCGTTCGCGGTGTGCCATCGCCACGATCTCGGCGCGTGAGCGGCAGTCGTAGGAGGCGCCGGCGTGCGTCATCACGCCGCGCACCACGGCACCATCGGCGAGTCGTCGCGCGGTCGCCAGCAACGCATCGTCCTGCGGACGGATGCCGGCGCGGTGGTCGTCGCTGTCGATCTCGAGCAGCACCGGAATGTCCGCGCGGCGCGCGGCGATGGCGGCGGCGCCGTCGATGCCGTCGACGACCACGTTGAGATCGCAACCGCGCGCCCGCAGATCGAGCACGTGGTCGAGCTTGTTGGGTGCGAGGCCGACTGCGTAGAGCACTTCGCGATGGCCGGCGGCGAAGCAACGTTCCGCTTCCTGCAGCGTCGACACCGTGACCGGGCCGCCGGCGCCATCGACCATGCGGGCGACGATCGGCAGCGACTTGCAGGTCTTCACGTGCGGCCGCGCGCGCACCGACAGTCGCTGCAGGTGCGTGCGCATGCGCGCGAGGTTGCGTTCCATCCGGGTGTCGTCGAGCACGAGGGCCGGGGTTTCGAGAGCGGCGAGCGAGCGCAAAGTGGCCACGGCGCGAGTCTAGGCCGACGCAGTCGTGGAGTGCAGCGTGGTCGTGAACGAGGTGGCCGGCCATGATCTGCGCCTTGCCCGCTGCGCGCGATCGTCTGCCCTTGGCCACGTTGCTGGCGTTGTTCGTCGGCTATGCCGCCACGTACTTCCATCGCGCCGACCTGCCGACGCTGGCGCCGCTGCTGATGCACGACGGTTCGCGGCAAGCGTTGGCCGCCGCCCTGCCCGACATCGCGTCGCTCGGCATGCTCGTCTACGCGTTCGGCAAGGTCTGCGGCGGCTGGTTGGCCGACCGGTGGGGCGGGCGGCGTCTGTTCGTGTTCGCGTTGGCGGGCGCGACGGTTGCCGAAGCGTTGGCGAGCCTGTGCACGGCGCCGGTGGGGTTCGCGGCATGCCGCGTCGCCGGCATGCTCGTGCTCGGCTGTGCGTGGCCTGCGCTCGGGTGCGTGGCGGCGTCGGTCAGCCCGCCGGTGCGCCTCGCGACGGTGCTGGCGTTCTTGTCGCAGAGTTACCTGCTCGGCGACGCCGCCGTGCGGGCGACGTTGGCGGCGGTGGTCGGCGGTGGCGGCGACACGGTCGCGGTGCTGCGCACTTCGACGATCGGGCTGTTGGCGGCCACGATCCTGGTGGGGTCCGTGCTGCTGCTGACGCGGCCGCGGTTGCAGGCGCCGCCGCAGGCGGCGGCGGCCGGAGCGGCGAGCGGATCGCGCGTCGGGGCGGCGCTGTTGTGGTTGGCGCTATTGAACGCGGCGTTGGCGTCGGTGCGCGAAGCGTTGTCGTTGTGGTCGCCCACGGTGCTGGTGGCGCAGGCGTCGATGCCGATCGACGACGCGGTCGCCGCGAGTGCGTTGCTGCCGGTCGCCAGCGGGTTGCTGGCGCTGGTGGCGGGGCCCGTCGCCGATCGCTCGGCGCGCACGCTGTTCCTGGTCACGTTCGTGCCCGCATTGTTGGGCGCCATGGTGCTCGCCGGGCTCGCCCTGGGCAGTTTTGCGTCGCCGGTCGCCTGGGTCGGGTTGCTGTGCGTCGCCAGTGCCTGCCTCGTGGTGCCGATGTCGCTCGCGAGTGGCGTGCTGCCGTTGCGCGCCGGCGGCGCCACCGGGGGCGGCCTGCGGCTGGGCATCGTCGATGGCGCCGGTTCGGCCGGTGGCGTTCTCGCGGGCAGCGGGTGCGGCCGGATCGCCGCTGCCTACGGAACGTCGGCGATGTTCGCCGTGTTGTCCGGGCTGGCGCTGCTCGCGGCGGCGTTGGCCGTCGTCGTCATGCGCGATCGCCGAGGGCGAACCGAAGCAGCCCCGCCGCATCGGTGACGATGCCGGCGATCGGGTCGTCGAGGTCGAAGAAGCGCGGCAAGGTCATGCCGACTTGCGGATCGAACGGTGCTGGCCAGGTCGGGAACGGGCGCGTCGGCTGCGCCTTGGCGTCGCGCATGTGCGAACGATCGCTGGAGAATCGTTCGAGGAACTGCGCGCGCGGCACGATGCGAAAGCACGGCGCGAACTCGGCCGTGAGATCCGGCCGGAACGCGTGCGCCAACCATTGCGCGACGGGCCAGTCGGCGCGGATGCGATCGTCGAGGTCGAGCACGAGACCGCCTTCGCAGCCGGCACCGGTCAGCAGCACGACGACGTGGTAGTCCCACGTGATCGGATCGACGCGCGCGGCGCGTTGGCCCCACATCGCCACGGTGCGATGCCGATTGGTCACGAACACCGCGGCAGCGCCATCGGCGACGGCGTCGGGCAGGCCGGTGCGCAGCAACTGCCACACGTTCTCTTCGCAGAAGAACGGACAATGCGGCTGGGTCTTCTGCCAGCCAGGTTGGCTGAACGGCTGCATGGGCGCGAGCGTAGCGAGTGGCCGCGGCGGGGAGAGGCGGCCGACCCGATCCGTTCCGGCGCGAGCGATTGCCGGCGGCAGCCGGCACGGCTACCCTCCCGCGCCCGCCAGGCCGCCTTGCCTTCTCCCTCGACCACCACGCCCGATGCCACGTTGACCCGCGCGGTCGAGATCCCCGCGTCGGCGCGGGGCGACACGTGGGCGCGCCGGCTGCTCGGCCGCTTCCACATCACCGGCACCTTCTGGCTCGAAGCGCTGATGTGGGTGACGCGCGGGTCGCGGCTGCGCGTCACCTCGATGGTGTGGCTGTGGAGCTTCGTGTTCTTCTTCCTGCTGTGGCGACCGCGTCGCATCGTCACGCGCCACCTCGACCACATCCTCGGCCGTGCCGGGTTCGTGGAGCGCCAGCGGCGCATCTTCCGGTTCTTCAAGGAACACGCCTGGTGCCTGGTCGAACGCTTCGAGCAGTTTCAGCCCGGGTTCCAACCCAAGGTGGATCGCGAAGGCGACCAGTGGCCGGACCTGCTCGCCAGCGACAAGGGCTTCCTGATCGTCACCGCGCACATCGGCATGTGGGAGATCGGGCAGTTGATGCCGGTCACCACCGGCACGCGTCGTCTGCACGTGGTGCGGGAACGCGAAGAGCACGAAGGTACGCAGAAGGTCGTCGCCGAACTGCTGGCGCGCCATCCGCACGCTCCGCTCGTCACGCATTTCCTCGACGACGACATGGCGCTCGGTGCGTCGTTGCTCGGCGCGTTGCGCAGCGGCGACGTGGTGTGTCTTGCCGCCGATCGCGCCAAGGCGGGCATGGTCTCGATGCCGGCCACCTGCCTCGGGCATCCGGTGCAGATGCCGGCGGGGCCAGTGGCGTTGGCGCGCGCCGCCGATGTGCTGGTGGTGCCGACGTTCGTTTATCGCGTCGGACGGCGGCACTACCGCGTCGTCGCCAAGACGCCGTTCAAGGTCGCCCGCACTGCCGACCGCGAGGCGGATCTGCGCGCCGCGATCGACCGGCTGGCGGGCGAGATCGACGCCGCGATCCGCCGCGACCCGTTCCAGTGGAAGCGCTGGGAGCCGTTGTGGTGAGCCGGCGCGTCGCGGGGCACGCATGAAAGTGCGCTTGCTCACGGTGTCGCACAAGCAGCCGTCCTGGGTGCAGGAAGGCTGCGCCGAATACGAACGGCGTTTGCCGCGCGAGTGGGGCTTCCAGCTGGTCGAAGTGAAGCCGGAGCCGCGCCCTGCCGGGGCATCGAGCGAGCGCGTGCAAGCGGCCGAAGCGCAGCGCCTGCGGGCCGCCGCCCCGAAGGGTGCCATGCTGGTCGCGCTCGACGAACGCGGCGAAGCGTGGACGACGGCGAAGTTCGCGGCGCAGCTCGGTCGCTGGCAACAGGAAGGCCGCACGGTCGCGTTCGTGGTCGGCGGCGCCGACGGGCTCGATCCGACCCTGCGGCAGGAGGCGGCGTGCCGCCTGTCGCTGTCGGCGTTCACGCTGCCGCATGGGCTGGTGCGCGTGGTGTTCATCGAGCAGCTCTACCGAGCGGCGACGGTGCTGCAGGGCCATCCGTACCACAAATGAACGCCGGGCCGCAGGTCGTACGCGCGGCCGTGGACGCGGTGGTGGCGTGGGCGCGATCCGGGCGTTCGGTACGCGATGTGATTGCGGCGAACGTGGCGTTGCGGCAGGCGTCCGGGGCCCTGCGCGCGCAGGTGTCGGCGTTGGCGACGGCGGCGGTGACGCTGGCGATCCGCCACGAGTTCCTGCTCGCCGGCGACGACGGACTGCGCGGCCTGTCGGCGCCTGCGCGGGGCGAGGCGCTCGTGCTCGCCGCGGCGGTGGCGAATGGTGCGTGGGCGCCCGAAGACGCGGCGGCGGCGTTCGCCGCGGTGCACCGCAGCACGTTGCCGTTCGCGGCGTTGACGGCGCCGGCGGCTGCGTTCGCGCTGAACGCGTCGCCGGAGCGTGCGTTCGCCCGCGAGCACTCGGTGCCGGAGTGGTTCGCGACGGCGGCGCTGCAGGCGTTCGGGGAGCAAGCCGCCGCGGTCGCCCGCGCGTTGTCGCAGCCGGCCCCGCGCACGCTTCGCGCCAACCTCCTGGTCGTGCGCGACCGCGCCGAACTGGTCGCCGAACTCGCTGCGGCGGGCATCGCCACCCGTGCGGCGACCTACGCGGCCACCGCGCTGCACGTCGACGGCGACGTCGATCTGTTCGCGACCGGGGCGTATGCGCGCGGAGCCTTCGAACAGCAGGACGAAGCCAGCCAGGTCGCCGTGGCCGCGGTCGCGCCGCCGCCCGGCGGCAAGGTGCTCGACCTCTGCGCCGGCAATGGCGGCAAGACGTTGGCGCTGGCGGCGGCGTTGCGCAACCGCGGCCAGGTGCTGGCGACGGACGTGCATCTCGGACGGCTGCAGGGCCTGCGCGAACGGCTGCGGCGCGCGCGTGCCGACAACGTGCAGGTCGCCGCGATCGGCGAGCACGACTGGCCCGAACCGGTGCGTACGTTCGCCGCGAACGCTGACCGCATCCTGATCGATGCACCGTGCAGCGGCACTGGTTCGTGGCGGCGGCGGCCGGAGGGGCGCCATGCGATCGATGCGGTGTCGCTGCGCAAGCTGGTGGCGACGCAGGATGACCTGCTGCGGCGCGCGGCGGCGGTGCTGCGGCCCGGGGCACGGCTCTGCTATGCGACGTGTTCGCTGTTGCCGACCGAGAACGAAGCGCGCATCGATGCGTTGTGCGCGGCGGACTCCGGTCTGGAACGCGTGCGGATGGTGGAAGTGCTCGGCGGTGCCTTCGGGCGGTCAGTTGCCGATGCCACGGGGACCTTCCTGGTGCTGCGGCCGGATCGGCACGGTTGCGACGGGTTCTTTCTCGCCATCCTGCGGCGCCGGTAGCCCAACTGTCGTTCAGTTCGGGGCTGGGCGACGGTCGAATAAGGAGATCGATGGAGAACTCGACCGGAAAGCGCAAAGCCCGCGCGTCCGCCACCGGCATGGCCGCGGCGACGGCGAAGCGCCGACCGTTCGTCTCGATTCTCCGCGAAGGCGCCGTCGCGTTGCTCGCGATCATCGTCGCCCTTGCGTTGCTTGACCTGTCGCCGTTGTGGCTGCTGCCGTTCGTGCTCGCCTACGCGGTCGCGGTCGGCACGGCCGCGAACCGTTCGCGCACGTCCTTGCTGACGCAGTTCGCCAGCCTCGAAGCGGCGCGGCAGTCGGCGGTGTCCGAGGCGATGCAAAAGGCCCAGTTCCTGGCGAACATGAGCCACGAGATCCGCACGCCGATGAACGGCATCCTCGGCATGGCCGAGTTGCTGGTGCGGACCTCGCTCGATGCCGAGCAGCAGCAGATGGCGTCGACGATCCAGGCGTCGGCCGACGCGCTGCTGGCCGTGCTCAACGACATCCTCGACTTCAGCAAGATCGAAGCGGGCAAGCTCGAACTCGAGACGGTCGACTTCGACGTCTGGCAGCTGATCGACGACTGCGCCGGCTTGTTGCATGGTGCCGCCGACCAGAAGGGCGTCGAGTTGATGACCTTCATCGACCCGCGCTTGTCGCGTTGCCACCGCGGCGACTCGGCCCGCATCCGCCAGGTCGTGCTCAACTTCCTCAGCAACGCCGTGAAGTTCACGATCGAAGGCGAAGTCGTGCTCGGCATCGACCTCGTCGAAGAAGACGACGGTGCGCAGGCGGTGAAGTGCTGGGTGCGCGACACCGGTGTCGGCATCGCCGCCGACGCGATCCGGCGCCTGTTCACGCCGTTCTCGCAGGCGGACGCTTCGACCACGCGGCGCTTCGGCGGTACCGGGCTCGGCCTCGTCATCTGCCGCCGGCTCGTCGAGATGATGGGTGGGCGCGTCACCGTCGACAGCACGCCGGGCAAGGGTTCGGTGTTCGCGTTCGAACTGCGGCTGCCGCGCGGCAACCCGGCGACGGCGCGTTCGCGCAGCGAAGACGTCGACCTGTCGGCACATTCGGTGCTGATCGTCGACGACAACGAGACCAACCGCCAATTGATGGTGATGCAGTTGGCACCCACGAAGATCGGCATCGACGTCGCCAGCAACGCGATCAGCGCGATCGAAGTGCTGCGCAACGCGGCGCGGCATGGCCGCCCGTTCTCGATGGCGATCCTCGACATGGCGATGCCCGGCATCGACGGCATGCAGCTCGCGACCGCGATCCGCAACGACCCGCAGATTCCGGCGATGCCGGTGTCGCTGGCCAGTTCGCTCGGCACCCGTCCGGGCCTCGCCGAGATGGCGTCCGCCGAAGTGTTCCGCTGGCTGAGCAAACCGCTTGCGTCGGGACGTCTGCTGCAGGTCGTACGCGACATGGCGAGCCTGCGCACGGCGCCGGCGCGGCCGAGCAAGGCAACCGAGGAAACCAGCACGAAGATCGTCGTGAGCGACCCGGTCGTCGAGAAACCCGTGCTGGTCGCCGAAGACAACGAGATCAACCGCCGTGTGCTGTCGGGCATGCTGCGGCGCATCGGCTGCACGCCGACGTTCGCCGTCGATGGACGCGAAGCGCTGCAGCTGGTGCAGCAGAAGGCGTGCGCGATCGTGCTGATGGACTGCCAGATGCCGGAGATGGATGGCTTCGAAGCGACGCGCCGCATCCGCGCCCTCGGTGGCCGGTTCGCGCAGCTGCCGATCGTGGCGTTGACCGCGAACGTGTTGCCGGCGGATCGCGAAGCGTGCCTGCAGGCCGGCATGAACGACTTCCTCGGCAAGCCGGTGAAGCTCGACGTGCTGCGCGGTGCGGTGCATCGCTGGCTGCAAGGCGGGGCGTCGGCGCCAGTCGATGTGATGCTCGGCTGAGCCGCAGCGCACGCGGCTGTCGCGTCAGAGGTCGTAGAACTTCAGGTCGCGCCCGGTCGCCTGCTTCGTCCACGCGTAGATCTGGCCGGCGTGGCCCGAACAGTGCTCGAGCACGTGCAGCACCGCCGACAGCCCGGTCTCGTAGTAGCGCTGCTGCACGACCCGCGCCCGCAGCAGTTCGCTGACGGAAAGGCCGGTCACGACGTCGCAGGCGCGCTGCCAGGTGGCCGCCAGGCCATCGATGAGTTCGGCCGCGCTGCGGCCACCGTCGGCGGCGAACTCCGCCGGCCGATCGCGCGCATCGTCGACGGCTCCGAACGTCGCCAGGATCCACTGCGTGGTGTTGCCGCGCAGGTGCAGCAGCAGGTTGCCGGCCGAATTGCAGTGCGGGGCCGGGCGTTGCCAGATGCGTTCGTCGCCGAGCCACTCGGCACAGCGACGCAGGCGCGGCAGCATTTCGCCGAGCAGTCGTCGCCGGAACTCCGCCGCCACGATGCGCGCCAGCTGCGCCGCGTCGGGCCCGTCGTTCATGCGACTTCTTCTTCGTGCGGGCGCGGGGCGGTGGTGCGCTCGCCAGGCTCGGTCATCGGCGTGCTGTCGTGCCCGGCGGTCTCGCGCAAGCGGCGCACTTCGGCTTCGAGCAAGGCCATGCGTTGGCCGAGCGTGCGATGGCGATGCGTCAGGCGGCTGAGCCGCACCGAGAACTGCAGCACCAGCGCGAACAAGAACAGCAGCGCACCGAAGAACAGCGTCGACACCGGGCTCGACGAACCGATCCACTGGCTGAAGGTCAGCAGCAGGCCTTGTTGCGCGGCGAGCACCGCCAGCGCCACTGCGGTGACGACCCAGACCCACGAGTACTCTTCGCGCAGCTTGCGCCGCCGCAGCAGTTCGAACACGACGCCGATCACGACAGCGGCGAGCAGCAGTGCCACGCCGCGCTGGCGATCCGCCATGGGCGCCAGGGCATCGGCCTGGGCCAGCAGAAGGGTGGTGGCGATCACGACCACCTCGCGACGGTGTCGGTCTGCCGCAGCGGCGACTTGCGTCGGATCGGCAGCATCATCAGGGTCAGGAACATCTTGTAGCCGTAGTAGGCGATGCGGGCGCCGCGGTGCATCGACAGGCCACCCTTGCGGGCGTGCATGCGCACGGGCACTTCCGTCAGCACGAGCCCGCGGCGGTGATGTTCGACCAGCACGTCGGTGTCGGGATAGTCCTCGGGGAAACCGTCGTCACACACCGATTCCAATGCGCGTCGCGACAGGCCCTGGAAGCCGCTGGTCGGGTCGGTGATGCGGGTGCCGATCCAACGTGTCGCGATCCACGCGAACAAGCGGGTGCCGATGCGGCGGGCGAGGCTGCTGGGCGGCGGCGCGCCTTCGAGGTAACGCGAACCTAGCACGACGTCGGCGCCGCGTTCGAGACCGGCGAGCAGCTGCTTCAGCATCGCGGCTTCGTGCTGGCCATCGGCGTCCATCTGCAGGACGCGCTGGTAGCCCTGCCGCAGTGCGTGGCAGTAGCCCGTGTGCAGCGCCGAGCCGTAGCCGAGGTTGTAGGGGTGCGAAACCACGGTAGCACCGGCGATACGCGCTTCCTTGGCCGTCTCGTCGGGCGAGCCGTCGTCGACCACGACGACGTCGATCGGTAGCCCCATGGCGCGCACTTCGCGGACCACGTGCCCGACGCGACCCGCTTCGCGGTAGGCAGGAATGATCAGGACGGTGGAATGGGGCACTGGGCCAGCTCCCTACGAGGGCGGAAGAGTAGGCACGTCGGCGGCAGGAACCAGGGAAAAGACCGCAGGAAACTCAGACGGCGCCACGTCGGCGGCTGGTCTGCGCTGGGGGGCGTTTTTCCGGACGCCGGCGAGTTGTTGCCGTCGCCCGTTCTCCGCTTCACCATCCACCTCATGTCGATCCGTCCGCTCGTCGTCTGTCTCCTCGGTTTCGTCCTCGCTGCGTGCGCCGGTACGCGCGATGGCCGCGTCAATCCGGATGCCCCGGACACGGTCACCGGCACCGGCCTGCAGAGCCAGGACATCCGGACCATGGCCGTCGACATGGCGGCCAAGATCAAGGCCACCGGTGCCCTGGCGCCGAGCCGCGAAGGCGAGCGCGCGTCGTTCTTCATCTACGAGATGGTGAACAAGAGCTCGGACACGATCGACAAGGAGATCATCCTGCTGAGCCTGCGCACCGAGCTGTTTGACGCCTTTGGCCGCCAGATCAAGATCCTGGATCGTTCGCCCAGCGCCACGGATCTGACCGAGGCCGAGCGTCGCATGAAGGAACGCGGCCAGGTCTCCGGCACCAACGACCTCAAGGTCGCGGGCAGTGACTTCGTGCTGAAGGGGACCATCAACAGTCGCGATCGCCAGGCTGGCAAGCTGAAGTCGTCGTACGTGCTGGTCACTTTCGAACTGACGGACCTGGTCACCCAGGAACTGGTCTGGACCGGCAAGTACGACATGAAGACCGAGTCGGAGAAGTCGGTCATCAACCGCTGATTCCCTCCGTGCTCCGCTCGCCGTTCGCCTGGTTGCGCCGCATCGCCGCGGCGTTGCCGCTGCTCGCCGCTGCCTGCGCGGTGTCGCAGCCCGACGTGCCGATGCGCCGGTTCACCGCCGGCGACATCGAGGCGGTGCGTTCGTTCGCGGCCCGCGAAGTCGAGGACGGCGACGAAGAGAACCTGGCGCTGGTGATGGCGGTGCAGGCGCAGTGCGATCTGCTCGCCGGCCGCGTCGACGACGCGCGCAAGACGTTCGACTCGGTGGGCCAGATGATGGGCACCTGGGCGACCGGCGGTGGGGAAGCCACGGCGGCGATCGTCGGCAGCGAGAGCAGCAAGACCTGGAAGGGCGACCCCTACGAGAAGGCGATGGCCGCGTTCTATCTTGCCTACTGCTACCTGCAGAAAGGCGAGCCCGACAACGCTCGTGCGGCGTGCAAGCGCGGCATCCTGGCCGACGCCGAAGTCGCCGACGAGAAGTACCAGGCCGACAACGCGCTGCTGTTCTGGATGGCGGGACGCATGAGCGGGCTGATGCGGAGCGACGACGCCGACGGCTTCTTCAAGGAAGCGAGCACGGCGCATTCCTTCGCGTTGCAGCACGGTGCGCGCGGGGACGCCGGAGCGCAGCCGCTCACCAATCCGCGCGCCGGCAACTTCGTGCTGGTCGCCGAATGCGGCATGGGGCCGGAGAAGTTCGCCGATGGTGGGCAGGAGGAACTGGCGCGCTTCCGGCCGCGCTACCACCCGGCAGTGAAGGCTCGCGCCAGCGTCGCCGGCCGGTCGCTCGGCACGACGACGATCCTGAACGACGTCGAGTACCAGGCCCGCACGCTCGGCGGCACCGCGATGGAGGGGATCCGCAAGGGCAAGGCCGTGTTCAAGACCGCGTCGACCGTGGCAGGCATCGTGCTGCTCGAGCAAGCCTCGCGCGATCGCGGCCACAGCCGGCAGGCGCAGGCGATCACGGGTGGTGCGCTGCTGTTGCTCGGCATCCTGACGTCGAGCGCCGCCGACATCCGGCATTGGCCGACGTTGCCGTCGAGTGTGCAGGTGCTCACGGCGTCGCTGCCGGCGGGCCAGCATGTGGTCACCGTCGAGTTCCTCGACCCCTCCGGCCGGGTGCTGCCGACGCTGACGCAGACGCGCACCGTGCTCGTGCCCGGCAGCGGCGAAACCTGGCAGTTGTTCCGTTCGTTGCCGCTCGCGGCAGGCACCGCGCGGGCCACGGGGAAACCGTGATGCCATGGGCCGCTGCGACCCGTTTTGCAACCGACGCGGACCGGCCGCGCTTTGGCGCCCTTTCTCCGTGATGCCATGAACAACCTGCACCTCGTGCCCGTGTTCGCCTGGTTCGCCACCGTTGTCGTGGCCCAAGTCGAGGTTCCGGCCCCGGCCGCGGTCCCCGCAGCCCCCAGCGCCGCCGCGGCGATGGCGACTCCGGCCGAGGGCTTCGGCCGCGGCGTCGGTTACCGCGAAGCGCTCGCGGCCGCGCTCGAAGACGCGGTCGGCAAGACCAAGGGTGTGGCGATCGCGCGCAGCGGTGCGGTGCAGAGTCGCCTGCGGGTCGTCACCGGCTGGCACCAGGACCTGCCGGCGGGTTGGTTCGATGGCGAAGTCGAACGCGAACGCGAGTGGGTGCAGCAGCAGGTGGCGGGCTTCGTGCCGAGCTACCAGGTGCAGAAGAAGGTGCGCGCCGAAGATGGCCAGTGGGAGGTCACGGTGCTGGCGCAGGTGGCGATGCTGGCCGATGCCGAAGCGTTCGTGATCGACCTCGTCGATGACGATCTGCGGGCGTGGGAACTGGAACGCTGCGAGGAAGGCGCCGAGGTGCCGTTCGCACGCGTGCAGGGCAGCTACGAAGCGCCGTCGATCCGCGACAACCTGCGCGCCACCGGCGTCGTGCGCATCGTCGCCAAGGCCGGCGGCGTCGAGGCCGGGCCGGACGCAGCGCCGCGCGAACGCGAGAAACAAGGCCAGCGTCTCGTCGCGTCGCACAAGGTCGTCGTCAGCTGGCAGCCGATGCGATTCCGTTCGTTCGTCGAGAAGCCGAACAAGGCGCGCCCGAGCAACGGCCCACGGCCGCAGTTCCTGACCGCGGGTGCAGTGCAGGTCACGGTGCAGATCACCGACCTCGTGCGCGACATCGCGATCCACGACCGCACCTCGACGATCTCGATCGACTTGCCGCCGGCGACGCCGGTCGAGCGCCTCGACGCGTTCGCCGTGCAGCTCGGCGATCGCGCCAAGGCCGCGGTGGCGGAGGCGGTGTTCTTCGCGCTGCAGCCGCCGGTGGTGTTGCGCAAGTGGCCGGGCGAAGGTGGCAAGGACTGGTTCGTCGAAGTCGCCATGGCCTGCCGCATCGCGCAGGGTTACGCCGCGTTCACCATTGGCAACCAAGGTTCGTTGGCGAACCCCGATTGGCAGCTGCTCGGCCGCGCTGCGTTCGTCGGTGGCAACGTCGGCAGCAGCACGTTCCGTCTTGAAGGCGTCGACGATCCGTCCCGGATCGAAGTCGGTGCCAGCGAAGTCCGTCCCGCGCAGAAGTGAATCCCATGAACAAGCTCTTCGTGCTTCCCGGTTGCATCCTGTTCGCGTTCGCCGCGTGTTCGTCGGCCCCACCCTATGCCGCCCAGGCGATCGAGGACGATGCTGAAGCGATGAGCAACGTCGTCGTCGCCGATGCTGAGCTCTACGACGTGATCCGCGTCGGCAAGGCCGGCGTCGAACGCGTTCCCGGCAGCAACCAGCTGAAGATCGCGGTGCCGGTGCGCAACATCGACGACGAGGCGATCCAGGTGCTGGTGCAGGTGAGCTTCCTCGACGGCCGGCGCATTCCGCTCGGCGACGACACCAACCAGCAGGTCAAGTTGATCGGTCCCGGCTCGACGCTGCCGATCGTCGTGATGAGCAAGATGGACACTGCGCAGGATTGGGTGATGCGCATCAGCTGGAACAAGTGAGGTCGCCATGCACGTCGTAGCCTTCCTCCCATTCGTCTGCGTGTTCGCTGCGTGTGCTTCGCCGCGCGTGATCGAACGCTCCGCGCCGGTGCCGCTCGGTGCGCCCGTTCCGGTGGTGGCGCCGGCCGAGTTCCGACGTGCCGATGCCGACAAGTCCGCGCCGCTGCCGATGGCGTCGCTGCCGCCGCTGGCCGAGTCGATGGTGAAGTATCGCACCGTGACGGAGACGGTCGAGGTGCCGAGTGCGCCGGTGGCCGTCGAGGCGTCGCCGCCGCCGCATGCGTACTCGTACGAGTCGCCCGAGCTGTACGGCTACGAACCGCGCTACCGCCGCTACCGCGACCGCGA
>SXPB01000240.1 GCA_005776475.1 Planctomycetia bacterium
GAGAACGACACGCCACCAAACAGCCCGAAGGCGTCTTCGATGACGAGCGCCAACGGATACAGCGGGTGCACGCAGAGGGTGCCGAACGGCGTCGGCAACGGCGGCGAGCCGGGGAACGACACCAGCACCAGGTACGGCACGAACGGCGGCACCGCGTCGGTCTGGTTCGTCAGCGTCAGCACGAGGGGCGATGCACTCGCTGACGACGTGAGACGCCGCGCGAACACGCCAAACAGCGCACTGGCCGGCGCGCCAGCCACAGTCGCCGTCACCGTGATGGCACCCTGCGCCGATGCGGGCGCCGCGATCGACACGCTGGCCAGCCCCTGCGCATCGGTCAGCGTCGGATTGCTCGACGTCACCACGCCCGGACCGGTCACCGCAAACGCCACGCTCGCATTCACCAGCGGACTGCCCGAAGGCCCAACGACGCGCGCCACCAACGGCAACGGGAACGCTTCGCCGGCCGCGACGCGCTGCCCGCTGCCGCTGACCGCGGCGATGCCGTTGTTGGCACCGAGCGGCCGCACGCGCTGCAACATGCCGGGATGCCGCGTGCAGTACAACGCCCCGTCGGGCCCTTGCCGCAGGCTGGTGATGCCGAAGAAGCCCTGGCCCCAGTTGGTCGCCGTCGGTTGGCCAGGAACCGCGGGCGGCGACGTCCAGGTGCCGCTGTCGACGAGCCGCCGGATCTCGCCGGTGAAGTGGTCGGCAAAGAACAGCTGCCCTTCGTAGCCAACCCCGAACGCCATCGCGCCGCCGAGATTGCGGTAGCGCGGCCCGACCAGCAGCGCCGCCCACGGGCTGTTCGGCACCGTGGCGATCGGGCCGACGAGCCCGGGCGGCGGTGATCCGCCGCAGCCGACACCGGGTGCGGTGCCCTCGAACCATGGCCAGCCGAAGTTGCGCAGCGGCAGTGCTCCGACCGACGGCCGCACGTAGACCGAGATCTCTTCCTGCACGAACTCGCCGACGTCGCCGACGAAGACGTCCCCGGTCAACGCATCGACTTCGAGCCGCCACGGATTGCGCAAGCCGTGCGCGAGCATCAGCTGCGTGTGGTCGCTGTTCGCACTGAGCGGGTTGTCGCCAGGATCCAGCACCGCGAACGACGGCAACGTTGCACTCGCCCCGGCCGGCAGACCACTGACGTCGAAGCGCAGCAACCAACCCGCCTGCGACGCGAGGTTCTGCGACTGGCACGGCACCCCATCATCGCCGCAGGCGAGGTAGAGCATGCCGTCCGGCCCGAACCGCAACGCACCGCCGTTGTGGTTGGTCGACTGGTCCGCCAGCGTGCCGAGCACCACGCGCCGACTCGCCGCCGCGAACTGCAGGCTTGTGCTGTTCGGATCCGCGAGCGCGCCAGTGCACGTGAAGCGATCGACGTGCAGGAAAGCGTCCGCGGTGTGCGCGTAGAAGACGTAGACGAAGCCGTTGCTCGCAAACGCGGGATCGGCAGCGATGCTCAGCAGGCCACGTTCGTAGTCGGTTTCGACGTTGGGTACGACGCCGACCGTCGCGGTCGCACCCGTCGCGTACACACGCACTTCGCCAGCCTTGTGCGCGAGCAGGCAGCGGCCATCGGCCAGAAAGCACAGGTCGTGGGGCGTCGGCAAACCACTCGGCACCAGCGTGTCGACGACGAACCCCGCGGGCACGTTTTGCGCCGCGAGCATGGGAACGAACGCGATCGCGACAAGCGCAGCAAGCTTCGACGGCACGGCAACCTCTCGAACGCGGGTGCGGGGGCGCCGCAGGCTACCCGAAACGCCGACCTTCGGATCGATGCGAACCCGGCATGCTCGCCGTGCAGTTCACGCTGCCGGAGTTCGACTTCGTCCTGCACCTGCAGCACGAATGGCGCGCGCTGGCCAACCTCGCCGGCCTGTTGCTCGGTTTCGCGCCGTTGGCAGCCCACTTCGCCGGCGTGTTCCCCGCCGCGCGTTCGGTCGGCAGTTGGCTGCGCCATGGCTGGCGCGTCGCAGTCGGGTTCGGGCTCGGCTTCCTGGCGATGTACGTGGTGTTCGGCTTTCACCCGCACGATCTGCCGCGCGGCTGAGTTCGTTCGCTCAGAACCAGCCCACGGTCAGCTGCAGCGCGTTGGTCGCGGTGATCGCTGTGATCGCGCCGCCGCCGCCGAACTCGATCGGGATCATCTGGTGGCGGAACGTGATGCCGGCGATCGCTGGCGTGTTCGGCAACGTCCACGTGTAGTTGGCAGTGCCGTTGCTGCTCGGCAGCAAGTGCACGACGTCGGCGGACGCCATCTGCGTGCAGCCGGGTTGTCCGGCCGGATGCAAGGTCGCCAGCGGCGTGGATGCGGGAGACAGCCCGGTGAGCGCAAGCACGAGCCCCGATGTGGGCAAGCCCGTCGCGTGCGAACGGAACGGCGCGCCGGCCCACGGCAGCGACGCAGCGGTCAACGTGTTGGCGCCGCCGCTGCTCGGGCAGCCGGCTCCCGCTTGCGCGGTGCTGGCGGGACACGACGACGTCAGCCGAGCGACTCCATGCAGCACCGCACCCGTGGAAAGGAGAAGGCCACCAGCGCCGATCACGCTGCCGTCGGCCGTGGTCGTCATCGTCGTGATGTTGGCCACGTCATCGACAACGGGATTCCATGCAACCCCATTCCAACGCTGCAGCGGGGCACCATTGCCCGAAGCGAGCAGATCGCCATTTGGCAAGACGTGCAGGGCGAAGACGTCGCCGTACGGCCAACCCATCGACAACCACGACGCTCCGTTCCAACGCAGCAATTTGTCTGGGCTCGTTTGGGTGTACCCGCCAACCACCAGGTCGCCGGATGGCAGCCGGACCATCGCATACGGAAGCCCGAGGAAGCCCGCACCCAGAGGCTGCCAGGAAGTGCCGTTCCAAAGGGCGACGCCGTTGGCAGTGACACCGCCGGCAGTGGAGAACCAGCCGCAGACGACCAAATCGCCGTTCGGCATGACGACCATCGCGGTCGGGGCGCCACCCAAACCGGCACCGAGTGACGACCATGCGTTGCCGTTCCATCGAGCAATGCGATTGGCGGCGATTCCACCCGCCGTCTGGAACGAGCCACCGACCACGATGTCGCCGTTCGGCAGCACACAGGAAGTCGCCCCCCAGGAAGTGATTCCACTGCCGAGAGCCTGCCACGAGGCTCCGTTCCACTTCGCCACGCGATTGGCAGGCAGACCACCGGCCGAAGTGAAGTCGCCGACGGCGATCAGTTCCCCTTGTGGCAAAGCAGTGATGCTCGCAACCAGACCGTTGCAGCCTGACCCAAGGGCAGACCAGCCCGAAGGACTCCAGCGTGCGACTCGCATGGCCGCGATGTTGCCGACGGTGGTGAAGGTGCCGGCGATGGCGAACGTGCCGTCCGACCACGCTGACGTGGTGTTCACTGCCCCGTTGACCCCAGGCCCAGCCGGCAACCAAGACATCCCGTTCCAACGAGCGGCACGATGAGCGCTGTTTCCGCCAGCCGAGTGGAACCCGCCAGCCACGAAGACATCACCATTCGGCAACAACTCCGAACCCAGCACTGGCCCGTTGACTCCTGCGCCCACTGGCGCCCACGTCGAGCCATCCCAACCTGCGAGGTAGCTGAACACCGTCGGCAACGTGTTCTGGATCGTACCGCCCGCGATGATGTTGCCATTCGGCAGCACCGTGAGTGTGTAGACCCCGAGGTTTGGCGCGATACCAAACGCAACCCATGCCGCCCCATTCCATCGTGCGACGCCCCCGCCCGAGAAAGCAGTGATGTAGTCCCCGCCGACGATGAGGTCCCCGTTGGGCATCAAGGCGAACGTCCGCACAAAGCCAGCGAAGCCAAGTCCCATCGAGGACCAGGAGACTCCGTTCCATCGAGCGACCTTGTCCGCAGCGACACCGCCGAGCGAGGTGAAGCTGCCGCCAGCAACGAGATCGCCGTTCGGCATCACTTGCAACGCGTTGATGCCGCCGATCGCAGTGGTGTTGAGCGGCGTCCACGCCACTCCATTCCACCGAGCAAGTCCTGCAGCCGGTACGCCACCAGCCGAGGTGAACAAACCCCCGGCAACGACATCACCGCTCGGCATTGCGGCTAGTGCGAGGACGTCGGAATCGACACCACTTCCGAGAGGCGCCCATGCACCGCCCGACCATATCGCAAGCCGATTTGCGGCAACGCCACCAGCCATGGTGAAGGGCCCCCCCACGACCAAGTCACCGTTCGGCAAACTGGCGATCGCGCGAACCCTTCCGTCGACGCCCGCCCCGAAGGCGGACCACAAGCCGGTCGCTGGATCCCACGCCGCCACATTTGCAGCACGGACTGATCCTGCAATGCTGAAGTCACCGCCGCAGATGACCACCGGCGTTGCAGGACCTGATCCGTCCGGATCATGCATCGCGGTGGCCCAGATGATGCCATTCACGCCGGGGATGCCGCCCATCGGCTGCCAGACGTTCGCGCACTGCGACGCGGCGATCGAGCCTAGTCCGGCAACGGCGAGAAGCGACGAGACGAGGCGCATGCCCGCAGTATGCACCGCCGGCCGCGACGTCACACGGGGAGCGCTACCGCTCAGCTCGTTCAGTGCGCCGAGGCCGTGCGACCCCGCGAACGCCCGTCGCGCCGCTTGCCGCGACCACCACCGCCACCGCCCTCACGTCGCTTCGGCATGCCATAGCCGCGCCCGGCCGACGGCACGCTCGCCACTTCCCTGCCCTGCAGGTGCCCCTGCACCACTGCGAACAGCCGCTTCTCCATCGGCGCCACCAGCGACAGCGCGCGCCCGGACTTGCCGGCGCGCCCGGTGCGGCCCGAACGATGGATGTAGTCCTCGAGGGCGAGCGGGAAGTCGAAGTTGACGACCAGTTCGATGTCGTCGACGTCGATGCCGCGCGCGGCGACGGCGGTCGCGATCAGGAACCGCGTCTTGCCGCGCGAGAACGCCTGCAAACAGGCGTAGCGGGCCTCGGCGCTCTTGTCGCCGTGGATCGAGTCGGCGGGCAGCCCGGCACGCTTCAACGCGTTGCCGAGTTTCTCGCAGCCGATCTTCTTGTTGACGAACACCAGCACGCGGCCGGATTCGCGCTGCAGCAGGCGTTCGAGCGCCTCCTGCTTGTCGTGTGCGTTCACCGCAACGAAGCGGTGCGCAATCGTGCTGGCCGACTGGCTGCGCGAACCGATCTGCACGCGCTCGGCGTTGGGCAGGAAGTCGTTGACCAGGCCTTCGACTTCCTTCGGCATCGTCGCGCTGAACAGCAGGTTCTGCCGTTCCTGCGGCAAGCGCAGGAAGACACGCCGGATCTGCGGCATGAAGCCCATGACGAGCATGCGGGCGGCTTCGTCGAGCACGACCATCTGCACGTGTTCGAAGCTGATGTTGCGCCGTTCGAGATGGTCGATCAAACGACCGGGACAGGCGACCACGATGTCGAGGCCGCGCTTGAACGCCGATTCCTGGATCGACATGTCGACGCCGCCGAACGCGGTGCACACGTGCAGGCCGGCGAACTGCGCGTAGACGCGCAGGTTCTCGGCGACCTGGACGCACAGCTCGCGGGTCGGGACGATGATGACGCCGCGCAGGCCCGGTGGGCCGCCGCACAGCTTGTTGAGCATCGGCAGGCCGAAGGCGGCGGTCTTGCCGCTACCGGTTTGGCCAAGGCCGATCAGTTCGGCGCCGCCTAGGATCTTCGGGATCGCGTTCGACTGGATCTCGGTCGGCGTTTCGTAACCCGCGGCGCGAACGCCGCGAAGGATGGGCTCCTTGAGCCCGAGGGAAGCAAAACTCACTCGTTCGTACTCGTTGCCGACGGACGGGGTCCGCCGGACGTGGGATCAATGACGGTGGGGCTTGCCACGAAGCGACAGGCGCGACGTGGCCGACCTTCGTGGTCAGCCCGCAGTGACGGACAGGCGTGGCATCGCCGGACACATGTCGTGCAATTGCACAACGTCCCTGGCATCGGCACTTCTTCGTCCTGACTTGAGACGCCCGACGAGGGCCGGCCGATGCAAGGGTGCCCGGGCACCCACCGACGGCGGGCCAGGATAGGGAGCGACGGGCGCTGGCTCAAGGGCGCAGGTCGGCAGACGGCAATCCAGGCACGGGATTGGCCTCACGGCAGAAGCCGTTGCGGCCGCGGCGCGCCAGCAGGGCGACCATGACATCGACCAGACGGTCGATCCGGAAGGGCTTCGGCAGGATCTCGTCCATGCCGGCGTCGAGATACCGACGCATGCGCTCCTCGATCACGTCGGCCGTGGTGCCGAGGATCGGGATGGCACGATCGCGCACCGGGGACCGCTCGGCGCGAATGCGGCGGGCAACCTCGTCGCCGTCCATGCCCGGCATCTGCCCATCCAGCATCACGAGGTCGAAGTCGTGTTGTTCGAGCAGCACGAGCGCGATGTCGCCGCCGTCCGCCGTGGTCGGTTCGCAGCCCAGGCGCTGCAGCATGCGGCAGGCGACCAGGCGGTTCTGCACGTTGTCGTCGACGATCAGGATGCGCAGGCCGCGCAGGCGGTCGCGATCGGCATGGCTGGTCGGCGCATCCTGCTCCACGTGCGCCGCCAACATGAGCAGCGCCAGCGTGAAGGTCGAACCGCGACCGACTTCGCTCGACAGCGTGATCTCGCCGCCCATCAAGCGCGCCAGCCGCCGCGCGATCGCCAGGCCAAGCCCGGTGCCGAGGTTGTGCTGGCCGCCCGCAGTCTTGACCTGTTCGTACTCGGTGAACACGCGCTCGTGGTCTTCACGGGCGATGCCAGGCCCGGTGTCGATGACCTGCACCGTCACGGCGATGCGGTCGTCGAACATCGGCTGCGTCGCCAGCTCGATCGTCACCTGCCCCGCGGCGGTGAACTTCACGGCATTGCCCACCAGGTTGTGCACGATCTGGCGCATTCGCACCGGATCGGCGAAGACGACGGCCGGAGTACAACCGCCGACGAGCACTTCCAGATGGACTCCGTTCTGTTCGGCGCGGGCGCGGAACAACGTCGCGGCATCCCGCACCAGCTGACGCAGGTCACAGGGCTCGTTGGCGAGTTCTATGTGGCCCGACTCGATTTTCGCGGTGTCTAGCACCGACTGGATCAGCTCGAGCAGCGTGTCCGCGCACAAGGTGATCGTCTCGACGTGGTCGCATTGGTCGGCCGACAGGGCGGTGCTGCGCAGCAGTTCCAGCGACCCGACCGCGCCGTTCAGCGGAGTGCGGATCTCATGGCTGAGGCTGGCGAGAAACTGGCTCTTGGCGCGATTGGCGGCCTCGGCCTGCTCCTTGGCGAGCACCAGTTCCTGCGTGCGCTGGGCGACGCGTTCTTCGAGGTGGCGGTTGACCTCGGCCAGGCGCTCGCGCGCCTCGTAGGCCTCGCGGCTCTTCGACTCGAGCAGCAGCTCGGCTGCAAGACGGGCGCGACGTTCGCGCCCGACCTTGCGCAGCATCGGGTTCAGCGGATTGACGTCGTCGGACACGCGGCCCCCTCCGGAACGGTGATCACGAACTCGCACGCGTTCTCGGTGCCGGTCCATTGGACGTTGGCGCCAGGGTTGAAGCGTTTCACGCAGCCATCGATCAGACCCAGCGCGAAATCGCGGAACGGGCGCGGCGACGAGTAGACGAGGCGTAGTTGGTTGCCGGTCCGCTCCGAATAGAACGTCGGCAGCTCGGCGTCAGGGTAGAGCTTGCGCACTTCGGGGTGAATGAACGACTCGATGCGTTCCAGCATCGTCAGCGACGATTCGATGCCGGCGGCGAAGGCGGGGAACTTGCCGGCGAGCACGCCGAAGAGATGGCGGCCGTAGCCACGCAGCAACTGCGGAGCAGCGGTCCCACTCAGATCGGCCAGCGCGGTGACGAGGTCGGCGAACTCACGCCAGTCGTAGGCGCCGGTCGCAGCATAGGCGCCATCGCGCTGCCGGCTGGCCCGCGCCAGCATGGCATCCACCATGGTGAGGCCGTGGACGGACTCGGCCCAGTCCACGAATTCCGTGAAGACGACGCCCTTCATGCGTCCCCGATCGACCAAGAGCAGGGGGCTCCAACGCAGGGAAAACCCCTAGTCGGACCTTCGCCTGACCCGTGGCCGATGCGGGCTCACACGCCGAGGCGGCGCGACAGGTCGGTCTGCAGCAGACGATCCGGATCGAGGTGCGACTTCAACGCGCGGAACCGGTCGACGACATCGGCGCCATGCACTTGCGCGAACGACGACGCCAGCAGCACCGCGTCCTTGGCGTAGTAGAAGCGGCCGCCGGCGCCGAGCACGACTTCGGCCATGTCGCGGCAATGCCGCCACAGCGCTTCGCGCCCCGATTTGCCGGACGGCACTGCAAAGTCCATCGCCAGCGAGTAGCCGTCGACGGCGTGCGTCATCAGGAAGGGGTCCGGCCGGTGTCGCTTCAACACGCCTAGGTACGGCACGAACCGCGTCTGGTGGCACTTCTCGATCAGCGTGCGCAGCACGCGCGCGCCTTCCTTGTGCGGCACGAACGGCTGGAACTGGATCAGCCCGCCCGGCTTCGTCATCCAGTGCCAGCGCGGCACGTAGTCGAGCAGGAAGTGGAAGGCGCCGTGCGATTGCAGATACGGCGACTGCCGTTGCTCGCGGAAGCCCGCCTGGAACTTCAGCCAGTTGACCAGGCCGACCTGGCGCAGATGCACGGCCCCCCACATGCCCGGCCACAGCCAACCCTTCGGCACCACGCCGAACAACTTCGGCGGCACGTCCTGCAGCATCGGATCGAGGTAACGCAGACCCGTGGGATCCTCGCCCGGCTGCATCTGGTCCGCGCGGTGCATCAGCCCGCGACCAAGCCCGGCACCCTTGCCGTGCAGATCCAGCCACGACACCAGGTAGTCGGCCTTGCCGCGCAGGTCTTCGAGGATCTGCAGGTTGTGTTCGAGGTCCTTGGCGACGAGGCCCCACACCCGCAGCCGGCCCGAATGCACGCGCTTCGTCTCGATCACCAGCCTGGTGATGCAGCCGAGCATGCCAAAGCCGCCGATCACCGCGTGGAACAGCTCCGCTTCCTGCTCGCGCGAACACTGCACGAGGTCGCCGCGTGGTGTCAGCAGTTCGAACGAACGAACGCACTCGCCGAAGCTGCCGAGCGCGAAGTTGTTCTTGCCGTGGATGTTCATCGCGGCGGCGCCGCCCATCGACACCGCCATGGTGCCGCTGACGACCTTCGGCCAGAAGCCATGCCCGATCGCACGCCGCCACAGGTCGCGCACGGTGACGCCTGGCTCGACGATGGCGACACCTGTCGCCGGATCGAAGTCGAGCATGCGGTTCATGCTCGTGAGGTCGAGCACGTGCCCCTTGCCGTTGGTCGCGGCATCGCCGTAGCTGCAGCCGGCTCCGCGCAGCGCGATCGAACCGCCGCGGCGGCGCACTTCGGCGAAGGCATCGGCGATCTGCTCCGTCGTCGTCGGCCGCAAGACCGGCGCCGGGCCGCCGATGCACATGCCGAATCCCCGCACGTCTTCGTCGCGGAACGGCAACGACGTTGTCTGTGTCATGGTCGGAGGGGTGCGGCGGACGACGAGGAATCTGTTTCGACCGCGGCAGGCGGCTCGCTGCACGATGCTGCAACGCGCCGGCGGCAGCGGTCTTTCGTCAGATGGACAGGCGACGGAACACGAACGACGGAATGTTGCGGATCACGAACATGATCAGGCGCCACTTCCACGGCACGTAGGCGATGGTCGCCTTGCGGTCGCGCGCGCGCAGGATCAGTTCGGCTGCCTTGTCGGCGCTGATCGCGCCCTTCAGTTTGAGACCCTGCGTCATCGGCGTCTCGACGAAGCCCGGACGGATCGTGGTGACCTGCACGCCATGCCGCCACAGGCGGTTGCGCAGTGCTTCCAGGAACGTGTCCATGCCGGCCTTGCTGGCGTGGTAGCCCGGCTTGCCGACGCGGCCGCGATCCTGCGCCACCGAACTGACGCCGACGAAGCAACCGGCCTTGCGCGCAAGGAAGCGCTTCGCGGCGGCATTGCCCCACGCCATGCAGCCGAGCAGGTTGACCTGGACCTGGTGCCGGTCCTTGTCGAGATCGAACTCGTCGATCGCCACCGTCGGCATCACGCCGGCGACGAAGTGCACTTCGTCGACCGGGCCGAGTTCTTGTTCGATGCGGGCGAACAGCGGCTCGGCGCTGTCGAGATCCCCGGCATCGTGCACGTAGGCGTGCGCCTGCGTCTTGCCGAGCACGTCGTTGGCGGTGTGCACCTGCGCCCGCAGTTCGGCTTCGCGCCGTGCCAGCATCGCGACCTTGCGGCCGCTCTGCAGCAACCGGCGCGCGACGGCGAGGCCGATGCCCGACGAAGCGCCGACCACGATGCACGTTCCGTTGCGTTCTGACATGCCCGAAGGAAACGGCGGCAGTGGACCGATTGCAACCTGCCGCAGCAAGCTTGTCCCAATCGACCACCTCGCGCATCATCGCCGCGATGCGCGCCCTGCTCGCGATGGTCCTGTGCAGCACGCTGCTTCTGGCCCAGGAACGGCCGACGCCGACGCCGACGCCGACCCCGGCGCAGGCGCCCGCCTCGGATCGCCCGGTACTGGTCGACGGCGTCGTCGCCACCGTCAACGACAGTGCGATCCTCATCACCACGGTGCGTACCCAGGCGAACGGTCGCCTGAACGCACTGCAGCAGCGATTCGGGCAACTCACTGGCCAGATGATCGAGACCGAGATGCAGCGCGCGCTCGACTCCGAGATCGAACGCCACAGCCTCGCCCATGCCGCCAAGTCGATCGGCAAGTTCACGCCCGAGCAGATCGACCAGATCGTGCAGTCCGAGCTCGAACGCGACCAGCAGGAGCAGATCCGCGGCATCGGCAGCATCAACGCCTACAGCCGTGAGCTGAAGCGACGCGGCCGCGATTGGCCGACCTACGAGCACGAGCAGCGCATCGACAAGCTGTTCGACATCGCCGAAGAACTCGGCGTGCGCCAGCGGCTGGCGCGGCAGACAAACCTGTTCCTGACGCCGCGCATGCTGCGCGAGACCTACGCCCAAAACCGCGACCAGTTCGTACGGCCGGCGCTCGCTAGCGTCACGCAGGTGATGTTCACCGGACCGGATGCCGAAACGGCGGCGACCGAGGCGTCGACGACGTGGCGTCTGCAGCCGATGACGGCGCGCCAGGTCGCCGACAAGTTCACCGACCGCGGCGCCATCGCCGTCGGTGAAATGCTGACCACCGAGCTCGCCGGCGGGCTGGCCGAGATCCGCGCCTTCGCCCTGGCAGGCCCACAAGGAGCGGTGTCGCCGCCGATCAAGTTCGGCAATTCCTGGCGCGTGGCCCGCGTCGGCGAGTTCCGGCCGGCGCGCAATGCCACGTTCGAGGACCCCGCAACGCAGGACGAACTGCGATCCATGTGCTCGCGCAAGGTGATCGACGAGTTCCGCGAGCAATACCTCGAACGTGCCAAACAGCGCACCGAGGTCTGGCGCATGTTCGATTCCCCGCGCCGCTGACGCGCCAAGGCAGCCTGGCATCGGCAGTTCGCGCCCCGGCGGGAAGGCGGACCCGACCTGAACCCTAGGGTGGATCCTGGCGTTGACGCCCGGGACGATCTGGCCGTTCCCGCCCCCATGCCCGCCCACCCAGCATCTGGTGTTTCCACGGCGCCGCCGGTGCCGCCGCAAGCCAAGGGCTACCGGACGGGCCCGAGCCTGTCGGCGCGAGGGCTGGTGCTGCTGGTCTCGGCCGGCATCCACCTGGCCGCCGGCTTCGCGCTGGTCGGCCTGTCGCCGGACCGCGAACGCCCGCTGCCCTTCGATGCGGTGAACGTGGTGCCGCCGCCAACCTACGAAGTGGTCGCCGAGCCGAGCCCCGAGCCCCCCACCGCGGTTGCCGAGGAAGTGACCGAACCCATCGCCTTGCCCGAAGGGCTGCCATCGGTGGACACCGGTCCCGACCCCGTCGATCCGGCGACGGTGGCGGAGGCCGCGGGATTGGGCATGGCGGCGTCCCCGGCGTTCGGCTCGCTGCAGTGGAACCTGGCGCTCGGCGACGGTGGTGGCGCGGGCGGCATCGGCGGCACCGGCGGTCGCTACGAAGGCCGCGCCGCGGGCAGCGCGCGCAAGACCACCACCAAACCCTACGCCGAAGCGATCGATGCCGGGCTGCAGTGGCTGCAGCGACACCAGGACGCAGATGGTCGCTGGGACTGCGACCGCTTCATGAAGCACGACGATCCGTCGGGACCGATCTGCGACGGCGGCGGCAACGCGATGCACGACGTCGGTGTCACTGGCCTGGCGATGCTCGCCTTCCTGGGCGACGGCCACTCGGCGCGCAACGGCACCTACAAGGACTCGATCCGACGCGGCGCGAAGTGGCTGCGCGAACAGCAGCAGACCAACGGCCTGTTCGGCAGCGCTGCCGCCAACGACTTCATCTACGACCACGCGATCGCGGCCTACGCGATGTGCGAGGCGTACGGACTGTCCGACTCGCCCCTGCTGCGCGACTGCGCCCAGAAGGGGCTCGACTACCTGGAACTGCATCGCAACCCGGGTGCGTGCTGGCGCTATCGCCCGCAAGGCGGCGCCAACGACACGTCGGTGACGGGCTGGTGCCTGATGGCGTGCGAATCCGGCCGCTACTTCGGGCTGCAGGTTCCCGAGGCAACGTTCACCGACTGCGCGAAGTGGCTCGACACCGTCGCCGACCCGACCGGCATGCACGGCTACGGCAGCCGCGGCGAGATGAGTTCGCGCAAGCCCGGCGTGCACCAGGCGCGCTTCCCCCCCGACAAGACCGCGGCGATGACGGCGGTGGGCTTGCTCTGCCGCTACTTCCTGCATCAGGACGAACGCCACTCGCCGGTCATGCGCGGGGCGGCCGAACTGCTGCGCCAGCATCCACCCCAGTGGGACACCCGGGCAGGCACCATCGACCACTACTACTGGTACCACGCCACCTATGCCCTGTTCCAGAAGGGCGGCACGCACTGGAACGAGTGGCAGAAGAAGCTCGACGCCGCGGTGGTCAAGACCCAGCACCGCGACCGCTCCCGCAAGAACCTGTACGGCTCGTGGGACCCCGACTGCGCCTGGGGCGAAGACGGCGGCCGCATCTACAGCACCGCGATCCTGACGCTCACCCTGCAGGCGCACTACCGCTACACGCGCCTCGTGCGTTGACCCCGGCGCGGCCCGGGCGGGCGCTCCGACGTCGAAGTTCTCGCTTCGGAACACGCTTCGTCGCACTCTCCGACAGGGAATTCCCGCGAAGGGAGAACGGCCAGTAAACCGGGGGTTGCGTGCCACCCATGCCATCGCCGACCGCTCCGGCGAGTGTCCATCTGCGAGATTTCCTGAAGTAGGACTCAAGCGACGGCCGATGCATTCGCCAACAAGGTGGCGGACTCCGGTCCGGCACGGTCACGGCAAAGGAATCGAGGAGGAAAGATGGGCCTTCGGGTCAATTCGAACATCGCATCCCTGAATGCGCAGCGCTCGTTGTCGACGACGACGGATCGCCTACAGGCGAACTACCGACGGTTGTCGACCGGCTTGCGCATCTCGACGGCGTCGGACGACGCAGCAGGGTTGGCGATCTCCGAACGCTTCCGCGCACAGGTCCGATCGACCGCCCAGGCGATCCGGAACGCGCAGGACGGCATTTCGCTGACGCAGACAGGTGAAGGCGCACTCAACGAAGTGAGCTCGATCCTGATCCGCATGCGGGAACTGTCGATCCAGGCCAGCAACGGCACGGTCAGCTCTGCCGACCGCACCACGCTGGACCAGGAGTTCGAGGACCTGATCAACGAAATCGACCGCATCGCGCAGTCCACGACCTTCAACGGCGTGCGACTGCTCGACGGCACCGGCTCGACGATCACGTTCCAGGTCGGCACCGGCACCATCAGCGGCATCGACACGATCCAGTTGAGCACGTCGAACACGCTGGCGAGCACGCTCGGCCTGTCGACGCTCGACATCGGCTCGGCGGGCAACCCGACGCTGGCGGTGACGCGACTCGACTCGGCGATCAACGCCGTCAGCCGTGTTCGCGGCCAGTTCGGTGCCGCCCAGAACCGGTTGACGACGACGATTGCGAACCTGCAGATCCAGTCCGAGAACCTGAGTGCCGCCGAATCGCGCATCCGCGACGTGGACGTGGCAGTCGAGACCTCGGCGCTGACGCGCAACTCGATCCTGCAGCAAGCAGCGATCTCGATCCTGGCGCAAGCCAACACGCAACCGCAGGCGGCTCTGCAGCTGCTGCAAGGCTAAGCGCCGAAACGACCCTGCGCGCATGGCGCGGGTCGTCGGCGCAGCTTCCTCACCCGGCCGGAACGGCCGCGGGCGGGCGGCTCACTTCATCGCGGCGACCGCGCGCGTGGCCTGGCTCTTGTGCCGCGCGGCGTTGTTCTTGTGGATGACGTGCCCTTGCGCGGCCTTGTCGATGATCTTGCAGACCGTCGTCAGTTGCGCCGTGGCCTTCGCCTTGTCGCCTGCCTTGATCAAGGCCATGAGGTTCTTCACGGCGCCCTTCATGCGCGACATCTTCGCCTTGTTGGCGACGCGGTTCTTCTCGCTCTGTCGGGCACGCTTCAGTGCTTGCTTGCTGTGAGCCATCGCTGCGTTCTTGTTGGTTGCGGAGTTCGTTCGGGAGGGAAGTTCAGGAACAGGCGGGCAACGGCACTCAGGCCTTCAGTTGCTCCACCTTCTTGGCGACATCGCGGAAACCGATGTCTTGTTCGAGAATGCGGGTGAAGTGGCGCAGCGCGTCCTCGCGCTTGCCGAGAGTCTGGCAGATGGCGCCCATCTCGTAGAGGGCCTCCTTCGCCAAGACGCCGCTGCCGGCAGCCACCAGGGCCTTGTCGAACTGGCCGAGGGCCAGGTCCGGCAGGTTCTTCTGCTGGAAGGCGCGACCGAGCGCGAACAGGGCCTCGTTCTTCTTGCGCGGGTCCTTGACCGCCTGCTGCAGCTCGGCGATCGCGGCGTCGACGTCGCCGGCAGCGAGCAGGCCCAGGCCCAGGTCGAAGCGGGCGGCGAGGTCGGCCGGATTGCGTTCCACGCGGCGGCGCGATTCGCCAACGCGCATCTGCAGCAGCGCCTGGCGGGCGCGACCGGCCGCGGCCTGGTCGCCGGCCTTCTCGGCCTTCTGCACCATCTGCTCCTGCAGGCGCAAGCGCAGGTCGCCGGCCAGCTCCTGCACTTCGCCGTCGGCTGGCGCCAGCCGCATCAGCTGCTCGACGAGGTCGAGCGCGCCGGCCAGATCCTTGGCCATCTCGCGCAGCTTGGCGCCGCGGCGCAGCAGCTTCTGGTCGGTGGGCGCCGACTGCAGCTTCTCTTCGACCTGCGTCAGCTCGTCCTCGATCTCGGCGGCCGACAGCTGCAGACGATCCTGCCGTTCGAGCTGGCGCTGCTGCTCCTTGTCCTTGATCAGGTCGCGCGAACTCGACGCCTTGTCGATGCCAGTGCTGCGCAGCGCGCCTTCGGCCGCGAGGTCCTTGCGCGCCTTCAGCGATTCCTGGTCACGCGGGTCGACCTTCAGCGCCGCCTCGTACATGGCCAGCGCTTCCGGCAGCTTGCCCTGTTCCTGGTAGAGCTTGCCGGCGGCACGGCAGGCGTCGAGGCAACGCGGCTGGTGCTCGGCGTAGGCGGCGTAGACCGCAAGGGCCGAACGCTTCCAGCCGGCGCGAGCGCAGGCCCGGCCGAGCCCCAGGTTCTGCGACTCCGCCAGCGGATCGTGCACCAGGTAGCGCTCGAACGCGCGGGCCGCCGCACCGTGCTGGCCGAACATGCGGCACAGCCCACCGGTCAGCAGGTGCACGCCACCGAGCAGCATGGCGACCGCCTTCGACGGCGGCTTTTGCGCGACCTTCTGGAACAGCACCTTGCGCAAACCGGCGCGCGCTTCGCCGAAGTCGGGCTGGATCGCGAGCACTTGCGCGTAGATCTTCACCGCCATGGCGAAGTTGCGCCGCTTGGCGGCATCTGCTGCTTGCTCGAGGTATTTGCTGAGATCCATGCCGGAAGTTCGGGGGTCGTCGGAGTCGGGCGCTTGACGCCGACGAAAGGGGCGAAGAATCTACCTCCCCCCCGAAGGCGCCGCAACGGCCGAACCGGCCGGGCGCCGCGACCCGGCGCCGCCGATCGCCAGGCACGCCCTGGAACCGAATGGAAGTCCTCGTCTACCCCGACCCCGTCCTCCGCCGCGGCGGCAAGGCCATTTCGCAGTTCGACGCCGCCCTTCGCCAGCTGGCGGACACCATGATGGAGGCGATGTATGAGGAAGGCGGCGTGGGCCTCGCCGCCCCGCAGGTCGGCATCGAGCACAAACTGCTCGTGCTCAACCCGGCGGGCGACAAGAAGGATCGCTCCGGCGAATTGGTGCTCTGCAACCCCAAGCTCACGCGCAAGAAGGGCCGGGAGTTCGGCGAAGAAGGCTGCCTTTCGTTCCCTGGCATCCAGGCCGAGGTCGAACGCTGGGTGGACATCACGGTGAGCTACCAGGATCTCTCTGGCACGGCGCAGACCCTCGCCGCGAACGGCTGGCTGGCGCGCATCATCCAGCACGAGATGGACCACCTGGACGGGGTGTTCTTCGTCGATCGGCTGACCGCCACCGACAAGCTGCGGGTGAAGCCGAAGCTCCTGGAACTCGAGGCCGAGTTCGGGCGCTAGCCGGCGCCGGACTCGCATCGCCATGCGGCTGATCGAAGGCCTCGACGCCCTGCAGAAGCTGGATCTCGCCGCGCTCTACGGCGAGGCGCCGGCGAGCCATTCGGTGGTCGCGATCGGCGTCTTCGACGGCGTGCACCTCGGGCACCAACGGCTGCTGCACCAGCTGCTGGAAATGTCGTCGGTGCTGCAAGGCCTGCCGACCGTGGTGACGTTCGCCAACCATCCGGACCAGGTGCTGCACGGCAAAGCACCGCCGCCGCTGGTCAGCGTGCCGCACCGGCTGCGCCTGCTGCGCCGCGCCGGCGTGGCGCGGCTCGTGTTGCTGCAGTTCGAACCGCGCCTGCAGAACATGACGCCGCGGGCGTTCGCCGAGGACATCCTGGCGAAGTCGCTGCGCACGCGCGGGCTCCTGCTCGGCTACGACTCCGCGCTGGGCAAGGACCGCGCTGGCACGCCGGCGGTGTTCCGCGAACTGGGCGGCGAGCTCGGCTTCGAGGTGCGCACCGGGGCGCCGTTCGAAGTCGATGGGCAGGCGATCTCGTCGACGGCGATCCGCGATGCGATCCAACTCGGCGACCTGGCCCTCGCGCATCGCTTCCTCGGCCGCTTCCCCAGCGTGATCGGCACCGTCATCGCCGGCGACGCGATCGGGCGGCAGCTGGGTTTCCCGACCGCCAACCTGCAACCCGAAGCCTGCGCGCTGCCGCCGCGCGGCGTCTACGCGGTGGAAGCGATCGTCGATGGTGCGGTGCTGCCTGCGGTCGCGAACCTCGGCGTGGCACCGACGTTCGCCGGCAGCGGGACGAACGTGAAACTGGAAGTGCATCTGCTCGACTGGTCCGGCGACCTCTACGGGCGCGAACTCGAAGTCGCATTCCGGCTGCATCTGCGCGCGGAGAAGAAGTTCGGCGACGTCGCTCAACTGCAGGCGCAGATCGTTGCGGACGTGGCGGCGGCGCGGCTGGCCCTGCGCGCGTGAGACGTGACGAGCGCCGTGTGGCGCCGGCTCAGGCGATCGCGAGGACGACGACGACGGTCGCGATGCCGACGCCAAACACCAACAACCCCCACCGTCGCAGAACTGGCGACGCCGCGGGCCGGCGCGCGACGATGCCGCCGATTCCGGCCACGGCGAGCGCCCCACACACCAGGCTGCGCCGCAGTTCCGCCTCCGGCGCGCAGGTGACGAGGAAGTAGAGCACCACCGCCAAGGCGACGCAGCCTTCGGCGACGAGCCCACAGGCACGCAGCTGCCACGGTTGTCGAGCCCACGCCTCAGGCTCCGCCTTCCACCGCTGCCACCACGCCCACAGACGGCTGTCGCGACGACTCATCTCCTTCACCCGCCGGCGCGACGGAAGCGGAGATGGCACACGCCGATGTGCCGTTCGCGGAAGCCTGCCTCGCAGTAGGCGAAGTAGTACTCCCACGCCCGCAGCAGTGCGGGGCCACCCCGCAGCAGGAACGGGTCCGGCGCGGCCAGCATCCGCTCGCGCCAGCGCTGCAGCGTGGTCGCGTAGTGCAACCCGAAGTCCTCGACGTGCTCCAGGTGCAGGTCGGTGTGCGCCGACGCCGCGGACACCAGCGCCTGCACCGATGGAATGAAGCTGCCGGGAAACACGTGCCGCCGGATGTAGTCCACCATCCGCAGCGCCGCGTCGTAGTGCTGGTGCTGGATCGTGATCGCCTGCAGCCCCAACAGGCCGCCCGGCCGCAGCCGGCTTGCACACACCCGCAGGAACGTCGGCAAGAACCTGGCGCCGACCGCTTCGACCATCTCGCAGGACAGCAGCTTGTCGAAGGTGCCGTCGAGATCGCGGTAGTCACGTTGCAACAGCTGCACCCGATGCCCCAGCCCTCGTTGCAGCACGTTGCGCTTCGCGTGCTCGTGCTGGTTCTTCGAGATCGTGGTCGTCGTCACCTTCGCGCCGAACTCCGCCGCGGCGCACATCGCCAGGCTGCCCCAGCCGCTGCCGATCTCGAGCAACCGTTCGTCGCGCTGCAAATCGACCAAGCGACAGAGCCGGCGCAGCTTGTTCTGTTGCGCCTGCTCCATCGATTCGCCCGCGTGCTCGAACCACGCCGACGAATAGGTCATCGTCGGGTCGAGGAAGTGCGCGAACAGATCGTCGCCGAGGTCGTAGTGATCGCGGATGTTGGCACGACTGCCGGTGTGGCTGTTGCGCCGCAGGAACTGCCCGAGCCGCAGGAACAGGCGCCGCGGCCACGACCAGGGCGTCAGGTGCATGCCCAGCAGAACGTCGCGATCGGCGACGAACAGCCGCTGCAGGGCGACCAGGTCCGAACACGACCATTGTCTCGCCACGAACGCTTCGCCGGCGCCGACGTCGCCGCCGAACGCCAGCGCCGACCACGTCGCCGCATCGTGCACCGCAAGCTGGATCGTGCCGAACCGTCCCGAGGGGTCGCCGAGCAGTTCTTCGCCGTGCGCACAGCGCAGCAGGATCGCCCCGGAACGCAATTGCCGCAGCTGCGCCACGGCACCGGCGCGCAGGCGTCGCTGCAGCGAGGTCGGCTGCGGCGAGCGCACGGCGCCGGCGGCGTGGCCGTCGGCAATGAGGATCGAACCGGTCATCGCTTCTTCGGGTGCACGTGGAACGGAGCGCGTTTGCAGAAGAGCCGGAAGGCGTGCCAGTGGATCATGAACGACACCTTGGCGGTCATCCACGGATGTCGCAGCAGCGCCCGCCACAGATTGCCCGTAGTCCATTCGCGCCGCTCGACGTTCAGGGTGGCGTCGAACACCACCTGGTCGGCGCGCACGTTGTCCATGTGCACGCACAGGTGCTTCCCCGGCGGCGTGAACGACCAACGGTAGCCGAGTTCCATCGGCTGGAAGGGACTCACGTGGAAGGCCTTCGGGAACGTCGCCCGCAGGGTGCCGTCGGCCTGTCCGGCGGCAGCGCCGAGCGCGTAGTGATGCCGCTCGCCCCACGGCGTGTTGGTGATCTCGGCGAGCACCGCGGTGACGCGTTCGTGGTCGTCGAAGCAGTAGTAGAAGGTCACCGGGTTGAACACGTAGCCGAAGCAACGCAGGTTGGTCAGCATGCGGACCGGCCCCGTGGGCCGCGTGCCGAGCTTCGCCGCCACCGCATCGCGCACTGCTTCGGCGAGGGGCTGGTCCGGGGGCCCGAAGTAGTCGCGTCGCCGAAACCGGATCGGCGCCGGTCGGCGGGCCGAGAAGAACCAGCGTCCGGCGAACGCGCGCTCGACTTCGTCGAGATCGAGCCACGCCATCCACACCCGGGTCGAGAAACAGTCTTCCTTGGCCGTGAACCGCCGGTGCCGCACGCGCCCGACGTACAGCGCACTGTGCAGCGAGCCTGCCGCCGCCGCCGTCACGCGCGCTCCTGCGGCAGGGGCTCGCGCAGGCCGAAATCGGCAGCGACGGCGAGCCCGGCTTGCACGCCATCCTCATGGAAACCAAAGCCGCACCAGGCGCCGCAGTACCAGACTCGCGCACTGCCGTTGACCGCCGCAACGGTCGCCTGGGCCCGCACGCCCGCCGCGTCGAACACCGGATGGTGGTAGACGAAGCGCCTGAGCACCTGCTCCGGAGCGATCGCGTCGCTGCGATTCAGGGTGACGCTGTGGACCGCGGGGTCGGCCAGCCCCTGCAGCAGGTTCATGTTGTAGGTCACGGTCGCGCGCCGTTGCGGCACCACCGGGAGGTGGTAGTTCCACGCCGCCCACGCGCGACGACGCACCGGCAGCAGACGCGTGTCCGTGTGCAGCAGCACGTCGTTCTCCTGGTACGGAATGGCACCGAGCAGGTTGCGTTCCGGCTCGGTCGGGTCAGCCAGCATGCGCAGCGCCTGGTCGGTGTGCGTGGCCACGACCGCACCATCGAAGCGCTCGACCGGCTGCCCTGCCACTTTCACCTGCACACCATCGGGATCACGCTGCAGCGATTCGACCGGCGAGCGCAGTCGGATGCAGCCGGCGAACGGTTTCGTCAGTGGCCCGAGGTAGCTGCGCGAGCCCCCCACCACCGTGAACCACTGCGGCCGGTCGTTCACCGTCAACATGCCGTGGTTGCCGAAGAAGCGGACGAAGAAGCACGCGGGCATCGACAACAGGCGGTCCGGTTCGGCCGACCAGATCGCCGCCATCATCGGGATGAGGTAGTGCTCGGCGAAACGACGCCCGAAGCGGCCACGTTCCAGCACTTCCCGGAGCGGCGCCTCGCTGGCGGCAAACGACGGCGCCAGCCGGTGGAAGCGCACGATGTCCCACAGCATGCGATGGAACGAAGGGCGCAACAGGTTGCGGCGCTGCGCGAAGACCTGGCCGAGGTTGCCGCCGTTCCACTCGAAGCCGGTTCGCTCGCAACGCACACTGAACCCCATCGTCGTCGGCCGCAGCGGCACCGACAGGCGCGCCATCAGGGCCAGGAAGCCCGGATAGGTGCGGTCGTTGCAGACGATGAAGCCGGTGTCGACCGCGAGTGGGCCGCTGGCGCCCGCGACATCGACGGTGTGGGTGTGGCCGCCGATGCGATCCGCAGCCTCGAAGACCACCAGATCGTGGACCCTGGCCAGGCGCTCGGCAGCGACCAACCCGGCGATGCCGGTGCCGATGATCGCCAGGCGCTTGCGGCCTGGGCCAAGGGCCGCCGCCGCCTTCATCATCCGCGGATGCGACGGGCGTCGTTGCGGGCGCGGGCCGGCAGCGGCCGCAGCTCATGCACGAGGCCGAACAGGGCGAGCACCCGCAGGCCGTAGTAGGCGCAATCGATCTCCCACCAACGGAAGCCCTGGCGCACGGTCCCTGGGCACCAATGGTGGTTGTTGTGCCAACCTTCGCCCAGCGTGATCAACGCCAGCAGGAACGAGTTCTTGCTCTTGTCCTTGGTTGGCCACACGCGCTTGCCCATCAGGTGGGCGAGGCTGTTGATCGAAGCCGTGCCGTGGAACAGCAACGTCGTCGAGATGCTGTAGCCCCAGACGCCCATCTGCAGCGCGTCCGTGCCGAGCGACGGCGCCCACGCTTCGAGGGCAGCCCCGAGGCCGAGCAGCGCGCCGAGCAGCAGCAACGGGACCACGAGATCGTTGCGGTCGAGCCAGCGCAACTCGGGGTAACACGCCAGGTCCGGAACCTGGGCCAGGTCGGTCTTGTGGTGCCGCGGCGAAGCGATCCAGCCGATGTGCGACCACAGGAAGCCGTGCGCATGCGGCGAATGCGCATCCATGTCGGTGTCGCTGAAGCGATGGTGCTTGCGATGGTGTGCCGCCCACCACAGCGGTCCACGCTGCGTCGCCGAAGAGCCGAGCAGGGCGCCAACGAACTGCATCACGCGCCCGACCCGGAACGTGCGGTGCGAGAAGTAGCGGTGGTAGAAAGCCGTGATCCCGAACATGCGCACCAGGTACAGTGCGACGCACACGATGACCGCGACCGGGCTCCAGCCGGTGAAGAACACCAGTCCGCAGGTGGCCTGCAGCACCAGCATCGGCACGATCCGGCCCCACGCAATGCGTTCGCCAACACCACGCGCCGGCGGCCGCGGCACCTCGTGCACAACCTCGATCTCCGGAGCTTCGAGCGTAGCGGTGGTAGTGTGAGTGTCTGGTTCGTCCGACTGCATTCGAGGGGTCGCCTTGGCGAGGGAAGATGCAACCGGCTCCGGCCGGGGCACGTCAATCTTCGACTCCACAATCGGAAAACCAAAGCCAGCAAGTCGTGACTCTCCTCCTTCTTGTGGCCACCAGTGCTTCGTTCGCGCTGCTCTGGTGGCGTCAGACCCGCACACGCAACGCGACCTCGGTCGATGCGGCCTGGGCGATCGCGATCGGTGGGCTTGGACTCGCGTGTGCGGTCTTCGGCAGCGGATCTCCCCTGCAGCGCATTCTCGCCGCATGCATTGTCGGCACTTGGAGTGCACGCCTGTCCTGGCACCTGCTCGCCCACCGCGTGCTCGGCCACGCAACGGAAGATGGCCGCTACCGGGCGATGCGTGAGGTCTGGGGTGCCCGCGCCAACTTCTGGCTGTTCTTCTTCTACCAGGCGCAGGCGGGTGCGGCGGTGGTGTTCACGCTGCCCTTCTGGTGGCTCGCCGCGCACGAAGCGACGGCCCTGAGCCCGAGCCAGTGGTGCGGACTCGCGGTGTGTGTGGTGTCCGTCGCTGGCGAGAGCCTGGCCGACCGCCAGCTGGAACGACACCGCCGCGACCCGGCGCAGCGGGGCCGCACCTGCCGATCCGGCCTGTGGCGATACAGCCGCCACCCGAACTACTTCTTCGAGTGGACGACGTGGTGTGGCATCGCGCTGATCGCCGCACCTGCTGCCGGCTGGCTCGCGCTGGTCCAACCGGCCGTGATGTACGTCCTGGTCCGCTACCTGAGCGGCGTGCCCTTCACCGAGCTGCAGGCCTGCAAGAGCCGCGGCGAGGACTACCGCCGCTACCAGCAGGAGACGAGCGCGTTCGTGCCCTGGTGGCCACGCCGCATCGACACCCCATGACTGCTTCACGCACCGAACGCTGGCTCGAGCGCGGCCTGCTACCCGACTGGATGATCCGACTCGGCATCCGCCGGCTGTTGCGCGCGCGGCTCGTGGCCGAACATGCCGACGACCCCGAACTCGCTGCCGAACGGCTGCGCAGCTGGGTCGCGGAATGCGACCGCAGCCCGATCGCGATCGAAACCGGCGCCGCCAACGCACAACACTACGAAGTGCCGGCGGCGTTCTACGCCAAGGTTCTCGGTCGCCACCGCAAGTACAGTTCGGGCCTGTGGACGACAGCGCGCGACCTCGACGAGGCCGAAGCCGCGATGCTGGCGCTGACCTGCGCCCGGGCCGGAATCCGCGACGGCGACGCCGTGCTCGACCTCGGCTGCGGCTGGGGCTCGGCGTCCCTGTGGATTGCGCGCCAGTTCCCGAAGTGCACCGTGGTCGGCGTCAGCAACTCGGCGAGCCAACGCGCCGACATCCTGGCGCGCGCGGCGGCCGAGAACCTGCGCAACGTCGAGATCGTCACCGCCGACGCCAACACGTTCACGCCTGGCCGCACGTTCGATCGCATCGTCTCGATCGAGATGATGGAGCACACGCGCAACTGGCGCGCCCTGCTGCAGCGCGCCGCCAGCTGGCTCGAGCCGGCGGGGACCATGTTCGTGCACGTCTTCACGCACGCCACGGTCGGCTACCCGTTCGCCGTCGACGGGGACGGCGACTGGATGGCCCGGCACTTCTTCACAGGCGGCCAGATGCCGGCCGACGCGCAGATGCTGTACTTCCAGGACCACTTTGCCGTGGCCGGCCACTGGCGAGTGAACGGACAGCACTACGGCCGCACCGCCGAAGCCTGGCTCGCCAACTTCGATCGGCACCGGCGCGAACTCGACCCGGTGCTGGCGCCGGCCTACGGCCCGCGTGCCCACGCGATGGCGAACCTGTGGCGCGTGTTCTTCCTCGCCTGCGCCGAACTCTGGAACTACGCCGGCGGCCGCGAGTGGCTGGTTTCGCACTACCTGCTGCGGCGCCGTTGACCAGAACCGCGGTGGCAACGAAGCCACCGACGAGCCGCATCTTCGCGCTTGCGCACCGTTGGCGACCTCGCTAGCGTTCCGCGCCCCGTTGTCCTCCCGGAGGGCGCGGCACTGGTTGGGCAGATAGCTCAGTTGGTAGAGCACGGCACTGAAAATGCCGGGGTCGCCAGTTCAACCCTGGCTCTGCCCACCAGTTTTTCTCTCCCTGCTCGCCCCGCAGGATGTGGCTGAGCCGGTCGAAGAGGGCGCCTCGGCGCGCGCTGCGAGCCCCTCACGGCGGCGCCGATTCGAAGAATCGTGGCACGCGAGCGAACCCGTTCGCACCACGCCTCGTTGGGACACTTGTCTGACGAGAGCCTGGCCGCCGTCGTCCCGGCGCCGCTCGCCAGTGCGGGAAACCTTGACCCTTCGTGGAGATCCCCTGCCATGACTTCGCCTCGCCCATTGCCTGAAGCCAGATCCCTCGCGACCAAATCGCCCTGGCTGATGATCGCGATCATGCTGCACGTCGCCGGCATCGCAATCGCGTCGATCCTCTACTACGCGCACGAAACCACGATCGACGACGACGTGCCGATGCACATCTCGATCGGGGGGGCGGCGCCCGAGACCGAGGCGATCAAGCCGGTGCCCATCGAAGACAGAAACGAACTGCCCAACATCCGGGATGACGAGGCGCAACCGAACGAGCTGCTCCACCAGTTCCACATCGATGCCAACGATGGCGGGGAAGTGGGCGACCCGACCGCGCCCACCCTCGAAAGCGACATGGTCAGCAAGCTGAGCGGGGACACTGGAGCCACTGCGATCGGAGTCGGCGTGGTTGGCCACTTCAGCAACGGCCCCTCGACCAAACCAGGCACCGGATGCGGCCGCCCGCGCGGGATTCGCGAGCGCAAGGGGGACAGCAACACATCCGGCCGCCTCGAGAACGCGGTGACCTACGGTCTCGACTGGCTGAGCAAGCACCAGGACGAGGACGGCCGCTGGGACTGCGCCAACTTCATGAAGCACGACAAGGAAGGTGAGCCGTGCACCGGTCCGGGCAACAGCGTCAACGACGTCGGCGTCACCGGCCTCGCCCTGATCGCGTTCCTCGGCGACGGCAACACCATGAAGCAGGGCCCCCATCGCAAGGTCGTGCAGAAGGGCGTGCGCTGGCTCTTGGAGCAGCAGCAGGAGAACGGCCTGATCGGCACCAACTCGTCGCAGTCCTACGCCTACAGCCACGCGATCGCGACCGTGGCCTTGTGCGAGGCCTACGGGCTGTCGGAGCACCGCCCGCTGAAGAAGCCGGCCCAGGCGGCGATCAGCTACATCGCCAACGCCCGCAACCCGTACGGCGTGTGGCGCTACCAGCCGCGCGAGAACGACGGCGACACCTCGATCACCGGCTGGATGGTGCAAGCACTGCTGTCGGGGCGCGCGTTCCAGCTGCAGATCGACGACGCGGCGCTGAAGACCGCGTTGGTGTTCCTCGATTCGGTGACCGATCCGGTCACCGGTTCGGCGGGTTACACCAAGGCCGGCGAGGGTTCCTCGCGCAACGCCGCCATGATCGACCGCTTCCCGGCGGCGAAGACCGAATCGCTCACCGCGGTGGCGCTGCTGTGCCGACACCTGCTGCACCAGAAGCCGACTGAAGTGCCCGTGATGGCTGCGGCAGCGAAGACCCTGGTGGCCAAGCCGCCGGTGTGGAACCCGGCCGATGGCTCGATCGACATGTATTACTGGTACTACGCCAGCTACGCGCTCTACCAGCACGGCGGCAAGGAATGGGAACAGTGGGGTCGCAAGATGACCGACGCGGTGGTGAGGACGCAGGTGGCGAAGGGCAACGCGAGCGGGTCATGGGATCCGGTCGATGCGTGGGGCGAAGACGGCGGCCGCGTCTACTCGACCGCAATGATGGTGCTCTGCCTCGAGGCCTACTGGCGCTACGGCCGGGTGTCGTTCGCGCAGTAGCGCGAACGGCCAGGCGGCCGGCGGCGGCAACTTCTGGCGAATCGCCGCCACGAATCCGCCGGCTTCCGGATGACCAGGGTCGCCGCCCCAGGGTTTCCCTGCGGCGCCCTCTGGACAACGAAGCCCCATGGACCTGCCCGTCAACGTGACCGTGGCCGCGCGCGCCTTCCTGCGTGCGATGCTGACCGGCGACCTTCCCCTGCTGCAGCGCTGCGCGATGCCCCACCCGCAGCTGGCCCAGCTGGCGCCGACCCGGCCGCCGCTGGCCAGCATCGCGCCGGTGCTGGCCGAGATCGAACGGGTGACACTGCACGGCACGGCGCTCGTCGGCGACCGCTGGCTCGTGCAGGCGCCGCTCGGCGGCATGGTGCACTTGCTGGTGGTGCAGCAGCGCGGCAACGAGGCCCGCGTCGATGCTCGCTACCTGCTCGCCTTCCAGCGTTCGGATGACGAACGCAGCCAGGTGGCGCGCGCCTTCTACCGCGCCATGCTGCTCGGCGATCTCGCCGCCCTGCAGACGCTGTCGTTTGACCCACGTGGCGTCGAAGTGCTCGCCGAAGCGTCGCCGCCGGCGGGTGAACACGACCAGCTCGCGCACGTGGCCGCGACGATGAGCCTGATCGAACTCGGCCTCGGCGAGGCGTTCGCGGTGCCGAACGCGATGCAGTTCGTCGACGCGCGGCATGTCGAACTCGGCATCGTGGTGCTGTCGGGACTGACTCCGAACGGCGAGATCCCTTTCCTGCTGCGGCAACGCGATGGCGAATGGCGGGTGATCCCGAACCACTTCATCCAGAGCGCCACGCTGGCGCGCGCCGGGGCGGCGGCGCAGTGACGCCCGCGGCGCGTCCGCAACCCAAGGGCGGAAGCCTCGGCTGAGCCGCGCGGTGGACGCCCATGCGAGCCTGCGGATGGTAATGTGCGGGCATGACGCAGGACCTCGAAGCTCTGCTCCAAGCTGCGAGTCGGCACGACGGCCAGGCGGTCGCGACCCTCCTGCAGCAGCATCTGCCGGCCTTGCGCGCGTTCGTGCGGCTCAAGGCCGGACCGACGTTGCTGGCCAAGGAGTCGTGCAGCGACCTCGCGCAATCGGTCTGCCGCGACGTGCTGGAGAACGCCGACCGGTTCCGCTTCGGCGGCGAAGCCGAGTTCCGGAAGTGGCTGTTCACGACGGCGATGCGCAAGATCGCCGACCGCGCCGAGCACTGGCGGGCGGACAAACGCAATCCCGGCCGCGAGCGCGCCGGCCTCGACGAAGAAGAAGCCCAGGGCCTCGCCGGCATCTGGTCGCCGAGCGGACAGGCCGCTGCGCGCGAAGAACTGCAGCGCGTCGAGTCGGCGTTCGGCAAGCTGGCGCCGGAGAAGCAGGAAGTGATCCTGATGGCGCGGTTGATGGGGCTCACGCACACGCAGATCGCGCAGGAACTCGGCAAGACCGAAGTCGCGGTGCGTTCGATCCTGAGCCGCGCGCTCGCCGAACTGTCGGCGTTCCTGTGAGCGGCGACCGGCGGGACGAACCCGCCGGTCGCGCTGGCATCACTTCTTCTTGCCCTTCTCGGGCGCGGGCTTGTCGGCCGCGGGCTTGCCACCCTTCGCGGCGGCTTCGGCCTTGGCGATCAGCTCGTCGATCGCCTTCTCCATCGCGGCATCGTCACGGATGTCCTTGTGACGGATCACGCCTTCGTGATCGATGAAGTACAGCGTCGGCCAGGTCTGGACGCGCCAGGTCTCGCTGATCCGCGGCGTGCTGCCTTCGTCGCGGAAGCTGCGCCACGTCACGCCCATTTCCTTGGCCTTCGAGCGGAACGTGGCGAGGCCTTCGGTCGTGTCGGTGCCGTCACTGTTGACGCCCAGGAGTGCAAACGGCTTGTCTTTCAGTTTTTCCACGAGCGACCGCTCGTGCGGGATCATGCCCACGCAGGGGCTTCACCAGAATCCCCAGAAGTCGAGCAGGATGACCTTGCCCTGGTAGTCGCTGAGCTTGATCGCAGCGCCTTCCACGTCCACACCGACGATGTCGGGAGCCTTGCAACCGACCTGCAGGTTCTCGATCTCGAACAGCGCATCCTTGGCCTGGGCCAGCAGCGCTTCGTCCTTCGTGATCGCAGCGATCGAACGCAGGTCCTTCTCGGCGGCCTTGCGCTCTTCGTCGTTCTGCGCCATCTCGAGCATCAGCCCGCCGCGCGTGATCAGCGCCTGCGCCTTGCACTCGCTGTTGGCGTGGTTCTCGGCCACGTCGCCGAGCAGGTCGAGCACCTGCTTCTTGGCGCCCATGCGGACGCCGCTGGCGAGGAACGGCAGCACGTCGGCGATCGCGTTCGACTTCGCGTGCATCAGGGCGAGCGTCTCGATCGTCTTCTTGACGGCGTTGCGCTCGTTCCGTGCGTTCTTCAGCACGAAGCCGAGGAAGCGCACGGCGTCGTCCGTGCCTTCGTATTGCGACGCCAGTTCCTGCGCCTTGGCGACGTATTCCTTCGTCGGCGGGTTCATCGCGATAGCCGGGAGCTGCTTGGCTCCTTCGGCGCGCGCTTTCTCGGCCGCGGCTCGCGCCTCGGTCTGCCAATCGCTGATCGCCTTGTTGAAGGCTTTGACCAGCTCGTCGTAGGCCGCTTGCGGATCCTGCTGACCGACCGGAACGGCATCTTGCGCGATGGCAAATGTCGGCGGACACAGCAGGAACAGCGCGGCGAGAACAGTCCTCGTCATCGGGTTCCTTGGGTAACGGTTCACGGAATGCGAAGCGGATGCTACGAGCCACCCGCCGAATCGGTGAGCCGGCCGCGGACTTTCCCGCCGCGCCCCAGCCGTACGCCCGTCCGATGGGCTATTTGCCGGGTCCGTTCACCGGCGCCTCGGCCGGAGCCGCCGCCTTCACCTTCACCAGGTCGGCGCGCGCCGGCTTCAGCTTGGCGAACAGCGCCTGGTCGATCACGTAGTACCACGGACCGAAGCGCTTGGTCAGCTTGTCGGCCTCGGCCTGGCCTTCCTTGACCTTGCCGTCGTACTCGGTCCAGGTGTCCGCCGTCTTCTTCAGCTCGTCTTCGAGCGGCAGGCGATCGCTGCGCACGTCCATCGCGATGCCTTCGCCGCCCTCCACCTTGCCGTCCGCGAACGACACCACCGCGTAGGCGTCACCGACGACGACCAGCTGGTAGTCGTTGTCCCACGGGTCCTTCTTCAGCTCGGCGAGCATGGCGTCGCCTTCGGCCGGCTTCTCGGTCAGCTTCGCTAGCGTCTCCGGCAACTTGTTCTCGTTCTTCGTGCGGAACGCCTCGACGGCGCGTTGGATCGCTTCGATCTGCGTGCGCGCTTCGGCGCGCTTGGTGAGCTGGTCGGCCGGCAACCGCGCGCCCGCGGGCTTCGTCAGCAAGTCCTCGGCGAACTCGGCGGTGACCATCAGGTAGCGGTTGTTGGCGGCCTTCGCCGGATCGCCTTCCTTCGGCTTCTCCGTCGTCGTCGCCGTGCCCGCCGACACCTCGTCGCCGTCACCCAGCACGAGTTCACCGAAACGCAGCGTGTAGCGCACGCCCTTCTTGGTCTCGAAGAACAGGTCGCCTTCGTTGCTGTAGAGCTTGCCATCGACGAGGAAGAAGCCCTTGCGGCCGAGCTCGTTCTGCAGGATCTGCTCCTCGATGCCGTTGGCGCGTTCGAGCCGCGCGGTCAGGCCCGGCGGCTTGCCGCGCACGCCGACGATCTTGATCTGGCCCAAGGTGTCGCCGATCTCGCGCAGCTTGTCCTCGTTGGGGTCTTCCTTGGTCGCATCGATGCCGTCGAACGTCCACTTGCCGGCGTCGTCCTTGCGCAGCACGAACTTGTCGCCGCGCACGATCGCCTCGGCCAGCGTGCGGCCCTGCTCGTTGACCGAGTAGTTGTCGAAGATCACCTTGGCGATGTCCCACGACTGCGCCTTCAACAAGTCGGTCTCGATCCAGTCGGCGAACTTCGTCGACAGCTCGCCGTCGATCTTGGTCCGGTACACGCGCTTCTTGTCCGGCACGCGCACGTAGAACTCCTGCATCTTGCCTTCGACGGCCTTGCCGATGACGAGGTCGGCGAGCACGTTGCCGGCGCTGTCCTTCATCTTGATGCGCTTGCCGCGCCCCTTCGTCTCGGCGCTCGAATCGAGCGGATCGACCACGCCATAGTCGACGTGGCGACCCTTGACGTCGCCGATCACCGACTGCTTGACGAGTCCGATCATCATCGCCGCCGCCTTGCCCATGCGGTCCTTGGCGTCCGCCGCATAGTTGCCGTGCGAGGGAATCGTCCAGCGGCCCTTGTCGTCGCGCTTGACGACGAACGGGTACGGCGCGCCCGCGGCTTCGCGGTACTCGACGACTTCGAGCTCGGTGACCGCCCCACCGTCCGTGAACGTGGGGAAGAACTGCTGCCCCTGGTCATCGAACGCATCGAGACGGACTTCGCGCGGCCCCATCGACAGCGCGAGCAACGACAAGCCGACGGCAGCACCGACGGCGATCCCGGTCATGGCAACCTGGTTCACTGGACACCTCCGTGGCCCGCGTGGGCCGATACCTTGCGATTCTGCGGAACGATCGCCGCGGCGCGCGAGTTGCGCCGGACGAACATGGCGACGGCGAGCAGCAGGGCCGGCGCCAGACAGAACACCATCGTGGTGAGCCGATAGGTCGAGTTGATGCCGCGCTTCGCGGCGTCGCGATCGTGCGTGGCCTCTTCGAGCTTGCGGCGCTTGGCCTCCTCGATCTTGGCCTTCTCGTTCTCGAACTTGCGGTTCTCGACCTGCTGCACCTCGACGATCTTGACCTCCTTGGCCTGCTCGTCCATCGAACCGTCTTCGCGGATCTTCTTGACCGCTTCGTCGAGACGGCCCTGGGCTTCGCCGAGCGCGCTCTGCGCCGCCACTTCGGCCGCTTCCTTGTCGGCAGTCCACTTCTCTTCGAAGGTGAGCTGCGCCTTCTCGACCGTCTCCAGCTTGCGCAGGATCGGGCGCCGCTTGCGCAGTTCGATCAGGCTCTCGTCACCGGCCAGCGAGTCGATGCAGTTGAGCACGAAGGTGACGTTGTCGAACCGCAGGTTCGCGTCGACCATGCCGCGGCGCATCTGGAAGAACGTGTTGCTGACCACGTCGAGGTCGGCGACGTAGATCACGTCGACGGCCTTCTGCTGCGCATCCACGGGCTTGCTGGTGACGCGGGTCGCCAGCACCAGCTCGCTGCGGCTGGGGATGCGGCGCGGGCTCGGGCTGAGCTGGGCGCCAGTGCCGAAGAAGTCGGGCTGGAACAGCGTTTCCTTCTTCACGATGCCGCACGCTTCGCGCGACACGGTCGGATCGGGCAGGCTCAGCAGCGTCTTCGTCGAGAAGCCGTCCTTCGCCACCGACTTCACGTGGCCGCCGAGCAGGAACAACACGCTCTGCAGGCCGTTGGTGATCGCGCTGTCCTTGGCCATGCTGGTGCCGCGCAAGAACAGGCACCATTGCAGCCACGGGTTCTCGGCGCCGAACGGGAAGCGGCGGTAGGAGTGGTCGTACGCCACTTCCGCGGTCGCCGGCGCGAGTGCGATCGCCGCCAGGAAGGCGGTGAAGTTGCCCTTCTGCGGGCCGCCACCACCCATCATGCGCGCCTGCATGCCGCCCTTCTGGTCGTCGGCCGCAGTGCCTGGCGCACCCATCGGCATCGGGTCCTCGAGCAGCAGCGTCGGGTTGCCGGCGAGCATCCAATCGCGCAGGCGATCCATCTGCTCCTGCTGCAGCGAACTCGGCTGCGGCACCACGAGGCACGCGAGGCCCTCGGGGTAGTCCTTCTCGGCGTCGACGTTCTCGAGCGCGTACTGCTGCTGCAGTTCGTCGGCGATGATCCAGCGCTGCTTCTGGCGGAAGGTCTGGAAGTCCATGCCGCCGATGAACTCGACGTCGGTCTTGAGGATGCCGATCTTCTTGCGGTTGGCGTTGGCAACGGTGCGGATGCTTCGCATCAGCTCGTACTCGAGCGGCACGGCCGGCTCGACGAACGGCGTCACCACTTCCTCGGTGCCCGCCTGCACGACGAAACCGAGGAATATCTGCTTCTCGGCGATGCCGCCGCCGGGCAGCTCCATCTGCACGCCCATGGCGCGGATGCCGAAGTTGGCTTCGGCTTCGCGCGCTTCCGGCGAATACGGCTCCGGCATCTTGATGCTGGTCTCGACCGCGTTGCCGCCCAGCCGGTCGAACTGGCTGATCAGGTTGAGCAACAAGCTCTTCTGCTGCACGAACTGCTCCGGCACCTCTTCGCTGACGTACGCGGTCACGTAGACCGGACGTTCGCTGTCGAGGCCAGCGATCAATTTGCGCGACTCTTCGCCGAGACTGTGGATGCCTTCGATCGTCGCATCCGGCCGCGGCAACGCATGCACGCCGATGAGCGTCAGCGCGAACGCGCAGACGGCGAACGCGCCCGACTGCACGATGCCGTGCACGCCGTCGACACCGCTGCGCCAGTGGCGGCGCGCCAGCAGGCACAGGCCGAGCCAGAAGAACGCCACGGTCATGCCGAGGAACAGCAGGATGCCGGAGAACGGCAGCTCGCCGCCGGCGAACAACCGGAACTGGCCGATCGGGCCGTTCACGTTCCAGCGCGAGACGCCGAGGTAGGGCGGCGCGAACAGGAAGGCGGCACACAACAGGACCGAGACGATCAGCGAAATCGTCGCCGAGTTGCTGATCTGCGAACCGATGGTGCAGATCGCGACCAGCGTGATGCCGAACAACCAGTAGCCGATGTAGTTGGCGATCAACTGGCCCCAATCCGGGTTGCCGAGGAACGTCAACGCGATCGGCAACACCAGCGTGAAGGCCAGCGACACGCTGTAGATCGCGACGTAGGCCACGTACTTGCCGAGCTGCAGTTCGAGGTCCGTCGCCGGCAGCGTGAACAGCAGTTCCTGCGTGCCGTTGGCACGTTCGCTGGTCCACATGCCCATCGTCGCCGCCGCGATGAACAGCGCCGAGATGATCGGGAACCACGCGTTGAGCGTGTCGAGGTTGGCGAGGTTGTTGGTGAAGAAGGCGCCCGTCCACATCATCGCCACGCAGGCGATGCCGACGAACAGCATGATGAAGACGTAGCTGGCGGGGTTGCCGAACCAGCTGCGCAGGTCGCGTTTGGCGACGGCGAGGACGACGTTCTTGTTCATGGGTCGATGCCTCAGGCGTGCGTGGTCAGGGAGTGGAAGGCCTTGTCCATCTGGCCACCGCCCTTCGACTTGAAGTCGGCGGGCGTGCCGTCGAACACGAGCTTGCCGTCGTTCACCAGGAGGACGCGGCCGGCCATCGCTTCGACTTCCTGGAACAGGTGCGTCGAGAGCAGGATCGTGCGCGTCTCGCCGAGCTTCTTGACCAGCTCACGGACGTGACGGATCTGGTTGGGATCGAGGCCCGTGGTCGGCTCGTCCATGATCAGCACCTCGGGATCGTGCAACAGCGCCAGCGCCATGCCGACGCGCTGCTTCTGGCCCTTGGAGCACGTGCCGATCGGCTTGTGCAGCAGTTCCGGCAGGTCGCACTCCTTGGTGACGAAATCGAGCCGCTCGGCGATCCGGCCGCGCGACATGCCGCGCGCCTCGCCGAAGAACGTCAGCAACTCGTGCGGCGTCATCTCCGGATACAGCGGGCCGTTCTCGGGCAGGTAGCCGAGCCTGGCGACGGCGCGGACGCGGTCCTGCACGACGTCGATGCCGCACAGGCGCGCTGCACCCGAGGTCGGTGCCAGGTAGCCAGTCAACACCTTCATGGTGGTCGACTTGCCGGCGC
>SXPB01000241.1 GCA_005776475.1 Planctomycetia bacterium
GCGCCCGGCACGATGTACTGCACGTCGTTCAACCCGCGCTCCTCGTCCGGGAACGTGCCCGGCACGCTCGCCAGCGCGCGCGCACTCGACAGCCCGCGATCCAACCGGCCGGCGTAGATCTTCACGCCGGGTTGCACGTGCGTGACCCGCGCGATCGCTTCCGGCGTCACCATCAGATGTACCGCGACGATGCGCGCGGGGCCGCGGCCACCGAGTCCGCGGTAGACATCGACCGTGCGACACACGGTGCCGCCGGTGGCACCCATCGGATCCGGGATCACGACCACGGCATCGTCGACGCCGCCGCCGAGCTTGCTGCCGTCGAGCCGCACGCCGGTCACCTGGTGCTGCGCGTCGACCACGCGCGACATGTTCAGGAAGTCGATGCGCACGTGCTCCGGCGGCAGCACGTCGAGCGCCGCTTCGTAACACGCCTGGGCCGGCAGGATGCCAGCGCGGATCACGGCGCACAGCACGAGCTTGGTCTGGCGGCACAGGAATTCGCCCTGCACGAACGCGGCCGGCTCCTGCGTCGTCATGCGCGTGGCCGCCCGCTGGGCGCGGGTCGGGAACTCGCGCGCGAGCACTTCCTCCAGCAGTCGCCGGTAGGCGGTGCGCACGAGGCCCGGCACGGCGGCGGTGCCCGTTTCCGGACTGCCGATACGGGCCAGCAGCGTGGTAAGGAACGGATCGTCGAACAACACGACGTCCTCGCCGTACTGGTGGGGGAGCAGCGATGCCATTGCCATCGGCACGATAGCAAGAGGAGGGGCGGTCTTCGCCATGCCCGCATGCGCCGGCCGCGCGGGGCCGGTATGGTTCGCCAATGCTCGCCACCCTGTATGCCGCGTTCGTCGCGGTCTGCGCCCCCGTTTGCCAGGGCGGACAGGCCGATCCGCCGGTCGGACTCACCGTGGTGATGGTCGCGGTCGGCCAGGGGGATGGCCTCGTGATCCAGTCACCGGACGGCAAGGTCCACGTCGTCGATGCCGGGCTCAACGGCCAGGGCACCGCGTCGATGCTGCCGGCGATCGCGTCGCTCGCACCGACCGGCTACGGCTTCACCTTCATGTCGCACTTCCACACCGACCACATGGGTGGGCTCGACGAAGTGTTGAACGCGCACCCGTTCACGACGGCGCTCGATCGCGGCGACGTGAACCGGCCGACCAACACCGACACCAACAACTACCTCGCGGCAGCCGGTGCGCGGCGTCAGCAGATCACGGTCGGCGGTGTGTATGCCCTCGGTGGCGGGGCGCAGATCACCTGCATCGCCGCGAACGGTTCGGTGCTCGGCGGTGCGTTCGTCAATCCGGTCGGCACCGCCCAGGAAGAGAACGCGCGCTCGGTCGTGCTGCGGCTCGACTATGGCCAGTTCTCGATGTGGTTTGGCGGCGACCTCACCGGTGGCCAGAACAGCACTGCCGACGCCGAGACACCGTCGAGCCTCGCCTGCGGCGACATCGACGTCTACAAGTGCAACCACCACGGCTCGAGCACATCGACGAACCTCAACCTGATCGCCAACCTGCAGCCGGAACTCGCCGTGGTCAGCTGTGGCCTGGGCAACTCGTTCGGCCATCCGACGGCGCAGACCGTGAACCGCATCAACCAGGCGGTGGCGGCGCGCATCCTGTTGTCGACGACGACCGGCAGTGCGTCGACGATCGGTTTCGGCGTCACCGGCACCATGCGCATCACGACCGACGGCCGCCGCTATCGCGCGACGGCGCAGAACGGTTCGTTCCTCGACTTCTACTGCGATGAAGTGGTGACGCCCGCCCTCGCCGCCGGCGACGTGCGCATCAGCGAAGTGCATCGCAATCCGAGCATCGTGCCGGACACCAATGGCGAGTACGTCGAAGTGGTGAACGTCGGCAGCAAGCCCGTGGGCCTCGCCGGCCTGTCGCTGTCCGACAACGCCGGCTCGGTGACGTTGGCGAGCAATTTCATGCTGGTGCCAGGGCGCCCGCTGCTGTTCCAGGTCGATGCGGCGCCGAGCCGCAACGGTGGCCTGCCGCTCGGCGTGCCGTTGCCGTTCAACTCGATCGCGCTGGCCGACACCACCGACAACGTGACGCTGCAGGACGGCGCCGCCACGGTCGATTTGGTCGCGTGGACGACCGGGTTCCCTGGTGGCAGCGGGGTCGCCGCCGAACGCAAGGACCTGTTCGGCCCGCAGGCCGCCGTCAACTACGCCGCGGCGACGATGGCGTTCGGCAGCGGTGACCTCGGTTCGCCGGGGCGGAGCAACGACGGCGACACCACGGCGCACGGCGTGCAGATCGGCGTGTCCACCGCGAGCGACCGTTTCACCGTGCACGGAACTGCGTTCGACCTGCCGAACCACATCAGCGTGCTGTTGCTGGCGAATTCGAACACGCCGGCGACGCCGTTCGCGAACGCGGTGATCCCGCTGGCGTTCGACTCGCTGTTCCAGGCCTCGGTGTCGGCACCGGGCTTCATCGCCTTGGTGCCGGTGGCCGGCTACCGCAGCGTCGACGTCCTGTTCCCACAGCCCAATCCCCTGTCCGGCATCACGCTGCACGCTGCGCACGTGGTGCTCGATTTCGCGTTGACCGTGCCCGGGTTGTCGCCGTCCGTCGCCTTCGTCCTGCCGTGAAGTCCCATCCGCCGTTCCGTGTCCTGTTCTCCCACGACCTGATCCTGCGGCGCGCGCAGGAACTGGCGCGCCAGATCCACGCCGCCACGCCGGACGAGCCGCCGATGCTGGTGATGGTGATCGAAGGGGCGCGGCCGTTCGCGCGTCTGTTGCAGAAGTTCGTGCCCGGCAATCTGCCGATGCACGAAGTGCGGGCGTCGTCGTACGCGGGCATGCAGAGCACGGGCGACGTGCGCATCAGCGCCGGAGCCGACCTGCCGGTGCGCGGCCGGCACGTGCTGCTGCTCGAGGACATCGTCGATACCGGCCGCACGATCGCGGCGTTGCAGCGGCACTATCTCGCCGCGGGCGCGCGGACCTGTCGGGTCGCGTCGCTGCTGAGCAAGCCCGATCGGCGCGTGATGCCGGTGGCGATCGACTACCTGGGGTTCGAGATCCCTGATGAGTTCGTCATTGGCTTCGGCATGGACCTCGATGGCCGGTATCGCGAACTGGCCGACGTGGTCGTCTACGAGGCGGCAGTGGAGCAGGCGTTCGCCGCGGCGGGCGGTTCCTGATCACCGGCCGATGGCGGCTGCTGCGGCTGCTGCCGCGGGAGCTCCTCCCGCATCCGTTGCCGGCTTGCAGCTCGCTTCGGCCAGCGCGAACGAGATCGCCGTCATCGATTGGCGGCGATTCTCGGCGCCGACCGGGTAGGCGATGGCGACCTGCAGTCCGATCACGGTGCCGTCGAGCCGGCTCTTGAAGGCGGTCTGCGTCCAGTTGAACGCGCCCTGCAGGATCGCGGTGTCGCTCCAGCTGGCGTCGCGCAGGAGCCCGCGGTCGTTGCGGTCGATGCTTCGCACGGCCAGGAGCGCGGCGGCAGCGGCGGCATCGACCGTGACGGCGTTGTTGCCGGTGAAGCGGTGCACCTCGAGGCTCGCCGCTGGAAGGGCGTAGGCAACGCAGCGGCCGTCGGTGCGGGTGATCGACAGCGTGCGCACACCGATGGAGATCGACGCCGCCTGCTCGGTGTCTTCGCGCACCTGCCGCAAGGCGCGGCTGACGTCGACGCCAAACTCGAAGCCTTCGATCGCCGACTTGTCGGCGGCGACGAACAGATTGACGGCGGCCACCGACGACACCATCAGCGTCGCCGTCAGTGCCAGCGCCAGCATCAACTCGAGCAGCGTGAAGCCGAGGGACGCGCGGGTCATGGCGTTCTCGCCAGCAGCAGGGTGGTGGTCGCCAGTTCACCGCCGTTGTTCGAGACGCCGATGCGCACGCGCATCAGCGAGGATGCGCCCGGGGCAACGTCAACTTCGGGCGACGCGAGGTCAGCGCTGGTGACCTTCCAGGTGCGTTGCCACGTCCTGGCGAACGCGAGGCCGCTGAGGTCGGTGGGGCCGGTCTCGGTGATGCCGTTGTAGTCGTCGACGTCGTCGATCCCGGCGTCATCGGCTTCGGCCCCGAACACCGGCGTCGATCCATCAATGCGCGGCAGGCTTCGTACGACCGCGAGACCGTCTTGCAGCAGGTGCTGGGCCAGGGCAGTTCGGCTGCGGTTGTCCTCCTGGTTCTGCACGGACAACAGGGCCTGGCTGGCGGTGATCGCCGCCGCCGCCAACACGACCACCGCACTCAGAACTTCGATCATCGAGAACCCGCGGCAAGCGTTCATCGCGGTTCTCCCGCGTCGGCCGTGGGCTGCGCCGGCAGCGACAGCGTGAACACGCAACCCTTCGGCGTCGCGGGCCGCAGTTCGAGCGTGCCGCCGATGCGGTTGACGATCTCGCGTACCATCGCGAGGCCGAGTCCGGCGCCGGCGACGTCGCCGGTGAACTCGCGGTCGACCTGGTGGAAGGTCGACAGGATGTCGGCTTGTTCGCTGGCCGGGATGCCCGGGCCGCGATCTTCGACCTCGATGACGAGGCGATCGCCTGCAGCCTGTGCCGTCACCCGCACGAAGGGCCGTGGTCCTGGCGAGAACTTGACGGCGTTGTCGATCAGGTTCTGCAGGGCCAGCCGGATGCGCGGTGCCGGCAACGGCACGGTGCGGGCGGCGGACGCCACGTCGAACGTGAGTTCCGGCGCCCGCGGCGACGCGGCGTACTGGGCCGACAGTTCCGTCGCGAGTTGTTGCAGGTCGCAGCTGCCGCGGCGGGTCCACGATCCCTCCAGCAGGTCGGTGAACTGGAACAGCCGGTCGATCAGGCCGCCGAGGTCGTTCACGCGATGGCTCATCTCCTGCAGCAGCGGCGTCTGCTCCTGCGGCGGCGAGCCGTCGAGCATGTGCATCGCGCACGTCAGCGCGGTCAGGGGCGTGCGCAGCTTGTGCGACAGCAGCGACACGAAGTTGCGCTTGAGCCGCTCCTCGCGGCGCAGCCGCGTCAGGTCACGAATCGTGAGCACTACGTTGTGCACTGCATCGTCGCTGGCCTGCACCGGCCGGGACTTCACGGCGACCACTCGCGCAGTGCCGGGTCCAGGCAGCGTCAGCTCGCGTTCGGTGCGCGTTGCCAGCAGGGTTGCGAGCGAGCAGCTGGGGTCGATGCGACCCAACACGGCCAAAGCATCGTCGCTACCCAACAGTTCGCGGGCGATCGGGTTGCACAGGATCGTCTCACCGTGGCGGTTGAGCACCACGATGCCTTCCGGGTGGTTCTGCACGACGAGCTGCAGCTTCTGCCGTTCGACCTCGATCTCGTGCCAATGCCGGGTCCGGCCGAGCGCGATCGCCGCCTGCGAGGCGACCGCGGCGATCAGCTTCGCGTCGGCGGTGCTGAACGGGGCCTTGGCCGGGGCCAGTGCGACGACCATGCCGGCCAGGCGATTGCCGACGTGGATGGGGGTGGTCAGCGCGTTGTCGCAGCTGCGGTTGGTTGCTGCCAGTCCCGTCGCAGTACCAGGCGCCGACACGATGCGGGCCCCCTCGTCGCCGTTCCACAGGGCGGCGTGCGCGATCGTCGTCGGCTGCGCCAGTTCTTCGACGCGGATCCGGCTGGCACCGTCGTTGCGTTCGGCGGCCAGGTGCAGACCGGTGTCGTCGACGAGGAACAACGCGCCGGTGTCGCTGCGCACAGCATCGAGGCAACGGCTCAGGGTGAAGTCCGCGAGCGCGTGTTCGTCGCTGACGCCGGCGAAGAACGCCGCCGACTTGTAGAGCGTGTCGAGCGAATCGAGCGCCTCGAGCAAGTGCATGCCGACGCGTTCGTCGACCGAGTCGTTGCTGGTGGCGTCGCGGGGCAGGCCGATGGGCAGGAACGATGGGTTCGGCATGGTCAGCCTCGCGACATCTTGAAGATGGGCATCATGATCGACAGCGCGACGAAGCCGACGATCGCGGCCATCATCAGCACCATCATCGGTTCGATGATCGTCAGCAGGTCCTTGATGCGGCGTTCAAGATCCTTGGTTTGCTGGGCGGCGACCTTCTGCATCACGCGGTCGAGCGTGGCGGTCGCTTCGCCGGCGGCGACGAGTTGTTCGAGGCTGGGGCCGAACAGCGGTTGGTTGCGCACCGCGTCGAGCAGCGAGCCGCCGCCGACGACGGCTTTCTGCGCCCGCTGCCAGATCGCCCGGTAGGCGGCGCTGCCGGCCACTTCCTGCGTGTGTTCGAGCGCCTGGTGCATCGGCACGCCGGCTTGCAGCAGCAGCCCGAACGTGCGTGTGCAGCGGGCGAGCACGGCGGTGCTGTACAGCGCGGCGACGCCGGGTGTGCGCAGGGCCACGGCGTCCAGCCAGACGCGGCCACGCGGGGTGCGCACGAACAGCACGAGGCCGGTGACCAGGATGCCGGTGCCGAGGCCGAGCCAGTGGCCGTAGTGCCGCAGCAAGTCGCCGAGCATCAGCAGGATCTCGGTGGGCTTGGGCAGCTGCTTGCCGCGCAGCATGGTCTCGAACTTCGGCACGATGCAGGTGAGCAGGAACACCACCACGCCGACCGTCATCGTCAGCATGATCGTCGGGTACAGCATCGCCGAGCGCAGGCGGCTGCGCAGTCCGGCGTCGATCTCGAGGCTTTCGACGGTGCGCACCAGCATCTCGCCGAGCTGGCCGGTCGCTTCGCCGGCGCGCACCATCTGCGTCAACAGCGGCGGGAACGCGCGCGGCATCATCGCCATCGCCGACGACAGCGGCAGCCCGGCGACGACCGCCTGTTCGAGCGTGTGCAGCACGGCACCGCGGCGGGCATCGATGGTCTGCGCCCGCATGCTGCCGAGCGCGGCGGCGACCTGGATGCCGCTGTCGACCAAGGAGGCAAACTGCTCGAGCAAGGCCTGGCGTTCCTTGCCGGACAGGCGCAGGTGGGCCTGCGGGCCGCTGGCGGCAGGCGGCGGCGTCGGTGTGCGCGCGGCCGGCGCCTTCGCCGAGGACTTCGCTTTGCCGGTGACGACGATCGGGGCCAGTGTGTTCATACGGAAACCACTCGCAGCACTTCGTCCAGCGTGGTGATGCCTTCGGCAGCCTTGCGCAGACCGTCCTGCAACAGCGGCATCAGGCCTTCCTGAATGGCCATCTTGCGCAGATCGCCGAGCGTCGGGTTCCGGCTGGTCAGGTCGGCGAAGGCGTCGGTCACCACCAGCAATTCGTAGATGCCGATGCGGCCGGAGAAGCCCGCACCCTTGCACGCATCGCAGCCGCGCGGCGCGTAGTACTGGCCTTCCGGCAGTGTGCCGACGCGGCGGCGCACCGCCGCCGGCGCGTCGATCGGTTGACGGCAGGTGGGGCACAGGCAGCGCACCAGCCGCTGCGAGATCACGCCGCGCAGCGCGGCGCCGATCAGGTACGGCTCGATGCCCATGTTGATCAGCCGGGTGACCGCGCTGACCGCGTCGTTGGTGTGCAAGGTCGCCAGCACCATGTGACCGGTCAACGACGCCTGCACCGCAATGGTCGCCGTCTCGCCGTCGCGGATCTCGCCGACCATCAGCACGTCGGGGTCCTGCCGCAGCAGCGAACGCAGTGCGTCGGCGAAGCCGAGGCCGCCCTTCTGGTTGGCCTGCACCTGGTTGACGCCGCGCAGGTTGTATTCGACCGGATTCTCGACAGTGCAGATGTTCTTGCCGGGCTCGTTGATCTCCTCGAGCGCGGCGTACAGCGTCGTCGTCTTGCCGCTGCCCGTGGGGCCGGCGACCAGGATGATGCCGTCGGGCCGGTGGATCAGTTCCTGCAGCTGCTGCATGCGCTGATGGCCGATGCCGAGATGGCCCAGCGTGATGCGCATGGAGCCGCGATCCATGATGCGCAGCACGACCTTCTCGCCCTGCACCGTCGGCAGCGTCGACATGCGCACGTCGACGGCGCGGGTGTCGAGCCGGACGCGGAAGCGGCCGTCCTGCGGCTTGCGCCGTTCGCTGATGTCGAGGTCGGCCATCACCTTCAGGCGCGAGACGATCGCCGCATGCATGCCGGTCGGCGGCCGCATCAGTTCGCGCAGTTCGCCGTCGATGCGGTGCCGCACCCGCAGCACGTGGTCGTCGGGTTCGATGTGGATGTCGCTGGCGCGATCGCCGATGGCGCGGAACAGGATGAAGTTGACGAGGCGCACGACCGGCGACAGGTCGGCGAGCTCCTGCAGGTTGAGGCCGTCGTCGCCCTTGTCCTCGATGACCTGCACGTCGCCTTCGCTGACTTCGCCGACGACGTCGTCGATCTCGAACGAACTGCCATCGGCTTCCGAGAGGTCGCCCAGCAAGGAGTGCAGGCAGGCGGCGTCGGTGACGACGAGTTGCACCTCGCAGCCGCTGAGCCGCGCCACTTCGTCGAGCACCCACAGATTGGTCGGATCGTCGATGGCAACGGTCAGGGTGCCGTCGACGCGGAACATCGGCAGCACGCGGTTCTGCAGCACGAAGTCGCGTGGCAGAGCGTTCAGCAATTCACGATCGACCAGCTTGCGCGTGACCTTCAGCCACGGCAGCCGGTGCTGGATCGCCAACGCCTGGCGCATGTGCGTGTCGCTGGCCAGGTTCAGCCGCACCAGCGTGTCGCCGAGCCGTTCGCCCGGCAGTTTTTCGTCGGGCTGGCAGGCCCGGTGGATGTCGGCGCGCGTGACCCAGCCGTTGGCGAGCAGGATGTCGCCGAGCTTGCCGGTCATGGTCAACGTTGCGGCCATGTCACTCCCGCCGCAGGCGACCGATCGCCTGCTCGGTGGACTCGAACACGGCGAAGCGCTTGTCGAGCCGCGTCGCTTTCAGGATGTCCGCCAGCACCGGGTCGGGCCCGACCAAGGCGATCCGGCCGCCGCCGCCGGTCACTGCGGTGGCGGTGCGCACCAGCGCTTCGAGGCCGGCCGAGTTGGCCTGCTTGGCCTTCTGCAGGTTGACCAGGAAGCGGCGCTTGCCGGTATGCAGGGCCTCGCTTGCCGCTTTGTGCAGTTCGCCGCCCAGCCCCGAGTCGATGGCGCCATCGACCACGAGTGTCAGCAGGTTGCCGTCTTCGCGCGAGGTCAGCGGCACGTCACGCTCCCGCCAGCAGCGCAGCCACGTTGGCGACGACGTCGCGTGGGCTGAAGGGCTTGGTGAGGAAGCTGTGCCTGCCGATCACCGGTTTCACGTCGGCCGGCAGGTCGAAGTTCTGCGCGGTCAGGAACAGGATCGGCACCTTTTTCGTCGCCTCGGCAGTATGCAGCGTGCGGGCTGCGGTGTAGCCGTCCATGCGCGGCATGCCGACGTCCATGATGATCAGGTCGGCGGTGGCCTTGCGGAAGTAGTCGACCGCTTCGATGCCGTCGGTCGCCTCGCTGACCACATAGCCTGCGGTCTTGAGCTTGAGCGCCAGTGCGAAGCGGATGCCCGAGTCGTCGTCGACGAGGAGGATGTGCTTGTTCATGGATCACGCATTGGCGCCATCGACCGCGATCAACTCCGCTGCGCCGGCCTCGTCCTGGTCGGCGGCCGAAGCTGGGAGATAGACGCGGAACTCGCTGCCGACGCCGAGCTCCGAAGAGAGCTCGATGCGGCCGCGGTGCCGTTCGACGATGTAGCGCGCCATCGGCAGGCCAAGGCCGGTGCCTGGAATGGTGGATTGCTGGGCGCTCTGCGCGCGGAAGAACTTCTCGAACACGCGCGGCAGGTCCTCGGCGGCGATGCCGATGCCGGAGTCGCGCACGCGGGTGACGAGTTCCTGGCCTTCGAGTCGCGCCGTCAACGAAACCTCGCCGCCGTCCTTGGTGTACTTGATGGCGTTGCCGACGACGTTGACCAGCGCCTGGCGCAGCAGCCGCGGGTCGCCGACGAGATCGCCGAGGTAGTCGCTGACCGTCCACTTCAAGATGATCTGCTTGCGGTCGGCGAGCGACTGGTGCATCGCCTGCAGCCCGGTCAACAGTTCGCGCATGTTGATCGTGTCGCGCTTGAACTCGGTGATGCTCGATTCGATGCGAGCCAGGTCGAGCAGCTCGGCGACCATCTGCGACAAGCGCACCGATTCTTCGTAGGAGACGCGGATCAGCTTCTCGCGATCTTCGGCGGGGATCCCGTCGGGTTCGGCCGCCAGCTCGAGCGATGCCTGGATCGCGGTCAGTGGCGTCTTCAGTTCGTGCGAGATGCTGTAGATGAACTCGGACTTGGCGCGCGCCGCCCTTTCTTCGGCGGTCCAATCCTCGAGCACGACGACCTGGGCGCCCTTGCTGCCCGCCACCTTCGCCTCGGCGATGGCGCGGATCAGGTAGACCTGGGTGTGCTCGTCGTCGGTGCACTCGATGCGGCAGGTCTTGACCGAACGGGCGAGGTCGGCGGCCAGCACCGAACGTACGCCTTCGACGACTTCGTAGCGGGCGCCCGCCTGCGTCAGCGTCGCTTCGTTTTCGGTGAGCTGGAGTACCGTCCTGGCGATCGTGTTGGCGAACAGGACGCGTTCGGTGGCGTCGACGACCATGACGCCATCCTGCAAGTTGCCGAGCACGGCGTCGCACAGTGTCAGCCGCTGTTCGGCGGCCGCAGCGCGCAATTGAAGGTGCTGGGTCCGCTGCACGATTTCGTGGTGCGCCGTCGCTTGGTCGAGCAGCGCTTTGTCGCCGTCGGGGCCGGGGGCCGGGGTCAGGTCGGGGTCGCCACCGAGCTGTTGCCACAATTCCGGATCGACGCTGCGGGCTCGCCGGCGCATGCGCCCGAGCAGGGTGCCGCAAACGAGCCCCAACGCCAGCAGCGCCAGCGGCCAGGGTGTCGACGTGAGTTCATGCCAGAGAGCGATCATCGGCGCTCCTGTTCCGGGCTTTGGCGCAGCTCCGGGTGACGGCGTTCCAGTTCGGCGACGAGGGCTTTGCCCCCCGCGGTCGAGTTGGCAAGTGCGGTGTGGCGCCGGGCCCGTTCGAAGTCGCCGCTGGCGGCCAGCGCCGCGGCGAGCAGCGCCTGGTTGACGGCGTCGGTGGGTTGCCAGCGCAGCGCGTTCTCGAAGCAGCGCACTGCCGCATGCGGCTGACCGGCGGCGAGGTGCAGGCGGCCGAGCCCCGCGTGGGCCCGTACTTCGTCCGGGTTGTCCACCAAGGCCCGTTCGAACTCGGCGTTGGCCAGGTCGGCCTGGCCCATGCGCACGAGCACTTCGGCGCGCAGCAGGCGCAGGGCGGAGGCGGCACGCGCGGTCGGCAGCGCCAGGTCGAGTTCGCGCAGCGCCGCCGCATGCTCCGAGCGGCGCAGATGCGCCGTCGCCAGCGCCAGCGCGAGCGACGGATTGTCGGCCCGCGAGCGCGGTGGCAAGCGGCTGCCGAGGGCCAGGGCCTGTTCCGGCACGTCGGCCAGGACCGACGCCAGCGCGAAACCGGCGGCGGCGCCGGGGTCGTCCGGGGCCTGCGTCAGCGCGTGCTGGTAGGCGGTGGCGGCGTCACCCCAGCGGCCGTCGGCGGCGAGGCTCGCGCCGTGGTCGATCGTCGTCTCGATCGTGGTCGGGAAGTCGTGCGCCAGCGTGGTGCGCAGGGTCGCGGCTTCGTCGACGCGGCCGAGCAGCAGCAGCAACCGGTGCAGATCGATGCTGGCGCGCGGGTCCTTCGCATTGGCGGCGAGCGCGTTGCGGTAGTGGGCTTCGGCATCGGCGGGCCGCTGGCTGGCCTCGGCGATCGCGCCGAGGGTGCACAGTGCCGGCACCGACGCCGGGTCGAGTTGCAGCAGCTGGCGAGCCGCCGTGGCGGCAGTGTCGTGGTCGCCGCGCACGTAGGCGAGGCGGGCCAGCAGTTCCAAGGTGCGGCGGTCCTTGGGATCGAACTGCACTGCCTGCTGCAGCAGGGAGCGAGCCCGGTCGTGGTCCTGCGCCCGCAGGCACTGCATGGCCAGATCCTGGTACATGCGCGATTTGGCCGAACGCCATTCGCCGGCGTCGAGCGGATCGTTGGGCGCGGAGCGCATCGAGGTGCAACCGCTGAGCAGGGCCAGCGTGAGCCCGGTGAACAACGCCGACCGCAGCGAGGCGCGCTTCATCGGCGTGCTCCTTGCTTCGTCGGCGCCGGTAGCGCGCGCAACAGCTCGAGTGCCCTGGCGTCGGCGTCGCCGTCGAGGCTCTCGAGAGCCAGGGACTGCAACAGCTCGTCGCGCAGGACCGCCGCATCGGCCGCCGTCGGATCGAGCGCCAGGGCGCGTTCCACTGCACCCAGGGCCCGATGCAGTTCGCCCCGCGCCTGCAGCGCCATTGCGTCGGCAGCGAATCGCCCCGCCAGCGCCGGGCGGATGTACGGCGACAGCGAGTCCCAGTGGCTGCGTCGCACCGAGGCGAAGCGTTCGCGGGCCTCGTTCGCCTTCTGCTCGGCGCGCACCGGATCGAGGATGTGCGGGGTCAGCAGGATCACCAGTTCGCGTCGCGTCACCGCTTCGTTGGTGCGGCCGAACAGCCAGCCGATCAGCGGCAGCGAGCCGAGGATCGGGATCTGGTCGCGCGAGCTGCTGATCGATTCGCCGATCAGGCCGCCGAGGATCAGCGTCTGGCCGTCGCGCATCAGGATGCGCGTGGTGATCTCGGTGGTGCTCTCCGAGGGCACGCCCGACACCGGATCGATGACACCCGAGCTGTTCTGCGGATGCACCTCCATGCGGATCCAGCCGTCTTCGCCGACCCAGGGCCGGAACATCAGCTGGGTGCCGGTCTCCAGGAACTCGACGGTCTCGATGGTGGAAGTCTGGTTCTGGGTCACTGTCGTGTAGCCCAGGCGTCCACCGACGATGATCTTCGCTTCCTGGCCGTTCAACGCCAGCACGCGGGGATTGCTGACGATGGTGGCATTGGTGGTGCGTTCGAGGGCGTCGACGAACGCCGCCACGTTGTTCTGCACGAAGCCGAGGGCCAGGCCCTGGCCGGGCGGCGAACCGGCGAAGCCGAAGGTCTGCCCGCTCACCAGATTGCCGTCGAGCTGGTTGCCGGTGGTGCTGTAGCCGCCGATGCCGGTCAGGTCCGAAGAGGCGCCGATGCCGTTGAAGTCGATGCCGCCGAGCACGTTCAGGTCGACACCCAGCCGGTTGTCTTCGCCGAGATCGATGCTGAGGATCGTCGCTTCCAGCAACACCTGTGGCGGTGGGCGATCGAGTTGTTGGAAGGCGCGGGTGAGGCTCTCGAGCACCGAGGCCCGATCGCGCACGACGAGCTGTTGTCGCTGGCCGCTGCCGCCCGGTGTCGAGCTGCCGCCGGTGCCGCCCGTGCCGCCGCCGCCGGCATCGCTGCTGGCGATCGTGCCGTCGGTGGACAGCAACGGCTGCACCAGCTTGGTTGCCTCGGCGGTGGTGAGGTGGTTGAGGGTGAACACGCGCGTCGTCGTCAGGTCGATCGACTTCTCGTGCGCGGTCCACTGCTCGGCCGTCATCACCCGCCAGAAGTTGCCGTGCCGCCACAACTGCAGACCTTGCGTGGCGAGGATCTGCCGCACCGCTTCTTCGAGCGGAACGTCGTAGAGGTTGATGGTGACCTTGCCGGCCGCCTGGTCGCCGGCGACGAGGCTCAAGCGATGTTGCGTCGCCAGCGCCTGCAGCACGGTTGCGGCACTTTCGTCGCTCACGTTCAGCGTGATCAACGGCGTCTGTTCCTGGCAGAAGCCATTCGCCGCGGTGAGCACAGCGAGTGCCAGGCAGTGGCAGGTCCTGCGCAATAGGGCACGAATCATCGGGAGCCTCCGAGCCCGTGGGCGGGCATGTGCACGGTGAAAGTGTTGTTGAAGAGGCGGTAGTCGATGCGGCCGGCTTCGATCGCGACGACGAGGTAGCCGTCGACGACGTCGCCGACGGCGCGCAGCTTGCCGCGCACGAGGGCCATGGAGTTGCCCCCCGGTGTCAGCAGGATGGCTGATGGCATCAGTCCGGCCGGCGGGGGAGTGCCGGCGTTGGTCGGTGGGACGACGTCTGTCCCCGGCTGGTCCACCGGTTTCGTCACGGCCGGAGGCGTGTATCCGGGTTCGTGCCAGCGCGGTTCGTACGGCGACGTGAGCGCTCGGATCCGCTGGCCGAGTTCGGCGATGCTCGCCGAGGAACCGGCCAGCGCCGCCGTCGATGCGCGGGCCTCCACCAACGGCGCCGCGGCAGCGGTCGGTGGCGCGGCTGGCGCGGGTGCTGCGGTCGCCGGGCCATTGGCATTCGGGGCTGGCGGCTTGCCCTGCAACAGCGGCAACCACGCGAACACGAGAATGGGCAACAGCACGACGACGGCCAGCAGCCGCTTGTCGAATCGACGCCGAGGCAATCCGGTCTTGCCGGCCGTTGCCGCTGGAGTTGCCGACGCGGGTGAGCTCATTTGGGCTCCTGCCAGATGCGCACCACGGTCATGTCGCCGAGCAGGCGCACGCCGTCGGGACTGCGCTGGGTCGCGATCTCGGTGACGCGGGTCGGTGGTTCGGAGTTCTCCAGGTCCGCGATCGCGCGGAAGAGCTGCTGCGTGGTGCCAGTGACCATCACGCGAACCCTGGCGTTGGGCAGGCCAAGGGCCTGGTCGGCAGCCAGGTTGTCGATGCGATCGAGGTGCAGCCCGCTTGCCTGCAGTTGCGTTTGCACGGCGAACAGCAGCTCCGGCTGCTTCGGCGAACGCTGCAGACGTGGCGTCAGGTCCTGCGTCCACGCGTCGAGTTCGTCGGCGCAGCGTTGCAGCACCGGCGCGTGCGTCGTTTCGGCTTCGATCTGGTCCGCCTTGCTGTAGGCGGCGGCAAGTTCGGCGTTGTGCCCGGCGATCGCGGCCAATCGCCGATGGCCGAAGCCGGCGTACCAGGCCAGCACGAGTCCCAGCAGCAGCGCTGACGTCACGACGTTGGCGTTCATCGTGGTGCCGCCTTCTCCGCGCTGGAGTCGAGATGGAAACCGAGTCCGTCCTGGGTCTGGAACGTGCGGGCGCAACGCAGTTCCGGCAGGATCGCTTCCGTGCGCAGCGACGCGAGGAAGGTCTCGAACAGCTCGGGCGTGGCGCAACTCGCGGTCAGGCGCACGGAGCTCGTCGGCACCGTAGCCCACGGCGTCAGCGAGCAGTTGAGGTCGAGCAACGCGACATCGGCGGGTTGGCTGGCGACGATCGCGTCCAGCGTCTGGATCATGCGCGGCGCCTGCAGCGGCAGCAGGGTGCGTTCGAGCTGCTCATGTTGCGCTACCAACCTGGCGGCCAGCTGGCGCACCTGCATCACGCGTTGTTCGCTCTGGTCGGCGTGTGCCTGCGCGTTCGCGGCCATCGCTGCCGCGATGTCGGCGCGGCGGCTGAGCCCGACGTCGGTGACGCACAGGGCGATCAACACCGGGATCGCCAGGGTCAGGCGTTGCACGCGACGTCGGCGCTTGCGCTCGCGTTCGCGGTACGTCTCCGGCAGGAAATCGACGCGAACGTTCATGCGGCCAACTCCGCCAGGCACAGGCCGAGCGTGGTGGCGTAGGTGCTGCGCAGCCCCGCCGACGCGTTCGCCAGCGGGCCCGCATCGACGCCGGCAAGGGGATCGGTGGCTTCGCTGCGCAGGCCGATGCGGCGGCCGAGTGCGGTCATGAGTCCCGGCAGCTGCGCGAGTCGGCCGGTCGCGCGCAGCGACGTCACCGCTCGACCCTGGAACAGGGCGCCGCAGTAGCGGATGCCCTCGGCCAGCTTCTGCGCCAGCCGCTCCAGCGGTTCGGCGAGCGCGTCGGTGATCGCCGCCGCGGTCAGTTTGGCGTCCATTGACGACGTGTTGCCGAGTGCGGCGAGCGCCGTGATGTCGAGTCCAAGTCGTTCTTCGAGTGTCGCCTGCAGGGCTTCGCCGGCGACCGGAACCGAACGCACCAGCAACGGCTGGCCGGCGCGCACGAAGGTGATCCGGCACTCCGCGGCGCCGATGTCGAGATGCGCGAACGACTCGCCGGGGGCCGCGTGCAGCAGGGCCCGGGCTTGCGCCAGCGGGGCCAACTCGATCGCGCACGGGCGCAGCTTCAGGCGTTCGAGCAAGGCGATGCGCGCGTCGATCGCGGCCTGCTTGACGATGCAGCACAGGAACTCGCGCTTGCGTTCGCCCTGGTCGAGGAAGTCGGCGACCGGCACGGGATTGATGACGACGTCGTCGTCGCCCCCGTCAGCGCCCTGCACCTGGGCAAGGATGCGTTCGCCAGCGTGTTCGAGCGCATCGAACGGCACGCGCACGTGCCGGCTGCTCACGTCGTCGAGTCCGAGAGCCGTGGTCGCGAGGCCGCCACGAAAGCGGCCGCTGCGCAGCAGCCGTTGGGCGCTTGCGAACCAGGCTTCGGCGCGATCACTCGCGGCTGTCGAGGCCAACGGCTCCCGCGCGGCCGCGCGAATCCGGGTCGTTCCCGCGCAGGTTTCAGCCTGCAGCATCGTCACGGCGCGGACGCCGAAGTCGATGGCGATGGGGGAACGACGGCGGCGCATATGCGAGAACTCCATCCCGCGCGGGGGCGCGGGCATGCGGTCCGCACCGATCAGTAGTCGGTGTAGGTCTTGCCGGCCTGAGAGGCCCCCGTCGAATTGGCGCGGACCTTGCCGGTCTTGGGTTGGTAGATCCAACCCGTGCTGTCGTCCGCCGCCGGGAACGGGTCGGCGTCGGCGACGACCTTGATCGTCGCGAGGTTGTTCACCGGGTTCGCCGGAATGGCCTCGCGGATGTACGGGCCGAAGCCGAAGCCGGCGGTGCCGGGAGCGGCCGTCGAGCCATCGACCTTGCTGGCCAGCGTGAGCTGGTTGACCGACAACGCTTCCGTTGGCGCGCCGCCGCCGACGGGATAGCCCGGGTACTTGCCCGAGTGGTTGGCTCGGTAGTACTCGATCGCGTTGCGCATGACGGCGAGGTTGGTCTGCAGGTTGCTGGCCTTGGCTTCGCCGCTGCTGTCAGAGAACTGCGGGATGGCGACGGCGGCGAGGATGCCCAGGATGACGACGACGAGCAGGAGCTCGATCAACGTGAAGGCGGATTGCGTGCTGTTGCGCATGGCGTGATTTGTTGTTGTCTCGACTCAGGACGACGAGGCCATCGACCGGATTCCGGTCATGCCTTTAGGGGTGTTTCAACAGGTCAGGGCGCGGTCACGGCGATGCGTCCCGACGACGGCGCGCAGCGCACCTGCAGGGACTTGCCACCCAGGACGAGTTGGATCGAGCCGCCCGCGGACGGAGTGCCGTCGGCCGCGAACACGAGGTTCGGGCTGCCGGCGAAGTCGGCGGCGGCGATCCTGATCCGAGCGAAGCCAGCGCTGCCATGGGGCCGCGCGCCCAGCAGCCGTTCGACTGCGAGGTCGGTGAGGGTGCCGAGTCCACGCAGGCGAGCTTCGGCCCCGGCGATCGGCGTGCCGTCGGCCAGCACGAACTGGGTGGTGCTCGTCTTTACGTCGGCCGCGAGGCCGACCGGGAGGCGACTCTTGATCGCCAGTCCCTGGGCGGTGACCAGGTCGGCGGCCAGTTGTTTGGCGGCGGTTTCGAGTTCGAGCTCGCTGTGGTCGACGTTGCTGACCGCCATGCCGGCGACGATGCCGAGGATCAGCATGACCAGCAGCAACTCGATCAGCGTGAAGCCATGTGCCCGCCGCATGCGCCCGTATCGGTCCGGTTGGGCAGCGATCTGCACATCATCGACTTGGCTCGTCGATGCCTTGGTGTCGATGTCTGGGCATGGTCACCGAACGGAACGGGCGTGGTGGCGCTGCCGACACGCAGCGCGGTGCGGCATTGCTGTTGGCGCTGGTACTGACGGTCAGCCTCTCCATGCTTGCCTTGTCCGTGCTCGCCAGCCGCGACATGGCCGTCGTCGTTGCCGATCATGCCGAAGCCCGTGCGCGGGCGCGGCACGCGGCCGCCAGCGGCATCGAATGGGCCACGGCGGTGGTGATGGACCAGGGTTTCACGGCGCAGTCGCGCAAGCTGGTGTTGGCGGATGGGGACGAGGTCGCAGTGACAGTCGATCCGGTGGCGACGCCGCAAGTCGTCGCCAAGGGCACTTGCGATGGCGTCGAAGTGCGCCTGGGGGCCGACGTCGATGCGATCGATCCGCCGGCTCCGGGCTACGCGTGGGTGAGCCTTTCGGGAGTCACCACGGTCAACCACACAGTCAGCGTGTTGGGGTCGGCGTACCTGGGCGCCTTGCTGATGCCGGTCTCGACGCTGTCGCGCGGCACGCTCGCAATGCACGGCAACCTCGACCTCACTGCCGCGGCGTTGCTCGACACGAGTGTGGTAACCCACGTGTCTGGCACGACGCAGTGCTCCGTCGCAGCGATCACGGCGCCGACCATCGACACGGCGGCATTCCCGAGCAGCACCACCGGCGGCGTCAGCGTGACCACCTTCACCGGCGATACGACGCTCGCGGACACGACCCAGAACGGCATCCTGCTCGTGACCCTCGCGGCGGGTCAGACATTGACTCTCGACAACGTCACCATCAACGGCACGATCGTCGTCACGGCACCGGACTCGGCGTTGCTGCGGCCGATGGTGCACGTGCTCGCCACCTGCACCATTAATGGCGGCACGGCATTGACCGGGAATCTGGCGTTGCTGGCGCCGACGTGCGCTTTGAAGGGCAAGACGTCCAATAGCAGCCTCGTCGCGGGCGTGAGCTTCGTTTACCGGATCGAAGATATGAACAGCGCGACGTTCCGCGGGCAGTTGATCACGCAAAACAACATGCAGTCGACTGCAGGCGATTACACGATCGAGCGGCCGGTCGGATTCGTGCCATCGACGCCGCTCGGCATCACCTGGCCCGGTACGCCGAAGTACCGCATTGGTTGGCGCGGCGAACTCTGATCGCGCAATGTCACGCGGCGCCGCCGTTCACATGCCGAGTTCTTGCAGCAGCGCGGCACACGGGAACACCGACTCGACGACCCACAGCACGTAGCGCACGTCGCAAACGACGTTGCGCGAGCGGTCCTTGTTCCAGCCGAAGTCGCCGGCCACGTTCTCGAACACGCGGTCGAAGTTGAGCCCGATCAACTCGCCCTTGCCGTTGATGACCGGCGAACCGGAGTTGCCACCCGTGGTGTCGCCGTTGGTGAGGAAGCACACCGGCACGTCGCCCAATTTGGCATCGAACCAACGCGACGATTGCCGCGTCTTCGCGGCCTCGAGCAACGCCTTCGGGTTGGCGAACGGTTCCTTGCCGGTCTCCTTCGCGACGAGGCCGCCGACGGTGGTCTGCGGCGCGTAGGTCACCGCTTCTTGCGGCTGGTAGCCGGCGATCTCGGCGATCGACACCCGCAGCGTGCTGTTGGCGTCGGGGTAGAACGACTTGCCGCGGAACGCTTCCTGCGCGGCGATCCAACGCCGACCGCAATCGAGCATTTTGCCGGCGCGCTGGCGCTGGCGTTGCGTCGCCATCTGGCCCTCGGTGGCGATCGCGCGCGCCAGCCGCAGCAGCGGATCGTCCTTGGCGGCTTCCTTGCCCTTGCCGAACGCGTCCAGGCGCGCCTTGCCCTGCAGCAGCGGCGACGCGAATAGCGCGTCGGCGATCTTCGGGTCGAGCTTGCCATCGCCGAGGAACTCGGTGCCCGGGATGCGTTGGGCCTTGCTCATCGACGCGAGCTCGGCCAGCAGGATGCGCCAGGTCGGTTGTTCGATGCTGGCGAAGTGGGTGGTGAGCGCGTCGTTGCCGAGCGCCTGCTGCAGGCGCGGCTGCAGCTTGCCGTCGGGGTTGCTGGCGCTGGCACCGCAGGCCTCGACCAGCGTCAGCAGCAACGGCAGTCCGTCGCCGAGCATGTTGAGCAGGGACACCATGGTGTCGCGTTCGATGGTGGCGGCTTCCGTTTCGTCGGCGGCGAGCATCTCGTCGAGCACGGTGGCCCAACCGGGTTGCTTGGTCGGCAGTGCCGCGAGCCACGCCCGGAACTGTTCCTCTTCGAGCTGCTTCTTGCTGGCCGTGGCGTTGCGCTGCAGGCCGAACACCATCCCGGCGGCGTTCTTCTGCACGTTGGCGAGCGACTTCACGTTGTCGGCGACGGCGAGTTCGAGCCGCGCGTCGGTCTTGCCCGCGGCTTCGAGCACGGCGATCGCTGCGGTCAGGACTTCGAGGCGCTTGGGATAGACGTAGCCCTGCTGCGTGGCGGTGCCGCGGCTCGTCTTGTAGCGCTGGGTGCGGCCCGGATACCCCATGATGATCGCCAGGTCGCCCGGCTGCACCGACGTCTTCGCCACCCTGAGGTGGTGGCGTGCCGAGTACGGCACGTTGTCCTTGTCGTAGTCGCGCACGGCGCCGTCCTTGCCGACGTAGGCGCGGAAGAAGCTGAAGTCGCCGGTGTGGCGCGGCCACTCCCAGTTGTCGACTTCGCCGCCGAACTCGCCGATCGCGCGCGGCGGCGCGTAGACGAGGCGCACGTCGCGGATCTGCGTGCGGTAGTAGAGGTGGTACTCCTTGCCTTCGAGGAACGACGCCACGCTGCACTTGGTGTTCTTCTCCTTCGCTTCGCCCTCGGCGCACAGGCGCGCGATGGTGCGATCGGTGAGGCTCCACCGTTCGAGGTCGTCCTTGGCCTTGGCCTGCGCCTCGTGCAGCACCGCGGTGACGTCTTCGATGCGTTGCAGCACCGAAGCGACCATGCCCGGTGCGGGTCGTTCGCCGGCGCGATCGGGCGCCGCGAAACCGTTCTGCAACAGGTTGTCCTCGGGCGTGCTCAGCTCCGAGATCGCGCCAAAACCGCAGTGGTGGTTGGTCACCATCAGGCCGTCCTGGCTGACGAACGAAGCGGTGCAGCCGTTGATCTGCACCGTCGCCGACAGCACGCCGCCCTGCTCGGGATGCCAGAACTCGTCCTTGCTCAGCGCCATGCCGCGCTTCTTCAGCGCGTCCCAGTCCATTTCGCGGACCTGGGTCGGCAGCCATTGCCCTTCGTCGGGCAACAGGGAGACGGCGGCGAGGAACAGGACGAACGAGCGCAACAGCATGCGGAACCTATACGGGGCCGGCGCGGTCGGCGCGAATGCGCAGGCGCGGTTCCTGGCGGCTCAGGCGAGGCTCTGCATGCGATCCGCCAGTTCGCGCAGCAGGGCACCCAGCCGCTTTGGGCCACGCGCAGCGAAGATCGACGCCAGTTCGCGGTAGTACCACAGGGTGCCGTCGCGGCCGCCGGAGAAGCGCTGCCAGAGGTCTGACCCGCTGGCGGCGTGGTCGGCGACGATCGCGCGGGCGTTGTGCACCTTGTCGCAGGCGGACACCAGCAGCACGTCCATCGGGGCCTTCGCCAGATGCGCCAGGTAGGCCTGCTTGCGCGCCCGCCACGGCGGCTTCTGCGCCACCACGGCGTCGGTGAGGGCCAGCACGAGGTCGTGCACGCGTTGCCCGAACGCAGCGTGGATGCGGGCGGCGGTCGGCATCCCACCCTGGTCCTCGACCGCGTCGTGCAACAACGCCGCGATCGCCTGGTCTTCGTCGGCGCCGTGTTCGAGGGCCAGCGACGCCACGGCCAGCAGGTGGCTCAGGTACGGCACGCCCGATTCCTTGCGCACCTGTTGGCGATGCAGCTCCGACGCGAGCAGGAAGGCGCGATCGAAGCGTTCGCCGAGCATGCCTGCAGCAGACCGTCCCGTCCTCGTGTCAGCAAGCGTGCGATGCTTGTCGGCGCCCCAGGAGCGCGGCACGCTTCTGCCATGCCGCTGCATCGCTTCGTCCTCGCGTTCGTTCCCGTTGCGTTGCTGGCGGGTCTGCCGGCGCAGAACTCGACGAAGAAGATCCGGCCACAGCCGGGCGAGCTGGCCGCGAAGGCCGGCAGCGCGGTGCCGTGGCGCAAGGACGTCACCGAGGCGCTGCAGGAAGCAAAGTCGGACGGCAAGCTGGTGTTCTGGTACGTGCCTTCCGTCGCGCGGTCGCCGATGGATCGCAAGCCCGAGATCGATCGCTACCTGCGCGGTGGTCCGTTCAGCTGGCCGACGACGATCGAGTTGTTGCGCACGCACTTCGTGCCGGTCGCCGAAATCGCGAAGGGTGATTTCGCCAAGGAACTCGGCCTCGTGCGCAACAAGTTCCTGGAGCCCGGCTACCTCGTGCTCGATGGCGAAGGCAAGGTGCTGGCCAAGGTCGACCAGATCACGACGCTGCATCCGGAGTGGTTCGAGGCGCCGTTGCGCGCGTTGGTCGGCCAGAAGCCCGATGGCTTTCCGGGAGCGCCCGCCTTGCGCGAAGCGTGGGATGCCTACCGCCAAGGGGATCGCAAGCTGGCGAGCGAACGCGCTCTCGCCGTGCATGCGCAGAAGCCGGCGCCGACGACGGCCGCCGAGGCGTTGTGGCTCGCCGGTGCCGCGGCCTGCCGCAGCGGCCAGAACGAGGCCGCGCGCACGCGGTGGCAGGAACTGGTGGCCAGCCATCCCGACGAGCCGATGGCGTGGAAGGCGGCGCTCGAACTCGAAGGGCACGGGCCGTTCGTGCACGGCTTCGAGGACTACCTGCCGCTGCCGGCCGCCGCGTTGGCGAAGCCGCCGACCGACGGCTCGCGGCTGCCCGGCGTCTACAGCGAGGCCGAACTGTGGCAGCGCAGCGTGGCCTTCCTGTGCAGCATGGATGACGGCAACGGCGTCGTGCGCGACAGCATCTACGACTTCGGCGGCACCGACGGTCTGCCCAACGTGTATGCGGCGGTGACGTGCCTCGTCGGCGAGGCGCTGCTCGCCGCGTCGGATGCGCAACGGCAGGGCCGGCTCGTGCTGGAGCCGGACGTGCTGGCGCAGGTCGAAGGGATGCTCACGCGCATCCGCAAGAACATCGAGACCGATGCGTGGGTGGCGCCGAGCGACCGCGACGAGATCCTGTGGCCGCGCGCCTATGCGCTGCGCTTCCTCGCCGCGTGGCAACAGCGCCGCGGCGACAAGGACGCCCTGCGTCCGGTCTGGCAACGTGGCGTCGGTTCGCTGCTCGCACTGCAGCCGGAGACCGGCGTGTGGTTCCACGAGTACGGCAACCCGTTCGCGATCGCCACGGCGTTGCAGGGGCTGCATTCGGCGCGCGCCGCCGGCATCGAGGTGCCGCAGGAGAACATCGATCGCGGCCTGCGCGCGCTGGCGATGGATCGCACGCCGGAGGGGGCATTCACCTACGGCCACACGACGAACGGCAAACCGCGCGCGACGCTGGAAGCGGCGGCCGGGCGCATGCCGCTGTGCGAGCTCGGCCTGTTCCTGTTCGGCGGTTCCGACCAGGCGAAGCTGCACGCCGCGGTGGTCGCCGGCCATCGCCACCACGCGTTGCTCGCCGCGGTGCGCAAGTACGACGACCATGCCGACCAGCACGGCTACGGCGGCTTCTTCTTCTGGTTCGACATGCTGGCGCGGACCGAGGCTGCGCGGGCGCTCACCGATGCGAAGGAACGCGAGCGCCTGCTGCTCGAGCAAAAGAACCTCGTGATGGCGTTGCCGGAGTTCGACGGCTGTTTCGTCGACAGCCACGAACTCGGCCGCGCCTATGGCACGGCGATGGCGTTGTTGTGCCTCGACGGTTGTCGCTGATCCGCCCGGTCGGCGCGCCGGCCGTCAGATGCCGATCCGACCATCCGCTGCTTCCGACAGGACGAGGCCCGCAGGGTTGGCGCCCGGGTCCAGTACGCCACCTTGCACGAACACGTGCAGGCCGATCAACCCGGTGCCGGCAGGAATGGCCAGCCCGGCAGCAGCGACGCCGGTGTTGGCAAACGTAGCCACGACCACATCCGGACTGACGAACAGCGTGCAGCCGGGCATTCCGGCCGCCGCCAGCGGCAGCGGCAACGCCAGGGCTCCGGTCGAGGTGTTCGACAGGCCGAAGGCAAAGGTCGAGATGGTGCCGGGCGTCACCGGCAGGTTCTGCAGTTCCAGCTGCCACGACGAGCCGAGGCGTGGCATCCCGTTGGCGGCGACGAGCAGCTGCGGCGTGCCGGCCGTGCCGGGACAACCGTGGCCGAACGTGCGGTGCAAAGCGACGTTGGGCGTGACGAGTTCCCAAGTGTCGCCGGGGAATTGGTTGAAGTTGTCGATGCCGCCGAACGCGATCGTACGCCCCCGCGCCTCGTCGTAGACCATCTGGGCCACCCAACGACCACTCGGCGCCGCACTGAGCGTCGGCGTCAGATCGGTCCAGGTCGTACCGTCGTACTCGTAGGTCGCGTTGGTGTTCGGCGTGAACCAGGATGCCTTGCCGCCGAACAGCACCACGCGACCTCGCCCACGGTCGTACACCATCGCCGGATCGGCGAGCGGCCCGGCGCTGTTGGCCGGGAAACGCTGCACCCAGTCCACGCCGTCGTATTCCCACGTGTCGCCGAGGAACTGCGACACGTCGTTGTAGCCGCCGTAGAGCACGGCGCAGTTGCGTCCCTCGTCGTAGGCCATCAGATGGTCGCTTCGCCCCACGGGCGTGTTCGCGGTGAAGATCTGCGCCCAATCGGTGCCGTCGTACTCCCACGTGTCGTTGCGGCGGGTGCCGTCCCAGCCGCCGAAGATCACGACGCGGCGGCGAACCGGGTCATAGACGCAGGCGCAGCCGTTGCGCGCTGGCGGGCTCGTCGTCGGAAAACGCTGCAGCCAGGCGTTGCCGTCGAACTCCCACGTCTCGTTCCAGAAGCCGAAGCTGTTCTCCCCGCTGAACAGCACCATCCGGCGGCGGGCCGAGTCATAGACCATCGCGTTCGTCGCGATGCCCGGCGGCGAGCTCGACGGCGTCAGCTGGAGCCATCCGCTGCCGTCGTACTGCCAGGTCTGGTTCGTGTAGGTGCCGCCGAACATCCGGCCGCCGAACAACACCGCGTGGTTGCTGTGCGAGTCGTAGGCGAAACCGAACAGGTAGCGGCCGCCCGGCGTGGGCGTCACGAACGTCGGCTGCACCCAGTTCGCCTGTGCGGGGAGCTGGGAGAGGAAGCAGAGGGAGGCGATGGCCCCCGAGCGCGATAGGAGCGACTGCATGGTGTGGCTTGCCAGCGCGAGTGGTTGTGTGACATGACTTCGCAGGATTTCTCTTCGCTTGCGTGCCGCGGCCGCATCGGCAACCGCATTGCGACCATGCCGGCTGGCTCGTCCGCAGCATGGGTGTGCATCGCGCCTTGGCAGCGGGCCTGTGCCGATCGATTGGGGCCCGGGGCCCGGGGTCGCCGATTGGCGCAGGGATGGGGGAGGAGATCCAATCTGCGGGGACGCAGGATGCGCGCTCGGAGCGGCAGCGCGTCCCGTTTGCGCTGGCGATCGTCTCCACCCTGCTGTTGTTGCTGGCGGCCGTCGCGGCCATCGGAACGACGACCGGCGGCGTGCATGCGACGAGCGAACGCCAACTGCGCGTGCAGGAACTCTGCGGTGAGATCGAGCGGCTCGACGAAGTGCTGACGATGGCGGCGTCGATGGCTGCCGCCAGCGGCGAGCCGAAGTGGCGCCGGCAGTACGACGTCAGCCTGGCGCCGCTCGACGCGGCGATCGCCGAGCTGCGGGCGATGTCGCCGACGGTGTTCGATCGCGAGCTGGGAGCCGACACCGACGCCGCCAACCAGCGCCTCATCGCCCAGGAACTTGCCGCCTTCGCGGCGATCGAGCGCGGCCAACGCGACCAGGCGAAGGAGATCCTCGAAGGCCCGAACTACGCGGCCGACAAGAATGCCTACGCAGTAGGCACCGCGCGCGCGCGCGAGGTGATGCGGGACATCGCGGCGTACGAGTATGTTGTCGCCGAGCGGTTCGGCCTGTCCTTGTTGTTGGGCACGTTGGCGCTGGCCGTGGTCGCCGGCGTGGCATGGCTTCGCGTGTTGAGTTCGTCACTGGCGGCGCACGCGCGGGCGCAGATGGCGTCCGCCCGCGCGGAGATCGAATTGGCGACGGCCAGCAGCCGGGCCAAGAGCGAGTTCGTCGCCAACATCAGCCCCGAACTGCGCACGCCGTTGACCGCCATCCTCGGCCATGCCGAGTTGCTCGGTGACGACACGTTCCCGGCCGAGGCGCGCGCCGACGCGATTGCGACCGTGCTGCGCAACGGCCAGCACCTGCTGCAGGTGATCAACGATCTGCTCGACATGTCGAAGATCGAGGCCGGGGCGGTGACGTTCCGTCCCGAGCCGGTCGATGTCGCGGCGCTGGTCGAAGACGTGTTGTCGTTGCTGCGCGTGCGCGCGCGCAGCAAGGGCCTGCAGCTGGAACGCACCTTCGCGACGCCGATTCCTCGCCGCATCGCGACGGACCCGTGCCGGCTGCGCCAGATCCTGGTCAACCTGATCGGCCACGCGATCAAGTTCACGGCCGCCGGCGCAGTGCACGTCGAAGTGCGTTGCGGCACTCCCGTCGCGGGCACGCCGTGGTTGTCGATCGCGGTCCGCGACACCGGCATCGGCATGACGCCGGGGGAAGTGGCCCGTCTGTTCCGCGCCTTCCAACAGGCCGACGCGAGCACGGAGCGGCGCTTTGGCGGAACCGGGCTCGGTCTCGCCATCGCCCGTCACTATGCGCGACTGCTCGGCGGCGACATCGTGGTCCGCAGTGAGCCCGGCAACGGCAGCGTGTTCACGGTGACGATTGCCGGCGAGGTCGATGCCGCAGCCGGGACCTGGTTGCCCGAGGGCGGTGATCGCGAACGCACACCGTCGGCGCCGATGCCGGATGCGACGGTGGAAGGCGACGACGTCACGGAGGGTCTGCGCGGCGCCCGCATCCTGCTCGCCGAGGACGGCGCCGACAACCAACGCTTGCTGACGTTCCTGCTGCGTCGGGTCGGCGCCACGGTGGAAGCGGTCGACAACGGCCGGATCGCGTGCGAGCGCATGAACGCCGCGGACGGTGCGTTCGATCTGGTGCTGATGGACATGCACATGCCCGAACGCGACGGCTACGAAGCGACGCGGCAGGCGCGCGCGAGCGGCTACTCGCGGCCGATCGTCGCCCTCACCGCGAACGCGATGAGCAGCGACCGGGCGCGCTGCCTGCTGGCCGGCTGCGACGACTACTTGACCAAGCCCGTCGACCGGCGGGCGCTGCTCGCAACGTGCGCGCGCTGGGCGCGGGCGAGCCGTGGCGTGACGGCGTCGTCCTGATTGGATCGAGGGCCGCACGCCTTTTCCTGGCGTGGCAGTTCCCGTCGCCGCAGCCCAACGCGCACCGGTCAGGACAACGTCGGCAACAGCGGGAGCAGCACCTGCGCGTATGGATGCTGGCTCGTCTGCAGAACGGCCGTGCAGCGCGCGGTGGCGGCGGCGCCGAGTTGCAGCACGAGGCCGACCAGCGCCAGGACCTCGTCGCGGCTGCCGCGCGCCAGGCGGTCGCGCAGCCAGGCGTCGTCGCAGTGGGCGCTGGCGTGCGCCTGCAACCGCAACCGGCATTCGGGGTGCACGTTCGGGTGGTTCTCGATCTCGCCGAGCAACCAGGTGACGGTGGCGACGTCGCCGCGCTGCAGCATCGCATCGAGCAGGGGCAGCAGCGCGTCGCCGGCGGGTCCGGTGTCGGGCGACAGTTCTTCGAGTGCGGCCCGCGCGACGCTGGCCGGCAGGTTGCTGGCGAGGTCGCGGGCGACCATCGCCAACAGGGCCGGTTCGACGAACGTCGGCGCCGGCAGCGTCGACCAGTCGTAGCGACCGCTGCCGCGATCCTGGCCGAACGTGGTCGCGGCGCGCACCTGCACTCCGGGCAAGGCGCCGCCTCGATGCAGCGCGGCGATGGCACGTTCCGGATCCGGGTCGTCGTCGATGCCGCGCAGGCGTTCGAGCAGCTGCGCGACCGACTCGCTGGCAATACCTTCGGCGAACTCCAGCGCGCCGATGCCGGCACTGCGCAGGGGCCCGAACGGAACTTCGGTCGGCGCGAAGGCCAACACCGGCTCATCGCCGGCAAGCAACTCGCCGTCGCCGATGCCCAGCGTCCACGGGCCATGCCGGGTCGCCAGGGCGATCGCCTCGCGGCTGCGCCGGGCGGCGGTCCGCCAGAGCCCGGGGTTGTCGGGATGCTGGTGCAGGAGGCGCAGGGCCTGCACGAGGGCGAGCACGGCGCCGCGCGCCGCCTGCCGTTCCGCTCCCTCTCCGATTCTGGCCACGGTCTTCTATCGGCTGTCGCGGCGGGTCGGCTGCGCCGACTCTTGCCAGACGGACAGACAGACCTTGGGCAAGGACGGCCACTGGTGCTAAACCATTGCCCGTGCTTTTGACGTCGCGCAGATCGTGGATCGCCTTGTTCTTCGCCCTGTGGGTGGCGTGCGGCGGACCAACGCCCCGGGTGGACACACCCGCCGGGACGCAGCAGCCGGTGAGCGAGCCCCGGGTCCTGCTGGTCACCCTCGAAGGCAAGCTCGGCACCACCGAGTTGGCCCGATGCCATCGGTCGTTGCGCAAGGCGGAGGACCTCGGCTGCAGCTGGGTCGTGTTCCGTCTGCAGACCGCCGGCAGCCAGGGTGAGGATGCCAAGGACATCCAGAGCCTGCTGCAGGCCGTGCAGTCGGCCAAGACGCCGACGATCGCGTTGTTGCAGGGACGGGTGGTCAGTGGTGCTGCGGCATTGGCCCTGTGTTGCGACAAGATCTTCCTGATGCCGGGCGCCCAGTGGGGCGAGATCGAGAAGCCGGAAGGCGAGATCGGCGAACTGCTGGCGCAGAACCCCGACGCCGCTGCCGCCGATCGTTACGAAGCCAGCCGCGTCGCCCTGGCGGGATGGCTCGCCAAGCGCGACCCGAAGTTCGGGCCCGACGCCGTGAAGCTGGCACTGGCCATGGCCGACCCGCGCATCCAGATCGTGCAGGCGACGGTGCGGCAGGGTGGCGTCGAACGCGAGGCGGTGCTCGACCAGAGCGAGTTGCCGGCCCTTCTGGCCGGCGGTGCCAAGGTGATCGGCGATCGGCCCCTGACGCGACCGCTGGTGCTGACCGCGCAAGAAGCGGAGGACTTCCGGCTGTCGAACGGCACGATTCGCGATCTCGACTCGCTCGCCGAAGTGCTGGCGATCGAACGCTCGACGATGGTGGAACTCGCCGGCAATTGGGCCGAGAGCATGGTCGGCTGGCTCGAACTGCTGCAGCCGTTCCTGCTCGTGCTCGGGTTCGTGCTGCTGCTCGTCGAAGTGAAGACGCCGGGTGTCGGCCTGCCCGGACTGCTCGGCACCGTCTTCCTCGGGCTGGCGCTGTTCCACAGCTACCTGGTCGGGTTGGCGGAGATCACCGAGATCCTCGTGTTCTTCCTCGGCCTCGCCGCGATCGCCGTCGAGATCTTCCTGTTGCCGGGCACCGTCGTGTTCGGCGGTGTCGGGTTCCTGTGCCTGGTGCTGGCCCTGGTGTTGAGCCGGCAGTCGTTCGTCGTGCCGAGCAACGCGGTTGAAGAAGGCATTCTGCTGGCCAACCTCGGCAACCTGACCCTGCTGTTCGTGTCGGTGCTGGTCGCGGGTGGCTTGATGTGGCGCTTCCTGCCGAAGGTGCCGTGGTTCAACCGCGTGTTCCTGCTGCCGCCGGAGCCGGCGCCATCGACCGCGGGCGGCAGTGGGCTCGGGCTCGCCGATGCGGGCGCCATGGCGATGGTGGGCCGGGTCGGCACCGCGGCCACCGTGCTGCGTCCGACGGGAGCGATGGAGATCGACGGCCAACGCCTCGACGTCGTCACCGAAGGCGAGTTCATCGAGGCCGGCACCCGGATCCGCGTGCTCTACGTGCAGGGACCGCGCGTCGTCGTCGCCGCCGATGGGCCAGCCCCGCGCGCCGGCGAGCGCGGCAGTGTCGGTGTCGTGCTGCTGCTTTGCATCCTCGGCCTCGGCCTGATCGTCGTCGAAGTGATGCTGGTCTCGTTCGGCGTCGTCGCGACTTTGGCGGGCACAGCCCTGCTCGCCGCCGTGTTCGTGGCCTTCCAGCATTCGATCGCATTCGGCGTGACGATGGTCCTGGTCGAAGCGATCGCGTCGCCGATCGTGCTGGTGATGTCATTCAAGCTGCTGCCCAAGACCCGCTTCGGCAAGGCGTTGATCCTCGAAGGCCCGTCCCAGTCGGTCACCGCGAGCACGGAAGAATCGCTGCGCGGCCTGGTTGGCAAGGTCGGCGTGACGCTGTCGCCCTTGCGGCCCGCTGGCTTCGCCCGCGTCGACGGCCGACGCATCGACGTCGTGACCCGCGGCGAGATGGTCGACGCCGACTGCAACGTCACTGTGCTCGAAGTGCACGGCAACCGCGTCGTCGTCGCGCGCCGCTGAACCTTCGCATTCCCTGACTCCGATCCCACCCATGCTCCTCAAAGCCGATTCCTCGGACATCCTGTTCTACGTCGCGATTGGCGCGCTGGTCCTGCTCGTCATCCTGATGCTGGTGATGCTCAAGTTCCTGAACTTGTGGGTCCAGGCCTACATGTCGGGCACCAGGATCGGGCTGTTCCAGCTGGTCGGCATGTCGCTGCGCAAGGTCAACCCGTCGGTGATCGTGCGCGGCGCGATCGCGGCGACGCAGGCCGGTCTGCCGATCAACGTGCGCGATCTCGAAGCGCACTATCTTGCTGGCGGCAAGGTGCTCAACGTCGTGCAGGCGCTGATCGCCGCCGACCGCGCCAACCTCGGTCTCGACTTCCGCCAGGCGGCCGCGATCGATCTGGCCGGCCGTGACGTGCTCGACGCCGTGCAGACCTCGGTCACGCCGAAGGTCATCGACTGCCCGCCCGAGGGCAAGGTCGCCGCAATGGCGAAGAACGGCATCCAGGTGCTGGCCAAGGCGCGCGTCACCGTGCGCACCAACATCAAGCGCCTCGTCGGTGGCGCCACCGAAGAGACGATCATCGCGCGCGTCGGCGAAGGCATCGTCTCGACGATCGGCAGTTCCGACACGCACAAGGACGTGCTCGAGAACCCCGACCGCATCAGCAAGGGCGTGTTGAGCAAGGGCCTCGACGCCGGCACCGCGTTCGAGATCCTCTCGATCGACATCGCCGACGTCGACATCGGTGACAACATCGGCGCCCGCCTGCAGGCGGACCAGGCCGAAGCCGACAAGCGCGTGGCGCAGGCCGCCGCTGAAAGCCGCCGCGCGATGGCCGTCGCCGCCGAGCAGGAGAACATCGCCGAGATCGCCGCCAACCGCGCGAAGCTCGTGCTCGCCGAAGCGGAGGTGCCGCAGGCGATGGCGGATGCGTTCCGCAGCGGCCACCTCGGCGTGCTCGACTACCAACGCATCAAGAACCTCGAAGCCGACACCCGCATGCGCACGCAGATCGCGGTGGGCGAAGAGACGCACATGTCGACCGAAAGCCAGAAGCGCAAGATGCCCGGACAGGAGTGAGCCGTGTTCGACAAGCTGCTTTCGATGCTGCTGAAGGAGCCGCTGATCCTGTTCGTGGTCGGCGCGTGGATCATCGGCATCATCGGTAGTGTCGTGAAGTCGGCGAAGAAGGCGCGCGAACGCGCCGAGCAGGCGCGCCAATTGCCGAGCGAGCAGGTCGAACGCGCGCGCCCGGAGCCGGTCCAGATGCCGACACCGGTTGCGCGCGAACGTTCGGCCGAGGAGATCGCCCGCGAGATGCGGCGCATTCTCGGCGTCGAAACGGTGCCGGCGGAGGCCGCGGCGGGCGACCGCAGTGCGCCCGAGTCGTCGCGCGGATATCGCCGCGAAACCGAGGCGCGGCATGGCGACGTCGTCGAGCACGCCGAAAACTCGGGGTCGGCCGAACCGCCGCCGTTGCCGCCGACCCCGCGGCGCCGCAACGTGGTGGTGCCCGAGCGCGCGCCGGTGCCGGTGGTGCCGAGCACCAACCGCCGCCGCTTGCCGACGCAGGTCGATCCGCATGTCGGCGAATCGATGCAGCACCGCGTCGCCCCGCAGAGCGGTCGCGTCGGCGGCCATGCCGCTGGCGCCGAGATCGGCAACCTCGGCGGTCGCGTGCACGACGCGAGCAGCCAGCTGGAAGTCCGCGGCCGCTACACGCTGTCCGACCTGAAGCGCGTCGTCGTGATGAGCGAGATCCTGGGCCGGCCGCTGTCGCTGCGCTCGCCCGGCGAACGCGAGATCTGAGTCGCGCGGTTGGCGCCGGTTCCGCGCGCAGCGCGGGGGCCGCTTCTCAGCGGCCTGCTGCCGGCGGCTTCTCGGGCAGCAACGGGGCGGCGGGCACTTCCGGCGCGCGATTGCGACCGCTGCCACGGAACTTGGCCCACAGCTTCGGATCGATCGCCGGCCGATCGGTCTGCGCCGCCAGTTCGAAGGCGATGTCGTAGACCCAGACCGCGATGCGCAGCAGCTTCTCGTAGTGGATCTTCTCCGGCGTGTCGGTGGGCCGGTGGTAGTCGCGGTGCAGGCCGGTGAAGAAGAACGCGATCGGCACGCCCTTCTGCGCGAAGTTGGCGTGGTCGCTGCGGCCGAACATGCCTTCCTGGTCGTATTCGATGTCGAGCTTCGCGGTCTGGTTCTTCTGCAGGCACAGCTCGTGCAGGGCGGGCGCCAGCTTCTGCGTGCCGACCAGATGCACGGTGTTGCGGTTGTTCTCCGCCAGCTCACCCTTGTCGCCTTCGCTGTTCTCCTCTTCGTCGCGGCCGATCATGTCCATCTGCAGCTGGCCGACCATCGACGACAGCGGGATCGGGCAGTTGTCGGCAAAGTAGGCCGAACCGACGAGGCCGTTCTCTTCGCCGGAGAAGCAGACGAACAGGATGCTGCGCGGCGGCCGCACCTCGTTCTTGGCGAACATCTTCGCCACCGCCATCACGCCGGTGGTGCCCGAGGCGTCGTCGTCGGCGCCGGGGCTGATCACGTCGCCGCGGCGACCGAGGTGGTCGAGGTGGCTGCCGATCACCACGTATTCGTGCTTCTTGACCGGATCACTGCCCGGCAGGATCGCGAACACGTTCATCGCCGGCGCGTTGGTCTCCTCGACGGCGACTGCCAACGTCGCGCGCAACGGCAACGGCGTGGCCGTCTTGGTCGTGGCCAGCGACTCGGGCGACAGGCCGGCGGCGGTCAGGAACGCCGGCAACTGGTCGCCGCCGAACTGGATCGAACCCGGTTGCCGCCGCGCCCCGGCGGCGGCGGGGTTGGCGCGGCGACCGGCCTGGCCGCGACGGCCCTCGATGCCGCGCGTCGGTTCGGTCTGCGCAAACACGACCGCGGCGCATTCCTTGCCGCCGAGTTCCTGCTGCACCGCGAAGGCGGCCAGCGGGTTCGGCCGGCCAACCTTTGGCTGGCGCACGTACACGACGACGACCTTGCCCTTGAGTTCGAGCTCGTCGATGCCGGGAATCACCGCCGCGGTCTCCGCATCGGCGCGGCCACGTTCTCGTGGCGGCGGCGCATCGACGACCAGCAGCACGACGTCGCCGGTCGCCGCCAGCGATCCCGACGCCGTGCCGCCCAGCTTGTCGGCCGCGATCGTCAGCATCGTCTCGTCACCCTTCTGGAACACGAGGCTCGTCTTCTCGGCGACCAGCTTCGACGTCGCCCACGGCACGTGCTGGTAGTAGGTGGTGAGGCCGAGGGACTGGAAGTGGGCGGCAACGTAGTTGGCCGCCTTCTCGAAGCCGGGCTGGCCGGTGCCGCGCCCTTCGAAGGCAGGGCTCGCGAGCGTGCCGAGCCATTCCTTGCACATCGCGACGTCGACGGTCGCAGCGCCCGCCGCGCGGTCCTTGGCAAGTCCATCCTGCGCCGCAGCGAAGGTCGAGGTCGCCGCCAACGTGGCGGCGAGCAGCAGGGCACGGGAAAGGTTGGTCGTGGAAACGGACTGCACTGGGACTCCTCGGAACGGGGGTAGGGGCGGCGTTCTACGCGGCGTGGCACTCGGGCGCGAGTCACGGGTTGGTCCCGGGACGGTCGGTGCGTTCACGTCACAAGCGCAGACGGCGGCGCAGGCGGGCGAGCAGCGAGGCTTCTGCGGGCGCCTCGGCCGGGTCGGTGCGATGGCGCTGGTCGTCGATCTCGCCGAGCGGTTGCCGCGGCGCGAACAGGACCGACAGCGTGCCGAGGCCATCGGCGAGCGTCTGCGCCAGGTCATGCGGCGAACGCGGCAGGGCCGCGCGGACGTCGGGGCGGCGCCGCAGATCCGCGCTGGCAAGGGTCACGGCGTTGCGGCGGGCGTCGGCGATCCGGGCGATCTCGGCGCCGGTGGAATCGGTAGGCGGGCGCAGGCCCGCGACGCGGCGTCCTTCCTTCGCGGCGATGCCGGTGAGCCGGTCGAGACCGTGGTGGGTCTCGGTGGCGGCGTGGGGGACGAAGTCGAGGGCCAGCACGCGGGCCGCGGCATCGATCGGCGAACGGCGGTGCGTCGTCTTCGGCGCGGCGGTGCACGCCGGCAGTGCCGCCAGCGCGAGCAGCAGCAGTGGCGAAATCGACGGCAAGCGCATCGCTGGCAGTGTAGCCAGGGGGAGCGCGCGCGGCGTCTTCGGGCTACGCCGAAATCGGCGCCAGCAGCAAACCCGTGCGAACCGGACCCGCCTCGTGCGGCGGTGCGGCTCAGCCGGCGCGCAGGCTGACCAGCGGGTCGTGCCGCGAGGCGCGCCACGCCGGCAGCACGGACACCAGCAGGCCCGTCGCCATCGCCATGCCCGCAACCTGCAGCAGCCACATCGGATCGATCGCGCTCGGCACTCGTTCGAGGTTGTAGACGTCGATCGGGAACAGGTCGATGCCGGTGGTCCAGCGCAGCGCCTGGCGCACTTCTTCGAGATAGATGCCGGTGACGATGCCGAGCAGCGTGCCGGCGACGATGCCGCACGCGGTGATGACGAGGCCGCAGGCGAGGAACACGGTGGTGACGCCGAGTGGCGTGCCCCCCATCGCGCACAGGATGCCGATGTCGGAGACCTTCTCGGTGACCATCATCGACAGCGTCGCCAGCATCAGGAAGGCGGCGACCACCATGATCACGACCAGCACAACCTGCATCAGGGCGCGTTGGTGCTGCACCGATTCGAGGAAGCCGCTGTTCTTCTCCCGCCACGTCAGCACGCTGGCCCACGCGTACTGGTCGCGTTCGAGCACGCGGTTCACGGTGCGCTGCAGGCGACCGGCGGTGGCCTCGAGTTGCTGCTGGTCGTGCACGCGCAGCGCCACTTCCTGCACCGCATCGGGCGTGTCCGGGAACAGGTTCTGCCGCAGCGTGTCGGCGGCCACGAACACCGTGTTGCCGTCGAAGCCACTGTGCGCGGTCTTGAAGGCGCCGCCGACGACGAGGTCGAACTGCACCTTGCGCGGCGACCGGCGGCCCTGGGGGTCGGTTTCGATGCGTGCGGTCGTCAGCACCAGGCGATCGCCGACGCGCAGGCCTTCGCGGGTCAGGCGCTGCAGGCCGACCAGCACCGTTGGCAGCCCGTCGCGCGGCAGCAGGGCCTGGTCCATGGCGCGCAGCTCCTTGGGGATGTCGGCGTGGATGAGCCAATCGTCGAATCCGGTGACCTTCGCTTCGCTGCGCGGATCGATGCCCTGCACGAACAAGAACGGCTGGTCGCCGCCGTGCAGCGCCGAACGCCCTGGCAACGGCGTGGGCGGTGGCCGGTGCCCCGGGCGCAGCAACAGGCCGTGGTGCAGCAGCCGCGTCGTGACGCCGGCGACCTGCGGGTCGGCTTCGAGGGCGGCCACCAGCTTGCGGCTGTTGGCCCACGGCGGCAGGTTGACGACGACGAGGTCGGCGCTGGCCTGGTGCACGTGGTGCTCGATCACGTTGATGAAGCCGGTGAACAGCGACACCACGACGACCAGCGCCCACACGCTGATCGTGATGCCCGCCATGCCGAGCAGGTTGATCGGCCGCGTCACCAGGTAGCGGATCGCCAGGAAGAGCCGGTACATCAGCGCACCACGACTCCGTCCTGCATGCGCACGACGCGATGGCAACGTTGCGCCAGCCGTTCGTCATGGGTGACCAGCAGGAACGCGAGGCCGCGCTGCTGCTGGATCGAGAACATCAGGTCGACGACGCCGCGCGCGGTGGTGGAGTCGAGGTTGCCGGTCGGTTCGTCGGCGAGCACGACCTTGGGTTCGGCCAGCAGTGCGCGCGCGATCGCGACGCGTTGGCGTTCGCCACCGGACAGTTCGGTCGGACGATGGTGCAGCCGGTCGCCGAGGCCGACCTGTTCGAGCATCGCGATCGCCTTCTGCCTCGCCTGCTTGCGCTGGCCCCAGTAGGCGAACACCGAAGTCGCCATCATGCGCGCGAGCAGCACGTTCTGCAGCGCCGTGAGCTCGGGGATCAGGTGGTAGAACTGGAACACGAAGCCGACCTGCGCGTGGCGCAGCGCGGCGCGTTGGCCGATCGGCAGCGCATCCACGCGGCGGCCGTCGTAGTGCACTTCGCCCGAACTCGGCGGATCGAGCAGGCCGAGCACGTGCAGCAGCGTCGATTTGCCGGCGCCGGACGCGCCGAGCAGGGCGACGGTCTCGCCGGCGGCCACCGACAGGTCGATGCCGCGCAACACCGGGATCTCGCGTTTGCCGAGCCGGTAGTGCTTGTGGACGGCGGTCGCTTGCAGGACGGGGGTGGTCATTCGTGGGCCAACGCGGTGACGGGGTTCATGCGGGCGGCCTTGCGCGACGGGATGAAGGCGACGACGACGGCGAGCACGATGGCGCCGATGCCGACCTTGGCGATCCATGACGGCTCGAGATGGCACGGCACTTCGCGCAGGTCGAACAGGCGGCGCGGGAACAACTCGACCTGCCAGTTGGCGAAGAACCACTCGTTGGCGTCGTTGAGCCAGACCGCCGACGCCACGCCGGTGCCGATGCCGAGGGCCGTGCCGACCACGGCGACCACGAGGCCGCCGATCAGGAACACGAGGCCGATGCCGCGCGGCGAACCGCCGAGGGCTGCCAGGATGCCGATGTCCTTGATCTTCTGCGTCACCATCATGTGCAGCGTGGCATAGATGACGAACGCGGCGACGAGCATCACCACGAACAGCACGAACTGCATCATGCCTTGCTCGTGCGTGACCGCGGACAGGAACACTTCGTTCTGCTCTTCCCAGTCGAGCACGAGGCACGGGGCGCTGCCGGTCGGCAGCAGGCCCTGCACCACGGCCTGCAGGCGCGTCTTCGCCGCCGCGCGCGCCGCTGCCGACAGCCCGGGCTGCAGCTTCACCGCGATGTCGGTGACGAGGTCGATGCTGTCGCTGTCGCTGATGTCGTGGCCGAGCAGCGTGCGCAGCGTTTCGATCGGCACCAGCATCGACGCTTCGTCGAACATGCGGTGGCCGGTGGCGAACCAACCGGCGAACGCCATGCGCATCGGGTGGGTGTGCAACGCAGCACCTTCGCCGAGGCCGGGGAACGACGCGACCACGACGTCGAGCGCGTCGCCTTCGAGCAGGGCCTGGCTGCGGCGGAAACGGCGCCAGCCGAGCAGCACGCCCGGCCACGAACTGGTGTGGTTCTCGACCGAACTCTCGACCGGCAGGCCGACGCGTTTGCGCGCGTGCCATTCGAGTTCGGGCGCGACCAGCAGCTTCGCCCGCTGCTTTGCGTCCGGGCTGTCGAGCACGCGCGACCTGGGCAGTTCGAGGCCGCGCACGGCGAACTCCTCCGACGCCCGCGCCACCCACGAGGCGAGCCCGCTGATGTTGGCTTCGCGCACCGGATCGATGCCGACCAGGATGCCGAAGCCGTTCTCGGTGTGGTCGAAGTCGATCTGGCTGCTGATCGCCGACAGCTCGGCGCCGGGCGGCCGGCGCAGCGGTTCGTACATGCCGTGGTGGCGAAGGCGCGGTGCCGTGGCCGCGCACAGCTCGCGTTCGGCTTGCAGCGCATCGCGCAACTTCGCGTAGCCGGTGTCGTGCGGCAGGTCGGTGACCAGCAGTTCCGGCGCGCTGTTCTGCACGTCGGTGCGGATCGTGCTGACGAAGCCGGCGAACACGCTGTCGACCAGCAGGATCGCCCACACCGCGAACATCACGCCGAGCACCGAGAGCAGATTGATGCGGCGCGTCAGCAGGTAGCGCAGGGCAAGGAACGGCGAGAACGCGGCGATCACGGCTGCGGCGGGTTGGTCGGCGGCGGCGTGGGCCCGGCGTCGCCGCCCTGGCCCAGGTCCGGGTTGCCTTCGAGGCGGCGCAGCAGCGGGAACAACACGACGTCGCGGATCGAGGTCGAGCCGGTGAGCAGCATCGTCAGGCGATCGATGCCGATGCCGAGACCGCCGGCCGGCGGCATGCCGAACTCGAGCGCGGTCACGTAGTCGACGTCGATCTCGCCCGGCGTCTCGTCGTCCTTGTGCGCGACCTGTTCGCGGAAGCGCTGCTCCTGGTCGATCGGGTCGTTGAGTTCGCTGAACGCGTTGCCGAGTTCCATGCCGCCGACGAACAGCTCGAAGCGTTCGGTGACGCGCGGGTCGTCGGCCATGCGTTTGGCCAGCGGGCTGATCGCGACCGGATAGTCGTGCACGAAGATGGGGCCCTGCAGGGTGTCTTCGACGGTTGCTTCGAACACGTCGTTGGCGAGCTTGTGCGGTTCGATGCCGTCGGTCTTGAGCGACAGTTCGCGGGCGCGGCGCAGGCAGCTCGGGTGGTCGAACCAATCGACGCCGGGGTTGTGCTGCGCGAACAGGTCGAGGTAGCGCGCCTTCTGGAACGGTGGCTTCAGGTCGTATTGCTTGTCGCGGAACGTCACCACGCCCTTGCCGCCGAGCACGACCTCGACCAGGTGGCCGAACAGTCCCTCGACGCGCGCCATGATGTCGCGGTAGTCGGCCCACGCCTCGTAGCTCTCGAGCATCGTGAACTCGGGATTGTGGCGCGTGCTGATGCCTTCGTTGCGGAACACGCGGCCGATCTCGTAGAC
>SXPB01000242.1 GCA_005776475.1 Planctomycetia bacterium
CACCGGGTTGAAGAAGTGCATGCCGATGCAGCGTGCCGGCCCGGCGACGCCGGCGAACACCCTGGCCAGCGACAGCGACGACGTGTTGCTGGCCAACACGCAGGTCGGCTTCACCACGGCGGCGACTTCGCGAAACAGCCCGTTCTTCAATTCGAGCTTCTCGGGCACCGCCTCGACCACCAGCGTCGCGGTCCGGCACGCACCGACCCGGTCCGTGGTCGTGGTGATGCGCGCGAGCACGGCATCGCGCTCCTCGGCCTTCACCTTGCCCTTGTCGACGCCCTTCTGCAGGAAATCGCGAACGCGGCCGAGGCCCTTCTGCACGAACTCGTCGGTGATGTCCTGCAACACCACGCTCGAACCCGCCTGCGCGCACACCTGCGCGATGCCGGCACCCATGGTGCCCGCGCCGAGAACCGCCACCGTCGAAAACGTCACGTCGCTCATGGCTCAGCCCTTCTTCTGCTTGTTGAGGAACGCGTCCATGCGCGCCTTCTTGTCATCGCTGTCGAACAGCACGGCCTGCACCGAACTCTCGAACGCGATCGCGCTCTCGTGGCCGGGCCGGCTCAACACGTTCATCGCGCGCTTGGCGCCGCGCACGGCGAGGCGACCGTTCTGCGCGATCTCGCCGGCCAGCGCCAGGGCCTTCGGCACGACGTCGGCGTCGGGCACCACGGCATTGGCGAGGCCGATGCGCAGCGCTTCCTGCGCGTCGACCATGCGGCCGGTGTAGACCAGTTCGCGCGCGATGCCCAAGCCGACGAGGCGCGGCAGGCGGTAGGTGCCACCGGCGGCCGGGATGATGCCGAGCTTGACCTCGGGCTGGCCCATCTTGGCCGACTCGCCGAGCACGCGCAGGTCGCAGGCGATCGCCAGTTCGCAACCGCCACCGAGGGCAAAACCCTTGATCGCGGCGATCACCGGGGCCGGGAACTCTTCGATGCGGTTGAAGATGCCGCTGTTGATCGCCTTCTGCGCATCGCGTGCGGTGCGTTCGCGCAGTTGGGCGATGTCGGCACCGGCGGCGAAGGCTTTGTCGCCGGCCCCGGTGATGACGAGGGCGGCGACCGACTCGTCGTGCCACAGCGTGTCGAGGATCGCGTGCAGGGCATCGACCATCTGCTGGTCGATGGCGTTGCGGCGTTCGGGCGCGTTGAGGGTCAGCAGGACAGCGTCGCCGCGGCGCTCGGTGAGGACTCGGGGTGCTTCGCTCATTCGGGGCGAAGATTCTGCCGAGGGGCCCCGGCGCGCCGCCAGCACCTTCGTGGGGAATGGCGGCGGGAATCGTCGCCGGCGTAACGAGGGCGCTGGTTCGGACGTGCGCGAGGCCGCATCACGTGTCGTTGGTGGGCACCCGGCGCAGTCCACCCCAGCAAAGACGGCGACGTGGCTCCGTGTCGGCGTTGTCGAACTTGATCTCGACTTCGACTCCTTGGCCGACCTCGACGACCGTCGCCGTCGAACCGGCGCCGCGGCCACGCACCACGCGAACTCGATCGCCGACATGGAACGGAGCGCCCCAGAAGGCGCGAGCCCACCGTTGGTAGCACGAACCGTAGAGTCCGAGTGAGAATGCGACGCACGCGGCGGCCAGGAAACTCGCCGCTGTGTGCCCGATGCCGCCCCGCACCAAGAGCATCGCGACGCCAACGGTGGCGGCGACGAGCAAGCCGAGGACGCCGACGACCAGCAGCGCCGACTTGGTTCGCGGTGGCATCGCGCGGCTACCGCGAGCCTTCGCCCGGATACCGCACTGCCCGATCGCCAGGACATTGTGTCGGCACGGCGGCGAGCGCGACGAACAGCAGCGCATTCGTGCTTCTCATGTGGGGCCACCAGTCTCGCCATCTGCCGGCACTCGCGCACCAGCTACCAGAAGCGCCACCACGGCTTCTTCTCAGGCTTCGGCCTGCGCGGCGCCTTTGGCTCGCCGCCCAGAGGCCGAACCGGATCCGCACTGCCCCGCCACGCCGCGAAGCGCCGATCCAGCACAGCCTCCATCTTGGCTCGGTTCGGCGCGCTGTCTTCCACGTGGTAGAGCGAAGGCAGATCCGAGTCGAGGCATTCGGAGTAGTCGTTCACGTAGTGCTCGTCGTAGTACGCGTCGGCAAAACGCTTGCCCTCGTCGTTCAGATCCGCATCGAGGAACTTGCCGTCGCAGTGATGCATGAGGAAGTCACGGCCGCTGATCTGGCCGCTGCATACCGCGGCAATCGCCTCGCGATTGTCCGCGAGGTGCTCCGCGCCGACGAGACCGCGCTTGATCGCCCAGCCAAGGAACACGCCGATGTGCGTCGCTCCGTTCTCAGGTGCCAAGTCCTCCGGGAAGTCGCCACCGTGATGCCAGTCCGCTCGGTCGTATGCCATCGTCACGTCCTGCTTGCTGGCAGCGAGCCTACGGCGCCGGGCATTGCTCGACCACACCCTCGGCGACTCGGATGCGGCCCACGTGGAGGCCGATTCGCGAACCCGCAGCAAGGCCAGCGTGCACCTTCGTTGTGTACGGCAACCACAAGCGCACGACACGATCTTCGCCCACCGTGTCCGATGTCAGGCCGCCACCATCGAGGACACGACACGCAGTCAGCTGGCCGCCGAAGTCCAATGACGTCCAATTGCCCTGAAGATGGCCCTTCAGTAGTTGCCGAATCGCCGGCAACAGGATCAGCCGCGCATGAATGTTCACCGCTGGCCCAGTGCGGTCGTCGCCCGTCGCTCCCGACGGAGGGCTGAGCCGGCTTCGCTTCTTCGCCTCCTTGTTGAAGGAGAAGATGAGCGAAAGCCAGCCGCAGAGCGCGCCTGCTGCGCCACCAAACAGGACGCCGAACAGGGCGCAAAATTCAGGAAACCAGAAGAAGCTTCCGGACTGCGGATCGCGCGTCGCGACCAAGAACGCGTAGACGAGAACCGGGCCGACGCAAGCTCCTGCCACGGTGCACCGGCCGAATCGAACCAGCGCACGGCCAAACCCGAACTCCATGTTCTGCATCGGCAAGGTCCAACGGCATCGACGAACTCGCCGAACCGGGCGCCGGCATTGTCGCAGTCGATCGCAGGATTGCCACCGTCGCACGCTGTCAGGCGCGATGCCCAGCGTCTCCGGATCACGTCGGGGTCGCAGTCGAACGCCGATAACCCGAAGTCCACCCTGCGGCTCCGATCGACTCGGCGAACCGCGAATCAAGCGATGCGAAATCACGTGCCATCCGCGTGGGTGCGCAGGGCCTCAACGACCATCGGTTGGCGGCAGTTGCAGTGGCTGCCCATCACCGGCAATCGCCAACTCCATCTTGCCGTCTTTGACGTACATCACGACGAGCGACTTGCGCACGCCGTCGATCGGATCGGGGAAGTCCATTTGGTCCGGGACGAGCGACAGTTGACCATCCTGCACCTTGGCGCGCACGGGCGTCGTCACGTCGAGCCACTGGGTCATCGCACCCCAGCGCGCCGAGATCACGTCGAAGTTGCGGCGCTGCGCTGGCTTCACCCAAACGGCGGCCTGCGCTTCAGCCTTGGCCTTGAGCACGCGCTGCGCTTCGTCGAGGTCGGGCTTCGCGAGAGCGAGTTTGCGCGCCTCGTCGAGTTCCTTGGCGTACTGGTCGACGACCTTCTTCAGCTTCGCGGAGTACTCCTCGTCGAGCTTCCCCACCGCGTCGGCGTACTTAGCCGCTGCCTTCTTGGCCACTTCGGAAGTGAACTCGTTGGGGTCCTGCTCCGGCGGCAACAGTGCCGGCACCGACGCCGACACGCACAAGACCACGAACACAACTGGCCACGCGGCACGCAGACGAGAATTGCGCATTCGATCTACCCGGGGCAAAGAAAGGGGACTCGAAACATCCGGCGAGAGTGGCATGGACGGTTGCGCCGAGCGCTCCGCACTTGCGTGGACGATCACGCGGGATCTTCCACCACGGCGGCCACTGCTCCAAGAGCCTGCAGCTCCTGCGCCAGTGCCGCCACCAACCAATCGACGCGGCACAGCACGCCTACGGTCGCCACGATCCAGTCCAAGCAGCCGCTCGTCATGATTCTGCGAGTCCATGATTGCCGGCATCTCCAGCATTCGCACGCGCCGCAAACCGATCGATGGGCTCGGAAGCCTTGTCCGCTCGCACGATCTCGATTGTCACCGTGTCGCCAACCTTCAAAGCGAGATGGTCAATCCAACGGATGTGCTCGTCACCCTTTCCGGGTGGCCGCGAAGTCAAACCACGAGCCGTCAGCCAAAGGTCCGGCGTCTCGGCTGGCCTCGGATGGTACGCCCCTGCGCCAAGCGGGCCAGCAAGGTGCACACCGGCTTTGAGCACGCCGAGGTCTTCGGCGCCGCAAAACACAGGCTCACCGCCGTTGATGGAAACCTTGAGTACAAGCATGTGCTGAGGCGACTACTGGCTTTCCGCGCAACTCGGCGAGTCCACAACAACATGAGCCTCGCCGCGACGACGGCGATGGTGGCTGCCCAGAACCACGCCACGACCGCGTCACCGCTTGCTGCGGTTGAGTGAGCCCGCGAGCATCAAGAGGCTGACTGCGCAACGCAAGGGACCAATGGCGCCCGTGGCACGCGGGCCTCATCGACGGCCAAACCCGGCGTCGGCTCACCCGCGCCTCGTCGCACGCCACCGCGCACCGGCAACGCCTACACCCCGATCTCGGCCTCGACAGTCCCCACCAACGCCCGCACGTGCTCACAGCGCGACAGCGCCTCGCGCAGCAGCTCCCGTTGCGCCCCTTCCCACGGATGCCCATCGGCAATCGTCGACAGGAACGCGCGCACGCCGGCCAGGGCCGCCGTGAAGGCGCGCACCGTGGTGTCGAAACTGGCCTGCAGTTCGTCGTGACGCTGCTGCAGCGCGCGATGTTCGACGTCGACCTGCTCGCGGTGCTTCGCCATCCGCTCCTCGATCCTGCCCCGTTCCAACGCGAACAGCATCGCGCGCTCGAGGCGCGGCGCCGTCAGCGATTCCTTGGCGAGATAATCGGCGGCTCCGGCCCGCAGGGCGTTGATCGCCGTCTGCTCGTCGCCATCACGACCGGTCATCACCACCGGCGACCGGCAGTGCATCGAACGCAGCATGCGCAGCGCGCGGATGCCGCTTTCGTCGCCCAGCTGCATCTCCATCAGCACGACGTCGGGATGGCGCGCGGCGATCGCCCCCACCGCCGATTCGAGATCGCTGCAACAGGTGATGACGAACAAACGACCGGTGATCTGCAGCAGACTCGTGCGCAGCAGTTGTTGGTCATGTGGATCGAGAACGAGGACGCGGATGGGCGCGACAGACATGTGGTGGCGTGGATGCGAGGCAACCCCACATCGAGCCGAGCCGGGGACAACCCTTAGGGGAAAACCCTCAAGCTTGCGGCGCGCGCGGACCGATCCGTTGGCGTCGTTCTTTTCCTGACCCCATGACCGCGCAGCTTCCGGCAAAAAACGCCCATGCCTTGGGCGACCTGCACTCGCTCGTCGGCGCGCTCGCCGGCATCGAGGCCGGCCTCGCCACGCTGGCGGTGACGCCTGGGCAGGAAGTGGTCGGGACCGCACCGCCGCCTGACCTCGCGGTCAAACTCGCCATCCTCGCGCGCGCCTGCGCGGAACCCGGCCGTGGGCTTACGCCGTCGCTGGCTCCCTTCGCCGCCAGCGGCCACGACTACCCCGCCATCGATCGCCTGCTCTTTCCGTTCGCCACCGACGCCCGCAGCGTGCTCGAAGAACTGGCCGACCTCGACCTGCTGCGCCGCGAACTGCACAACCGCGTGCACGTGTGCCCGCGCTGCGCGGCCTGCCAGATCAACTTCCGCGAAACCTGCCCTGGCTGTGGCGGCATCGATCTCGCGATCGAACGCATGCTGCACCACTTCGCCTGCGCCTACGTCGGCCTCGAACGCGAGTTCGCTGACGGCGCCGAACTGCAGTGCCCGAAGTGTCGCGAGCGCCTGTTCCAGCTCGGCCAGGACTTCGAACGCCCGCACGAAACGTACGAATGCCGCACGTGCGCGGCGTTGACCGAGACGCCCATTGTGGGTGGTCAGTGCCTGCACTGCGCGCACGTGTTCCCGGCGCACGGAGCGCGCCTGCTCGACATCCACACCTACGCGCCGACCGCCCTGGCGACGCGCGCGCTCGAACTGCAGCGGCTCACGGCCTTGCAGGTCGCCGACCTGTTGTTCGATCCCGACGCGCGCCTGGCGCGGCTCGACTACCTCGTGCTCGAAGCGCGCCGCGAGTTCACCCGCCTGCGCCGCCACCCTGGCGCCCTCAGTGCGGTGCGCATGCGCTTCCAGGTCGGCGGCGAACCGTTCGCCTTCTTCCGCTGTGCATCGGCGCGCGAAGTTCACGACTTCGGCCGCCTGCTGGCGACGAAGCTGCGCGATCTCGACCTCGCCGCTCCCACCGACCCGGCGACGCTCAGCCTGCTGTTGCCGGAGACCGATGCGGCCGGCGCCGCCCACGTTGCCGATCGCATCGGCGAGCTCTGCGGTGGACTGGCCTTGCGCAGCCCGGAAGGCCACGCGGTCACCGTCGCGTTCCGCCAACACACGTGGGCCGAGGCCCCGGCCGACATCGAAGACTCGCTGCAGATCGTGCGAGGACTCGACTGATGCGCACGCTCGGCAAGCTCCGGCACGAACACCTGGCGGCGTCCGCGCGCGCTTCGGTGCAGGCACAAGAGCAGCGCAAGGTGCAGGCGCAGGAACGTTCGGTCTGGCGGCGCCGCGCCAGCTGGCTGGCGCGCCTCGTCGGCATCGCCGCCATCGGCTGGTTCGTGGGCGCCCTGTTCTTCGCCGTCGGCCGCACTGCCGAAGGAGTCGTGCGGGTCGAGTCCGTAACCGTCACTGCGCCGGCACCCGTGCGCGTCGCCAGGCTGCTCTGTCGCGACGGCCAGACGGTCGAACGTGGGCAGGTGTTGGCGTTGCTCGAGCCCGTGCACGATCCAGAACGCGACGTGCTGACGAGTCGCCTGCAGCGCAGCAAGGTCCGGCTGGCGCTGGTGCAGGGCGGCGCCACCCTCGACGAAGTGGACATCGGCCGCCGCACCGAGTCGTTGGTGGCGGCCCAGCTCGAACTGCAGCGCGCCGGCAACGACGCGCGGCGCGCCGAACTCGAGGTTGCCGGCCTGACCCGTTCGCGCGAAGCGTTGGCCGCAGCGCTGCATCAGGACAAGACCCGCAAGCAAGGCACGGTCGCGGTGCTGCAGGAGCAACTGCGGGAAGCGCGCGCGCGCGTCGAGCAAGCGACGGCGACGCTGCACGAGAAGCGCGAACGCGCCGCCGAACGGCAGCGCCTCGCCGAAGCCGGCATCACTTCCGGCCGTGACCTCGCCGCCGCCCTCGCCGACGAGCAGGCCGCGGCGCAGGAAGTCGCCGCCCGGCAGGCGGCAGTGCTGGCGCTCGAACAGGCGAAGGGCGCCGCCAGCATCGACCGCGACCTCGAAGGCGAGCGCGCCACGGCCGCGCTGGCCGAACTCGATGCTGCAATCGCCACGGCCCGCGCCACGGCCGAGTTCGCCAGCAAGGAGTCGGCCGCCTGGCGCGGCACCGCCGCTCGCCGCGATGCCCTGCTGCCGCGTAGCTCTGTTCCCACGACCGATCTGCTCGCGCTCGAAGTCGCCTTGCTGAGCGCCGAGGTCGCCGAGCGAGAAGCCGAACTCGGCGCGCACGACCACCGCGTCGGCCGCGCCACCATTCGCGCCGAACACGCGGGCGTCGTCGACCGTGTGCACGCGAGCGAAGGCGCGGTGCTCGACGCCGGACAACCGCTGCTCACCTACTTCGATCCGCGCGCCGCGTGGGTCGAACTGTACGTGGCACCCGACCAGGAACGCCTGGCCCTCGGCGGCGAGGTCTCGCTGGTGCCCGAAGGCGGCGGCAAGGCGGTGGCGGGCACGGTCGCGGCGATCGGCCGCATTCTCGTGCAAGCGCCGGTTTCGCTGGCCGCAGGCATCGCCGCGCCGACGCATCGGTTCCTGCCAGTGCGCATCACGACCGCGACACCACTGCTGCCCAACCAACGCGTGCGCGCCGTGTTCCCGTTGGCCACCCCATGATCGACGCGTTGCTGGCTGCGTTCGCCAACGCACGCGACGGCATCGCCATCGCCTGGGCCACGCACGGTGGGCTGTGGTGGCTCGCACTGTTCGCCCCGGCCGTCGTGTTCCTCGAGTTGCCTCGCTACTACCTGCCGCTGCTGTGGGCGGTGGTCGTGCGCGGGCTCGGGCGCGACCGCAACCGAAATAGTGCCGATCGCGAACGGTTGCTGCGGCGGCGCCCCCTGGTGTCCGTCGTCGTCGCCGGCCGCAACGAAGAGGAAATCATCGGCGCCAGCGTGAAGTCGCTGCTGGCGCAGGATTATCCGAACCTCGAGATCCTGGTGATCGACGACCACAGTGATGACCGCACCTCGGCGGAAGTGCGGCCGTACACCAAGGACCCGCGCGTGCGCCTGGTGCGCAACAACGCCGAACGCGGGCGTTCGGGCCGTCCGTCCGCATCGAACCTGGGCCTGCGGCTCGCGCGCGGCGAGTTCCTGGTTTCGCTCGATGCCGACACGACCTTCGACGCCCACCTCGTCTCGTCGCTGCTGGCGCCGTTCGCCGATCCGGAAGTGGGCGTCGTCGCCGGCAACGTGGTGATCCGCAACTGGCGCGACAACACGCTGACGCGGCTGCAGGCGCTCGAGTACGCCGTTGCGATCGACGTGAACAAACGCTGGTCCGACGCGCGCGGTGCGGTGCTGCAGGCGAGCGGCGCCGTCGGCGCCTTCCGCCGCGCGGCGTTGCGCGACATCGGCGGCTGGGAACAACAGCTCGGCGAAGACACTGACGTGTCGCTGCGCATGGTCAAGGCGGGCTGGCGCCTGGTGTTCGCGCCGAACGCGATCGCCCGCACCGACTGTCCACGATCGCTGCGCGTGGTGATGAAGCAGCGCTTCCGCTGGGATCGCGGCGGCCTGCGCGCGTTCTTCAAGAAGCACTGGCGGCTGCTCGATCCCCGCGTCGCCGGCTTCTGGTTCGCGTTCGAGCTGGGGGCCGAGTTCCTGTTCGCGGTCGTGGCGACGCTGGTCTACCCGGTCTGGCTCGGTTGGCTGCTGTGCCACGACGCCGGGCTCGCCGTCTTCGTGCTCGGAGTGTCGTTCGCGGCGTACTCGCTGCTGTCGCTGCTGTCGGTGGCCGCCGTGGCCCTCTGCTGTCCGCGCGTCGAGCAGCCATGGGCGCTCGCCGGCGCGTCGCTGCTCAATCCGTTCTACAAGGAAGTGCTGCGCTGGGTGCGCTGCTACGCCACGGTGTGCGAGCTGCTGCGGGTGCGCTACGAGGACACGTTCCTGCCGAGTTCGGCGTGGGTGCACGCCCGCCGCTACTGAGCGGCGCCCTGCTCGCGCGCCAGCAGCGCGCGCTTGCGGTCCGTGCCCCAGCGATAGCCCGACAGGTCGCCATCGCTGCGCACCACCCGATGGCACGGCACCACGATCGCGAGCGGATTGTCGGCGCAGGCCTTGGCCACGGCGCGCGCGCCGCGCGGCGAACCGACCCGCTTCGCCAGGTCGGTGTAGTTCGTCGTCTGCCCGACCGGGATCGTGCGCAACGCGGTCCACACCCGCTGCTGGAACGCGGTGCCGAGCACGTCGAGTGGCAACCCCGGCTCGACCGCGTCGCCATCGAGGCACGCGATGACGCTGGCGACACGCTGCGTGAACGCCTTGCCGCCGGCAACCAACTGTGCGCGCGCGAACCGCCGCGCCAGATCGGCGCGCAGCATCGCTTCGTCGTCGCCGAGCAACACGGCGCACAGTCCTCTCGCGGTCGCTGCAACGATCGCCAGTCCGAGCGTGCACCCGAGCACCGCGTACTCGATGCGCAGGTCCGGCGCACCCCGCCGCAGCTGGCTCGGAGTCATGCCGAGCGAGCGCTCGGCGGCGGCGTGCAGGCGACTGCTCGACGAGTAGCCGGCTGCGTGCATTGCCGCCGTCACCGACGTTCCACCAGCCAAGGCGTCCCGCAAGCGATCGGCGCGGCGCGCTTCGGCATACGCGCGCGGCGTCGTGCCGAGCACGGTCCGGAACATGCGCTGCAGATGGAAGAGGCTGTAGCCGGCGCGCGCCGCCAGCTCGGCGAGCCGCAGCGGCCCGTCGGCGACGTCGAGCCAACGGCAGACCGCGGTCACCACCTGCGTACGCAGCGCACCGTCGTCCGCCTTCTCTTCCGGACGGCAACGCTTGCAGGCTCGGAAGCCGGCGGCGCGCGCCACCGCCCCATCGACGAAGAACGCCACGTTGTCGCGCAGCGGCCGGCGCGCCCGGCACGACGGCCGGCAGTAGATGCCCGTCGTACGCACCGCGAACACGAACGTGCCATCGGCGGTCGCGTCGCGCTGCAGCACTGCCTGCCAGCAGTGCTCCTCGGCGGCATCGATGCGTTTGGGCGGAGTCGTCATGCCGACACAACCTAGCGAACGCGGCAGCGCCGGCACTCCGCTTCTTGCGGTCGAATCCGCCCGCCGCAGTCGCGGCATGTCCCCCACCACGGCACGTCGCTACGCCATCCCAAAATAGAGCGCGTTGACTTCGGGGTGGTCGAGCAACGGATTGTCGAAGCGCACCTCCTCGGCGTGCGCCGTGCGGAACGCTTGCCGGAGCCGCGCCGTGACTTCGGCTTCCGTCGGCAAGCTGGTCCACAGCGCGAACACGCCGCCCGGCCGCAGGCTCTGCCGCGCCGCCGCAAGCCCGGCCACGGAGTAGAACGTCGCGTGCGCTTCGTCGAGCAGGTGGATCGGCGAGTCGTCGATGTCGATCAGGATCGCGTCGTAGCGCGGCGGCCCGCCCTGTTGCAGCGCGTGCAGGCAATCGTCGACCAGCAGATGGCAACGCGGATCGACGTTGAGTGCATCGCCGAGCGGCAGGATGCCGCGTCGATGCCATTCGATCACTGCCGGCAACCGCTCGACGACGTCCACCCTGGCGACGCGCGGATCGGCGAGCGCGGCGGCGGCGGTGTAGCCGAGCCCAAGGCCACCAACGAGCACCTGCAGGCGATCGCCGTGCAGGCGGGCGAGCGCGCGGGTCGCCAGTTCGCGTTCGCTGTCGGTGTTCAGGCTCGACATCAGGAAGCGGCCGGCGAGCTTGACCTCGTAGACCCAGGTGTCGGGCTGCGACAGCGGGCGACGCCGCCGCAGGATCAGCTCGCCGAGTTCGGTGTCCTGGTAGTCGATCTCTTCGAAGGTCGGCGGCATCCCGCGCAGGCTACTGGCGACCGACGGTCTGCCGCAGCGCCTGGCTCGTCATCGTGACCAGGTCCGGCGAACCCAACAGCCCGCCGAGCACGACCAGTGCTTGCATGCGAGGTTCGCTGCCGGCCAGCAGGTTTCCACCCGCGGCGTTTGCTTGAATTGGCCGCCTACCTTCGTCCAGCGGGAACGCCAAGCCGGTTACCGCGTCGGAGCCGCGGCTATTGCCCTCCGCCCGATTTGCCGCGCACTCCTTCGATGCCAATGACCTCCGCCCCGCTGCTGTTGCTGTGCTGCTTCGCCCTGCCCCTCGCAGCCAATCCCCAGGAAGTGGCGGCGCCCTTGCCTGCCACACCCGGGCGGCAGGCCAGCGCACCCCTCGTGGTGCGCGTGCTCGACGGCGCGACCGGCGCACCGTGCCCCGAGGCGACGGTGTTCGCGATCGACGCCCGCCATCCGTCGCGCCAGGTTGCGGCGGACCCCTTCGAGCCGGTGTTCGCGCGCCTCGCCCGCTGTGGCCGTTCATTCCGCACTGACGCCAACGGCAACGTGACGCTGCCCACCGACCTCGACGTGGTCGAACTCGGCGCCACCGGCGAACGCGGCGTGGCCCTCGCCCACATCACCCAGCCGACCGTGTCGCCGTTCGTGCTGACACTCCAGCCAGATCGCAAGGTCAGCGTGCGCATCGTCGATGTGGCCGGCAAACCGGCGAACCTGACAGCCACCGCCTGGCGCCTGCATCCGGGCGGGCAGGGCGCTTCCGGCGCCGTGGGCCTGCGCCCCGACGCCGCCGGCCTGGCGACGCTGCAACCGATGACGCTGTTCACGTCGA
>SXPB01000243.1 GCA_005776475.1 Planctomycetia bacterium
GAGTGCCACCTGGGGTCGGCGTCTCCGTCTTCGCGGTGCAACCGACCAGGAACAGGGCGCAGGCGCCCGTCACAAGCAGTCGGATCATGGTTTGTCTCTCTTGGAATTGCGCGGAAACACTCCACGCGCGCCTGATCCTACGAACCAACGTGCGTTCGTTGCCACGCCGAGCCTGGGATTCATGGGCGCAACCGCAAAGTCAGGTCGGTTTCCCCCACTGTCACGATGCGTTCGCGGGTCACGCCAGCGCGTTCGATCGCAACGCGGTACTCGCCCGGCGGCAGCCATCCGGCCCAACGCTGCGCCGCCGGATCGTCGCGGCCGCGCACGCGCACGGTGCCCGCAAACACCAGGATGCAGGCCGCGAAGTCCTCGCGCCCGCTGGCTTCACACGCACGCAGATCGACGAACGCGCGGCGTTGCACGGTGAGCGGCACGACGGCACCTTCGGTCCCGACGACGACATCCAGCGCAGCTTGCGGCGCAAACGGCAGGAACGTGCGCACCCCGTCCGCTTCGCGGTCTTCGAAGCCGAGTGTGGCGGCGCCGAGCGGCACCGAGGTGTAGACGATCGGCTGTCCGCGCTTGCCGTTCGCGCCGAGCATGCACGGCCGTTCCATACCCGCGGCCCGCAACACCGGCATCAACTCGGGGGCCGGCGTGAAGCGGCGACCATGCACATCGCAAAGTTCCAGGCGCACGTTGGCTCCCGGAACCGCCATGTGCTCGATGCGGATCGGCGGGGTGCCGACGTCGATGCCGACGCGATGTTCCGGCAGCGCCGCGATGCCAGGCCCCGACGCGGCGATGCGCCAGTTGCCGGGCGGCAGTACGAAGCGGGTCGTCTCGCCGACCTTGCTTGCGTGCGCGGTGTACACGTCTGCCGCGTTGTCCAATCCGGCACCGTTCACGTCGATGCCCACTTCGTCGCGGCCAACAACCGCAGTGCCGCGCACCACCACCTCGATGTCGGTGCCGCCGACTTCGTAGTCGAAGTGCACGCGCGGAACGCCGGGCGGCACGACCAGGGTGTGGCGTGAATACCACGCGCTCGGGCCGAGCGCTGGCATCCACGTGCGCAATTCGTAGGTGCCAGCGGCGAGCATCGTGGTGAGGCCGGCTTTGCTGCACGCATTGGTGGAGAGCTGGGATTTGCCGCGCAACACCTCGATGTGGAAGTCATCCCGCGTGACACCACCCCTACGCAGCACGCCGGTGACGATGGCATGGTCGCTGGGCATGCGCAGCTCGACCTCGCGCACCTCGCCGACCGCGAGCGTGCAGACTTCGGCGCACGACGGAAGCTCGTGGCAACGAAGAGTCCAGGTGCCCGCCGCCAGACCCGCGAACACGAAGGCGCCGGCGGCATCTGCTTCGACGCGCTCGGTCTTTGGGGGGCGGGCTCGACGCGGCAGCAACGGAACTTCGATAGGTGGCTGTTCTCCAAGCAACACGGCCATGCCCGCGACCGGCAGGCCCGCGGCATCGAGCACGCGACCGCGCAGCGTTGCTCCCGCGGAACGGCGCGCGTCGGTGTCGACGTCGACGCTGAGGCCGGCGGCTCGGGAGTGTGCATCGCTCGCGCCAACCACGTCCGTCCGCGGACCAGCATTCCGCGCATCGACGGCCGGAATCGGCAGCGATGCGTCGCAAGGCCGCAGCGCCACGTCGCTGCCGATCCCGACGATGTAGCCGACCACCACCAGCGCCGCGAACAACGCCGCCGCCAAGACCAGGAACGGCAGCAGGCGTGGCGACGAGGGCGGAGGCATGGGGTCAGCTACGGGGTTGGGCGCGGAACGCTCCGCGAATGCGCACATGGGGACGTGCTGCTCATTTGCCCCCGCCGCCGGCCCCGCCGGCCAGCACTTCGACGATGCCCGATGGCTCCACCGTGAACGTCGTCACGCCCGGCTCCGGCGATTGCGTAGTGACCACTTCGCTACCACGCCGAACGACCACTGGCCCCGCGGTGCGCAGCCGCAGCGTTCGCGCCGCGCTCCCGCGGTTTTGCAACTGCGCTTGCACGAACTTGCCGTCGCGCCACACCATCGACCCCACCTCGATGTTGCCGCGCGCGCGCAGGCCGTCGACGCTGCCTTGCGCCCACGCCTTCGGCAACGCCGGCAGCAGATGCAGCGTGAAGTCTTCGCCCGGTCGCTCGCGATGGCTCTGCAGCAGCATCTCGGCGATCGCCGCTGCGCCGCCGAGGTTGCCATCGATCTGGAACGGCGGATGCGCGCAAAACAGGTTCGCGTAGCTGCCGCCGTGCCCGCCGTCGAAGCCCGGCACGCCGACCGGCTTCAGCAACTTCGTCAGCACCGCGAGCGCACGATCGCCATCGCCGAGGCGCGCCCACAGGTTTGCCTTGAACGCGAGCGACCAACCGGTGCCGTCGTCGCCGCGCCGCTCCAACGTCGCGCGCGCCGCGCGGGCGAGCTCCGGCGTGCCGAACGGGGTGATCTGGTCGCTCGGATAGAGCCCATAGAGATGCGACACGTGGCGATGGTGCGGCTCCGGTTCGTCGTAATCGATGAGCCACTCCTGCACTTGCCCATGCTTGCCGATGCGATGCGGCGCCAGCTTCGCCGCCGTCGCGGTGAGGTCCTTGGCGAGTTCGTCGTCGACACCGAGCACACCGGCCGCCTCGGCGACGTTGGTGAACAGCTCGCGCAGGATCTGCTGGTCGATGGTCGGCCCCATGCACACGCTGGCGACATCGCCGTTCGCCATCCGGAACGCGTTCTCCGGCGAATTCGACACCGGCGTGACGAGCGTGCCGTCGCCGGCATCGATCAGGATGTGGCGGTAGAAGCGCGCCGACTCGCGCAGCGTCGGGTAGACGCGCTGCAGGAGCGCGCGATCCTGCGTGAACGCCCAATGCTCGAACAGATGCCGGCACAGCCATGCACTGCTCGTGTGCGCCGAGCCCCAGCTCGCGTGTTCGCCCGGCGCCGTGAAGCCCCACACGTTGGTGATCGTGTGGGCGACCCAACCCGGCGCGTCGTAGTACGCCTTCGCCGTCTTGCTGCCGGGCGCGACCAGCGATTCGACGAGACCAACCAGCGCGAGGTTGTTGTCGAACTGGCCGAACGGCAGCGCCGGCCAGTAGTTCATCTGCACGTTGACGTTGAGGTGGTAGTCGCCGTTCCACGGCGTCTGGTACTCCGGCGCCCACAGGCCCTGCAGGTTGAGAGGCAGCCCGTGACCACCACCGCCATGTTGCAGCAGCCACGCGCCGTAGTGGAAGTACAAGGCGAAGAGGTCATGGTCGGCAGTGCCTTTGGCGAGCGCGACGATGCGATCGACGGTCGGCAGCGCGCGCCGATCGTGACCGCCGAGCTCGAGGCGCGGCGCGGACAGCTGCAGGGTGCTTACGCCAGGATGATTCGGCAGCGGTTCGACGATCCTGACGGCGGCCGACTTTCGCTCAGGCTTCTGGCCGAGCCCGGCGAAGTCCGTGCCCATGCCAACCCGCAAGGTGAGCCCGCGCTGGCCATCGACGCGGAGGCCAGAGCCTTCGGCGCGCGCGGCTTCACCAAAGCCTCGCACTCGCGTCGCAAACCGAACGCCATCGCCGAGCTGTCCCTGCATCCGCAGTTCCTTGCCGGTGCTGGATTGGCCTGGCGTGCTGGGAACCTCGGCGTCGACGACGCCCGCCTGCGCGTTCTCGCGGCGCCGCAGATGCACGAGCCAATCACGCGGCTGATCACAGGCGAACTCCAGCACGAGCTCGCCGCGGTCGAGATGCAGCGTGCGCCGATGGTTGCCGCCCGCAGCATCGACGAACGCGACGATTTGCCGCGTCGGGGCGAGACGCAAGGAACGCCGATACTCGCGGACCTCGCCATGCAGCGGCTTGCCGTCCGGCCCGAGGATCGTGATCTCGAGATCACCCATCGTCTGGTAGCACCCGAACGGCACGTCCTTGCCGTTGCCGCCACCGCTGCCCGCACCCTGGCAGGTGAACGTCGCGTTGACGAGCTGCTCCGCGGCGACGTTCTTGCCCTGCCGCAAC
>SXPB01000244.1 GCA_005776475.1 Planctomycetia bacterium
GGCGATCAGGATGCGTTGGAACATGAACGCGGCTCAGCGGATCAGGAACAGGGGCTGGCCGAACTCCACCGGTTCGCCGTTCTTGACGAGGATCTCGAGGATCTCGAACTCGCGTTCGGCCTTGATCTCGTTCATGACCTTCATCGCTTCGATGATGCAGAGGGTCTTGTCGGCGGTGACGCGGTCGCCGACCTTGCAGAAGGACTCGGCCTCCGGCGATGCGGCGCGGTAGAAGGTGCCGAGCATCGGCGACTTGAACACTTCGCCCTGCGGCTCGGCCGCGGCGGCCGGTGCGGCGGCAGCGTGGCCGGGGTGCGATGCATGGTGCATCGGCATCGACGGCATGGCCATGGCGGGCCCCGTCGCATAGGTGACGGTCTGGGGCTCGGTGCGGCGCACGCGCCAGCGGGTGGTGCCCTCTTCGAGTTCGACCTCAACGACGTCCTTCTGGACCATCAGCTCGATCAGTCGTTCGAGCTGGGTAAGTCGGTCGTTGCCACCCGTCTTCGGGGCGGCGGCGGGCGTTGGGGAGGACTTCGGAGTCGGTTGGGAACGCTTCTTGGCCATCGATCGAGTTTCGACCCGGCGTTCGCCGGGTGCGGGCGGGCTAGTGAACGGCCTCGGTCGGCCGGAATCCAGTCTCGGGTCGGGGGTAACCGGCGGCTCCCGGAACTGGCGCTACCGCGGACGCGCCATGTAGCCGGCGCGGGTAGCTTCCCCGGCCCGCGCGAGGAGCTTGCCGCGCAGCGCCGCCATCAGCGCGTGGCCGTCGTCTGCCTCCCACTGCAGGTGCACTTCCCTCCGTCCCTCCGGACGCCCGATCGGCACACAATGGAGCCGGAACAGGAACCCAGCGGACTTCGCCTCGCCGACCACGAACTCGTAGTCGCCGAGTGCCGTGTGCAAAACGCCGTTCTCGCCGGTGCGGAACATCCCCAGCGGCGACGCGGGACGTCCCTTGGCCACGAGATGCCGCCATTCCTCGAAGTCCGCCTTCGTCAGGGGCACGTCCCAGCGCAGGGAAACCGCGGCCCGGCCGGTCGACCTCCGCTCGTGGACGACACCGGACTGGATGTCGTCGAACTGCAACCCGGTGCGCAGTGGTGCGCCCGCGTGCGCTCCGGCCTCGACGGCCCGCGCATTCCCTTGGCACGCCGCGAGCATGCTGAGCAGCAGCGTCGCGACACTCTTCAGGCTGCGCAGACTTGGGTTCTTCCTCGGCATGTTGGTCCAGGCGCCGCGAGCGCCGCTGCGGCGCTAGTCGCACAGCAGCGTGTGGACGGCGATCCTACCTGCTCGAAGATCGCCGGCGGAGGTTCTGTCGAAGGCGGAATGCCCCCAATAGAAGGAGCCCGACACCTAGGGGAACCGTGATCCACCACGGGGTATCCAACCTCATCGAGGCCCGCTCACGCGGCCCGTCGAGCAGTCCGCTCGAGCTGATCAGTCCAGCGAACCCGAGGCACACCAAGAGTGCGGGAGCCAGCCAGTCCAGCGCCCACCGGAGAATGCCCATCGCTCGTCCGTTCACTCGGTCTTGTTGGACGGCTTCCTAATCTCGCGCGGAGATCGCCAGGCCCCTGCAGGAACCACCGAAGCCAAGAGCGCCCGAACCTGGGGCACCAGGCGACGCGGGACGATGACGCCGGCGTAGTTGCCCAGCGTCACGGCGTAGGGAATCTCGTGCTGCCAGAGCTCTACCGTAGCTGCGGCGAGTTGATGGGCGTGAAAGCACAGCACCTCCACCGGATCCGCCAACGCCAGCATCACTTCGTACGGCGTGACCTCCGTGATCATCTCGGGGCAGGTGTGCATGCCCTGGTAACCACGGCTGGCGAGCGCTCCACGCAGTTTCGTTTGCGCATCCGCCTCCAGATCCTCAGGGAAGAGCAGATACACCGCACAGGGTGCCCCGGGTGCGTCTGGCGCCGGAAGCGCAGCAATCCTGCCGAGGGTGTCGTCAACGGATACCCAAGGCAGCCGCACTGCGCGCGTGGCGTGCGTGACCGAGTGTGGCACGCACCCGGAAAGGGCAGCCAAGCCGCACACTGCGAGCAGCGTCGGCAGGGAGAGAGCGTGAAGATTCAAGCGGCAGACCTACTTGAGGATCTCGACACGCAGAGCATGCAACGGGATGAGCACATGGTTGTCGCCCGAATGGAACTCTGCGTAATCCACGCCGACAGCGACCAGCTCGTATCCGCCTCGGGCGAACTGCTGCACCACCGCGCGATCCGGGAGGATCCCGAACTGCTTGCCGAGCAGCGGCCGCAGGCGATCGCCATACTTGAGGGTGCACTTGGCTGCTGACGCATCGTTCGGCACTGCAGCGCACGAACCAAGCGAAGCGGCGATTGCGGCGACTCCAGCGATGATCGACTTGCGCATGGTGGAATCCTCGCCGGCCCAAGTGCGGATGCAACTCCCGCCAACGTCACCGCCCGCGACCACTACCGGCGCTCGCCGATCCAGAATTGTCTGCCCTCGCGAGTCGCGAACGCAACGACTCCCCAATCCTCCTGGCGCAAGGTTGGGTTGAGCTCGATACCGCGGACGCGACCGAGGATCGGGAGGAGCCATTCAGCACCGTCGGCGGAGAGGACACCCGCCTCGCCGTCGTCCTCCGTGCCAACAAACTGCTTGGCCAGGTGAAAGCGAATGTGATCGCGCATCCTCGCTCAACGTGTTGGCCCCTGCGGCGGCTATTCAGCCAGCATCGTCCTCAGGTGGTCGCCCCTCGACAAGGCGAGTGGCACTCATCGCGAACGCACTCGCGACGGCGATGACCAGGCAAGTGGCCAGGATCCGCACGAGGAGAAGCCCGGTGCGCTTCTCTGGCTCGTAACCCCAGATCAGCAGCAGACCCAGTACGACAGCGATCGCGCCCGAGGCGACGAAGGTCTGGTAGAGCATGATCTGCAGCTGCGACTTCTTGTGACTCACGGGGTGCTCTCCAGGAATGGCTGCCGTCTTTGCCGCTCAGCTGCGCGCCAATTGGGGCGTGCCCGCTGCTGCGGCTTGTATGCCCGGCCCAACCAGTCGGTCACGGGCCGAGGCGCTCCCAACTATCGCCAGGCTCGGTGGGATAGCAACCACCTGTCGACGCGCCAGTACGGGTCCACCCCGCACCCATCGTGACGGTGCAGTAGCTCGCGGCGATGGTCGTTGACGTCGCCCCGACACGCGCCGCCCGCGACTGAACCGCGACTACACGAGCTCCGCGATCTGCACCGCATTCAACGCAGCCCCCTTGCGGAGCTGATCGCCGACGAGCCAGAACGTCAGCCCGTTCGCCAACACGCGCCCTGCCCGCAGCCGTCCCACCGCCACCGCATCGCGGCCCGCCTGCGCGATCGGCATCGGGTACTGCCGCGTCAGCGGATCGTCGACGACTTCGACACCAGGCGCCGAGGCCAACAGCACGCGCGCCTCGACGACGCCGAGCGCGCGCTCCAACTCCACCGCCACCGACTCCGAGTGGCAGCGCTCCACCGGCACGCGCACGCACGTCGCATCCACGCGCAGCGACGGCAGGCCGAGGATCTTCCGCATCTCGAGCAGCAGCTTGTCCTCTTCCTTCGTGTAGCCATCCGGGCGGAACACATCGACTTGCGGAAACACGTTGAACGCGATCGGCTGCGGCAGCGCGTTCGGGATCGGCTGCCCCTTGCCCGCCAGCACCGCGGCCGTCGACTCGCGCAACTCCACCATCGCCGAGTGCCCCGCACCGGACGCCGCCTGGTAGGTCGACACCACGCACGAACGCAGCCCGGCGGCGCGATGCAGCGGCCACAGCACCAACGCCAACAGGATCGTCGAACAATTGGGATTGGCCACGATCCCGCGATGCGATGCGACCATGCCGGGGTTCACTTCGGGCACGACGAGTGGAACGTCGTCATGCAGCCGGAACGCCGAACTGTTGTCGACGACGACGGCACCCGCACCAACGGCCTTCGGGGCCCATTCCAACGCCACCGTTCCACCCGCCGAGAACAGCGCCACATCGATGCCGCGGAACGAGTCCGAACTCAGCACTTCGACCGGCACCGATTCCCCGCGGAACGGCAACCGCTGCCCCGCCGAACGCGGCGAGGCGAGCAAGCGCAACGACCGCACCGGAAACGCACGCGCTTCCAGCACCGACAGGAACTCGAGCCCGACCGCGCCGGTCGCGCCGACGATCGCCACGTGCTTGCCGCTCATGCGCCACCTGCAACGTCGGTCGCGTTCCAGGTTCCGGACTTGCCGCCGGACTTGTGCAGCAACCGGATCTGCTCGACGACCGCGGCGCGACAGCGCCCCTTCACCATGTCGTAGAGCGCCAGCGCCGCCACCGACGCCGCCGTCATCGCGTCCATCTCGACGCCGGTGCCGGCCACCGTGCTCGCCTTCGTCGTGATCCGGATGCCGTCGAGCCCTTCGGCGGCGAACTCCACTTCGAGGTGCGACAGCGACAGCGGATGGCACAACGGAATCAGCCGCGCCGTGTCCTTGCCCGCCTGGATGCCGGCGATGCGCGCCACCGCGAGCGCTTCGCCCTTCGCCAGTTTGCCGGCCAGCAGCAGCGCGCGCGTTTCGCCGTCGAGGCGAACGAGCGCCGTCGCGATCGCCAGGCGGGCGGTGGCGGTCTTGTGCGACACGTCGACCATGCGGGCCTGCCCGCTGGCATCGAGGTGCGTGAGTCCGTGGGGTGGAAGGGTCGGGTCAGTGGTCACCCGTGCGAGCGTACCCGCACACCGGGGAAGGCCTGCAACGCCGCCCCGTCGAAATCCTTTTGGGCAACTCCGGCCGGCCAACGTATAGAAGTCCTCGCTGGCATCGGACCGGTGGCGCAGGCGCAGACGCACCTTGGCGCCTTGGTTCCACCCGGGGCACTTTCCGTGCACCGGTGGACCGAGGATCGCCGATCCAAGGGTGTCGGCGGCGCGCCGTTCCCGACGCAACCGACCCCTCATCGCAACATGCCCAACGGATCCTCGGTGCCTTCGTTCGTCCGTGCTCCTGTGTTCGGATTCCTCCTGGCAGCGCTCGGCGGCAGTGGCCTTGCCGCGCAGGAACTTGCGGGCCAGGTGGCAACGTTCCTGGCGCAGGCCGAGACGGCCGGGGTGCCTCGCCTCTACGACCTCGCCGCCGAGATGGCCGACGTCGCCCCCGAACAGAACCCGGACGCCCTGCGCGACGTGCTGCTCAAGTCGGTGTCGGGCAATGCGAAGGCCCGGCTGTGCGCAGCGCTGGCGCTGCGTTCGCTGAAGAACGACTCGTCCTACAGCAAGGACCTGATCGAGCTGCTGAAGCCGGTCGCCAAGACCGAGGCCGAAGACGTGCGCAGCGCGGTGATGACCGTGTTCGCGCAAGAACGACTGTTCAACACGCGCGGCCTGCCCGACGTGCAGAAGATCGTCGAAGAAGCGGCCAAGGACGAACTGGTGCCCTCGGCGGTGCGCATCGAAGCAGCACTTGCCCTGTGGCAGGTCGGCACCAACCCACAACGCGGCACCGCGAAGGCCGTGCTCGAACAGTTCCTGCAATCGACCGACCGCGACCTGCAGCAGCGCGGCGCTTTGGCGCTGGCCGACATCAACAGCGAAGGCGGCAACGCGATGTCGATCCTGCGCGAGATCCAGGACCAGCCCACCGAGAACGGTCGCCGCGCCAAGCTGCATCTGCAGCGGCTCGAAGAGGAGCGCCAGTTCACCCAGATGCTGGCTCGCCTCGCCGAGCGCAAGCCGGGCGAAGCCGCGGCCGGCAGCAAGAACGAGTACGCGCTGTTTGACGAGATCCGCGGCCGCATTCGCCGCGTGCATCCGCGCGGCAACGATCTCACCGACAAGGAACTGCTCGAGTACGCGGCCAAGGGCATGCTCGCCGGGCTCGATCCGCACAGCACCTACTTCACCAGCGACGAGTACAAGAAGTTCTTCTTCGACCTCAATCGCGAGTACGGCGGCATCGGCGCGTTCGTCAACTTCGACCAGGACGGCGACTTCTCGATCGTGCGGCCGATCTACAGCGGGCCGGCCTACAAGGCCAACCTGCGCAGCGGCGACAAGATCCTCGAAGTCGATGGCTGGGAAACGTCGGGCCACACCAGCGACGAGATCATCGCGCGCTTGAAGGGTCGCCCGGAGACGCCGGTGACGCTGAAGGTGTTCCGCGCGGGCTTCCAGGAGCCGCAGGAGACCACCATCGTGCGCCAGCAGATCACGGTGCCGGCGGTCAATTGGGCGATGGTGCCGGGCGAAGTCGGCTACGTCGAACTGATCAGCTTCAGTCAGAACCTGAGCCAGGAGCTGAACGCGGCGCTCAATGACCTGACCAAGAAGGGCGCCAAGGCGATCGTGCTCGACGTGCGCAACAACACGGGCGGCTACCTCGGCCAGGCGAAGGACATCGTCGAGCAGTTCTTGTCGGGCAAGAAGCTCGTCGTCTACACCGAAGGCCCGGCCGAGCCGCGCCGCAACTACTTCACCAGCGAGGACCCGCGGCCGGTGTGCGATCTGCCGCTGGCGGTGCTGACCAACAACTTCTCCGCTTCGGCGAGCGAGATCACCGCCGGTGCTTTGCAGGACCACGGCCGCGCCGTGATCATCGGCGAGCGTTCGTTCGGCAAGGGCAGCGTGCAGAACCTGTTCCCGTTGGCGAGCGATCCGCCCGAGCCGTTCGAGGACGTCAGTGGCGACCAGGCCTGGCAAGAAGGCGAGCCGTTCACCGACCGCAACAAGAACGGCAAGTACGACGCCGGCGCGCACCTCAAGCTGACCATCGCCAAGTACTACCTGCCGGTCCGCAATCGCAGCCCGCACCGCGAATTCGACAAGGACGGTCGCATCATCGACCCGAACTGGGGCGTGATGCCGGACAAGGTGCTCGACCTGCTCGAGAACAAGCCCGAGGACGCGTGGAAGAACTCGGCGGTGTTCGCGCTGCTGAAGAAGGGTGTGTTCCGCGAGTACGTGAAGAAGCACATGGGCGCCCACGAAGCGTTGTTCCGCGAGCTCGCCGAAGGCGACGGCGGCAGCAGCGCGCGCTACCCGGACTTCGCCGCGTTCTACCAGGGCCTCGAAACCAAGCTGAACGAGGACGACGTGCGCCGCTGGCTCCGCTACGAAGTGCGCGACCAGATCAGCGACCTGCGCGGCGCGGTCTATCCCGGCCAGCGCGCGCTCGGCGATCCGCAGGAGGACGCGCAACTGCAGGAGGCGGTGCGCACGCTGCTCGGCAAACTCGGCAAGGACATCCGCGACATCGCCGCCTACCAAGGCGTGCTGAAGATCAAGTTCGAGGACACCACGACTGCCGGCCAGGAAGCGAAGAAGTGATCGCCGGCCTCGCCGCGTGGCGAGGCCGGGGGCTCAGAGCCCGATGTGCACGCGGCCGCCGCGAGTGGTCGCAAGGCCGAGGAAGCCCGGCAGCGGCGCGCCCGCGGCGTCTTCGACCAACCACTGGCAGAACAGCTCGGCGCCAATCAGCACCGGCTGGTTCGGAATCGGCAGCGGCTCGATGCGCGTGCCGTTGGGCGAAGTGAACGACGGCCACACCGGCAGGCCTGGCGCCGGATCGACCAGCAGGTTGCAGCTGCCGGCGATCGGGATCGACGCACTGGCCGAGCTCCACCACAACGCGACCAACGCCTGCGGCGCCGCGTCCTCGACACCGATCCGGAAGTTGCCGTTGCCGAGACTCGGCACGCCGTTGCTGCGCAGGATCGGCACGCCGGCCACACCCGCGCAACCCGCGCCATACAACGAAAACGACGCCGAGGCGCCCGGCATCACGTACCACGGGGCCGCAAGGCTGTTCGTGGTGAAGAACTGCTGCAGCAGGTTGGCGACCTTCGCGCGGCCGGCCAGGCTCGGGTGCGTGCCGTCGGGTTGCACGTCGGCGCACAGCCAGGTGAGCCCATCGCTGCGCGGCGTCGTGCCGTTGGTCCACAGGTACGGCCCAAAGCCGAGCCACGGCGAAAGCACGGGGCCGCTGGCCGGGTCGCAATTGAGGTTGGGATCGCCTGCGATCTGCTGCTGCAGCAACCACTGCACCGCGAAGCCCGACTCGAACGCATACGGCTCCGGATTCAGTCCGGTCGTCGCATAGCCGGCGTAGGTGCGGCTGCTGCAAAAGCACAACACACAATTCGGGTAGCGCTGTTTCAGGATGCGCGCGATCTGGCCGAGCAGGCCCTGCAGTTGTTGCGCGGCGCCCGGGAACCCTCCGTTGACGCCGGCGATCGCTTCCTTCAACCACACCACCTGCACCTGCGCCGGCGTTGCCCCGGCGGCAGCGAGGCGTTGGTCGACGACGGTCCAGAAGTTCGCCAGCGGATTGCTGATCGTCACGGCGTCCTGGCCGCCCTGCGCGCCATCGACGACGGTCACCGCGGGATTGCGGTTGGGGTCGGCGTTCGCCGTCGCCACCCACGTCGAGAACTCCTGCGTCGTGTTCGACATGCCGATCGACAACAGCACGATGCGCCCGCCCGGCGCCGGGTTGCCGGCCGCATCGCGCGGCTGCACCGCGGCCATGCGCGACGCGCCGCTGGCGAAGTGCGCCGCGGGGGGCACGTTCGCGCCCGCCCCGTAGAGCCCACCGACGAAGCCCTGGTAGGTGCCGGTGCCGAGATCGCTCAGGGGCACGGCGCCAATCGAAGTGTTGGCGCAGTTCTGCGCCGAAAGCACGGACAACAGCACGAACGGGACGAGACCACGCAGGGCACGCATGGGTAGGCTCCTTGGCAAAGACCGGGCGGGACGATACCAGCTGCCACGGTTGGCAGCGGGCAGTAGCCGGCTACGGCCAGGATGCCCCTGTCCCCACACCGGCCGCCGGAACCAACCTGCCGATTCCCATGCCAAGACTCCTGCTGGTCCTCGGTCTTCTGCTCACCGCCCTCGGGGCCCAGGCACCGGCGACCACCCCGCCGACCTTCAACGAACACATCGCCCCGATCGTGTTCCGCAGCTGCGCGCAGTGCCATCGCCCCGGCGAAGTGGCCCCGTTCCCGCTGCTCAGCGTGACTGACGTCCGCAAGCGCGGCCGCAACATCCTGCAGGTCATTGAAGACCGCTACATGCCGCCGTGGCACCCCGAGCCAGGCCACGGGTCGTTCCGCAACAACCCTCGCCTGACGGACGAGCAGATCCAGCTGTTCCGCGACTGGGTCAAGGCCGGCATGCCCGAAGGCGCCGCCGACAAGCTGCCGAAGCTGCCGCAGTTCGCGGAAGGCTGGCAACTTGGCGAACCGGACATGGTGGTGCGCACCAGCGGCGCTTTCGAAGTGCCGGCGAGCGGCCGCGACATCTACCGCAACTTCGCGATCCCGCTCGGCCTCGAGGAGGATCGTTGGATCACCGCGATCGAAGTGCGCCCGTCGGCGCGTTCGGTGCTGCACCACGTGTTGATCTTCCTCGACGAAGAACGGCGCGGGCAGGCGCTCGACGGCAAGGACGGCAAACCAGGCTACGGCGGCATGCGCCTGAACCGGGCGCCGATGATCGCCGGCTGGGCGGTCGGCGGCATGCCGGAGCACCTCCCCGAAGGCCTCGCGATCAAGCTGCCGAAGGGCAGCGATCTCGTGCTGCAGAGCCATCTGCACCCGTCGGGCAAGAAGGAGAAGGAGCAGACCGTGCTCGGCATCCACTTCGCGAAGCAACCGCCGACCCGCACGCTGGTGTCGATCCAGTTGCCGCCGTTCTTCGGCCTCACCGCCGGCCTCGACATTCCCGCCAACGAAGCGAACTACCACCTGCGCGACACCTTCGAGTTGCCGTGCGACGTCGATGCGGTGTCGGTCGGCGGCCACGCCCACATGCTGCTGCGCGCGCTGCGCCTGCACGCGACGCTGCCGGCCGGCGACGAGACGCCGTTGCTCAAGATCAGCGAATGGGACTTCGACTGGCAGAACCGCTACACGTTCGCGTCGCTCGTGCGATTGCCGAAAGGGGCCGTGCTGCACGCCGACCTGCACTACGACAACAGCAAGGAGAACAAGCAGAACCCCAACAAACCGCCCAAACGCGTGCGCTGGGGCCAGGAGACCACCGACGAGATGGGCAGCATCACGCTGCTCGTGGTGCCGGCCGACGAGAAGGACGTCGATCTGCTGCTGACCGCGGTCGGCAAGAAGAACATGGAGAAGCAGGTCGCGCGCGCCGAGCAGGCGGTCGAGGAACAGTTCGACACCTACGACAAGGACCGCAATGGCAAGCTCACCAAGCAGGAAGTGCCGCGGCAGATGCGCATGTTCTTCGATCGCCTCGACAAGGACGCGGACGGCTCGCTGAGCAAGGACGAAGCGAAGGCGATCGGCGACTTGATCGGTGAACTCGGCCGCGGCTTTGGTGGCCAACCCGGTGGCCCGGGCGGCGGCACCCCCGGCGGCACCCCAGGCGGCGGCGCGGGCGGTGGAACCGGCGGCGGCACTGGAACCGGCGGCGGCACTGGCCCCGGCGGCGGCAAATGAACCGCGGTCGCGCGCGGTCGGCGGGACCTGCGACGCTCCCGTTCCTGGCTACGCTGCTGTTCGCCGTCGCCTGCGCGACCCCGGCCGCGGTGGTGTTCGACGCGGATGGCCAGGCGTGCGATCCGCGCGCAACCGGCGACGACGCGGTCCACGTGGTCGTCTTCACCAGCCACGAGTGCCCGATCGCCAACGCCTACGCGCCGACGCTGGCGGGACTCGCCGCCGCCCCGGCGCCGGCACCCGTGCGTTGGTTTCTCGTGCACGTCGATCCGGACCTCAGCGTGGCCGCTGCCCGCAGCCATGCCCAGGAGTACCAGCTGCCCGGCACCCTGCTGTTCGATCGGCGCCACGAACTGGCGGCGACGCTGCAGGTCCAAAAGACCCCGGAAGCGGTCGTGCTGCGCCGTGGCCGCGTCTGCTATCGCGGCCGGATCGACGACCAGTGGCGTGCCCTCGGCGCCCGCGGCGAGGCGGGCCAGAGAGACCTTGCAGAGGCGATCGAACGCGCCTGCCAGGGGCACCCGACCCCCCAGCCGTGGCCTCCCGTGGTCGGGTGTTTGTTGCCGGAACCTGGCCCCAAAACCCCGCGCTGATTTGCGAATCGCTAGCCCCGCGGCACGCTGCGGTGCGCCGGCCAGACTTCCGGCTTTTCGCTACCGATGGGTTGCCAGAATGCGGAGGCCCCAATATCTAGTGGAGCCCTTGCAGCCGATGCCTGCCTTTCCCCCTCTCGCGGCTTGCGCCGCAGGAAGGGTTGGCATCGACGGTGGGGCCGGTGGTCAGGCCGGCACCGTTCTCTCCCAATCAACTTTCGTGTCGGTCGCGCGCCCGCGCGACCACCTCGTGCCCGGGAGCATCCCCAATCCCCCGTCGCACGCAGCGGCGTCCTACCCGATCTCCTCGCTGTCGGGCTCCTCGCCTTCCGGCCCCCCGCCCGCGCTCGTTCGCAACGGCAGCCTGTCGTCGGCTGACCGCCTGGTGGGTTTATGGCCCCCGGACCCGCTGTGTGCACGACCAGGATTGCAGATGCCTCGGGTTCGTTCGCCGGAAGTAGCCGGCGGACGGCGGCGCAGCCAAAGCCCTGCCCGTGCGAGCCAGCACACGGTTCTCGGCGAACCGTGGGGACACGATGGTCGGTGCGGCAGAGCGGTTTCCTGAGTCCCAGCCAGGTCATCGCAGCAGTTCGTCCGGTGGTGCGGCCATCGGTTGAGGAGGAAGTGTGAAGGTCAATCGTCGATTCACGGTCAAAGGCAAGTCCCCGTACGAAGGCATCCCGTTTGCCAAGCGGCACTCGGAGATCCGGAACACCAACGGTTCGCTGGTGTTCGAAGCGAAGGACATCGACGTCCCGGCCCACTGGAGCCAGGTCGCCGTCGACATCCTGGCGCAGAAGTACTTCCGCACGGCCGGCGTGCCGCAGCGCGGGCCCGACAGCAAGTTCGCCACCGACGACCAGGGCAACCCGGTGCTCGGCGGCGAGCGCGACGCGCGGCAGGTGTTCCACCGCCTCGCCGGCTGCTGGCGCCACTGGGGTGAAGAGTACGGCTACTTCGACGGCGCCGACGACGCGCAGGCGTTCGAAGACGAGCTCTGCCACATGCTGGCAGCGCAGCACGCCGCCCCCAACTCGCCGCAGTGGTTCAACACCGGCCAGCACTACGCCTACGGGATCACCGGTCCGGCGCAGGGCCACTGGTTCATCGATCCGGCCAGCGAAGCGACCAAGACGCCGAAACTGATGAAGAGCCGTTCGGCCTACGACCGGCCGCAGCCGCACGCGGGCTTCATCCAGTCGGTCAGTGCCGACCTCGTCACCGAGGGCGGCA
>SXPB01000245.1 GCA_005776475.1 Planctomycetia bacterium
AGGAACCGCCGGCCTGCCCGGCACGGGTGGTCACTCGCTGCCGATCGCGATCCCGACGAATCCGGCCCTCGTCGGCGCGTCGTTCACGAGCCAGGCGTTGGTGCTCGACACCGCGAACGTCGACGGCTTCGCCGTCAGCAACGCTTTAGAATCCTGGCTGCGGTAATCCACGGCCCCAACTGTTGTGGGCGAAGAGGGTATTGTGCGGAGACAATGCGATTCGCCTCCTTTGCAATTGCTGTGGTTCTCATCTTGCCAAGCGGATTGCCGGCGCAAGTTCCAACCCACGCCTCGTTGCTGAACCCGACAACGGTACAAGGGAACCCGACGGTGTTGCACGACGCCGACGACGTGCATGTCTTCAGCGGCGATTGGACGATGCTGCACGCTCGTTCGCGCGACGGCGGCCGCACCTGGCCAGTGCGCGAAGCAGTGATTGGCACCTTCGCCAGCAACCAATACGGAGTCGCCCTCGTTGGTCCTGGAACCTTGCTCGCCGCCGCTCACGACCAATACATCGGCCCGGTCTACTGGCGGTCGGCGGATCACGGCACGACCTGGTCAGCCACGGCGCCGTTGTTCACGGTGGTGTCCCCTCCGGCCATGGGCAGTATCAAGGTGCTAGCCGACGGTGCGTCGGCGGTCGTCATGTGGCTCGGCAGTTCCGAACTGCGCTGCCGACGTACCCTCGATGGGGGTGTGACGTGGCAGCCCGAAACGACGCTCGCGACCTGGAGCGGGAGCAGCAATTCGCTATTCGGCTTTCGCACCGGCAGTGTCATCGACGTCTTCTGGAACAGCGGCAATGGAACGATGCTGCAGCGCTCCACGAACGGCGGGAGCACGTGGTCCAATGCCGTGAACGTGACGCCCCTTTGGCTGAGCCACGCGACCAGCAACGGCACGGCGATGCTGATGCGCATGAGTACCAACCACACGCTGCTGCACTCGGCGAACGGTGGCCTCCACTGGACGATTAAGACCATCCCAGGAATGCCGTACCCCGGCGAAATGGCTGTGGAAGGAACGTTGATGGCGGTAGTCGGCACGACCAACCCCGGTGTTTTCGGTGCGAACACCTATGCCATCAGCGTGTCCAACACTGGGGGCCAAACCTGGCCAGCAAGTCCGCTGCTGATGCCTTCCCCGGTGACGTGGGGGACGCAAGTGATCGTCAAAAACGGCGTGGTGTATGTGCGGTTCTATGCCAGCGACACACTGGGCGTGGTCACCTCGCGTGACGGCGGAAACACCTGGCAACTGATCGGCGGCCCGGTGAGCGGGGGCTTCTGGCCAGGACCGCGGCGTATCGTTCACCTCGCCACAACACCGGCTCCGGCTCCGACCTACGGCCACTTGCACGCGTATGTTGGTCTTGGCAGCACGACTCTCGGCATCGGCACGCCAGGTGCGGGCGGGATGGTGCCGCGACTCGAAGGGAACGGCTTGCCGTTCCAAGGTGCGGTGACGACGTTGCAGCTGTCAGACGCCGTCGGTGGCTCCCTCGGCGCGCTCGGAATCTCGTTCGCGGCGCCGATGCCCGTGCCCCTCGGCAGTGCGGTGTTGTGGCCGACGGTGGCGCCGATCGTGCTGCCGTTCGCGACGGGAGGAACCGCCGGTGCTGCGGGGAGCGGAAACCACTCGTTGGCCATCGCGATCCCCGTGGATGCAGCGCTCGTTGGCGCTTCGTTCACGAGCCAGGCGTTGGTGCTCGACACCGCGAACATCGACGGCTTCGCGGTCAGCAACGGACTCGAGACCTGGCTGCGGTGACTAACGGTCGCAACGGAGCTATCGCAGGTGTCGTATCGTCGGAGGAACATGCTGCGCAACTTCGTCTGTTGGCCCTTTCTTCTGCTTGCGGCCACGAGCCAACCGCTGCGCCTTCCCATCGTGCTGGTGGAGGCCAAGGCACTCTACGACGAGGATGCGCTGGTGCCGCGGCCGATCGCGGCCGTCACTGCGCACCTCGTGGCAGACGGGGGACACATCCGCTTGCGCGTCACAGTGTCGGCCGTTGGACTGGGCATCGAACCGGTGCCAGGGTTCGCAGGCACGCCGGACGCCAACCGGCGCACCGCCGAAGAACTCGACCGCCTGTTGGCCGCCGGTGCCATGCAGTGGGTCACCCGACGCGGCGCGGAGAATGAAGCCGGCCAACTTGTCGCGGTCGAACGCGGCGAGCTGCCAGCGCGGCACATCGATGCTGCCGGCAACGTGTCGGCGACAACCACAGAGGCATCGCTCGTTCGGCGCGTGACGTTCGAAAGTGCGCCGCTGCCAGCTTCGACGAGTTGCGGCTATTTGCTGAGCGAAGGCGTGCCACGCTTGTGTGTGCAGGTCGACAACACCGGCGACACCTACGGGCTCACCATCGAGTCGATGGGTGAGCCAGCACCTCCGGGGCACCTCAAGGTGCGCCGATGAGGGCGCTCGCAGGACTGTTGGCGACGATGCTCTGTGTGTCGGCGCAGACGCCCCTTCCCACCGTCACCGTGCCGGCCGATTGGGCCAGCCGCGATCTGGAGGTCCGCTGGGTCACGTACCGCGCCGCTATCGACGGCGCGAAAGAGAACGGATTGGCCGATGCCTGGGCGAAGGAGCTTGGCCGGGTGGCCGACGTCGAATTGCTCGAGTGGATCGCACTGTTCGACGGTTGGCAGCTCGCTGGCCCCGAACTGGTGCGCCTCGACGCCCCACAGATGGTGCGCGTCGCGATCTGGAACCTCGGCAATTTCGACTCCCACGGCGAGAGTTCGGCGAAAAAGGCGCTCCTCGAGCAACCCGGTCGCGTACTCGGCTGGCTCAACACGCACCCCAATGCGGTACGCGGCCCGGTGGTGGCGTTGCGCGACGAGTTGGTCCTCGCCAAAACCACGCCACGACCGCACCCATCGGATTTGCCGCCGCATGATCCGATGCAAGTGCTGGTGCCGTGGCTCGAAGCTCCGGCGACGCTGGAGCAGTTCGATCCCACGGCGAAATCCGAGCCTGGCCGCAAGCTGCACGCGCGCTACGCGCACCAGGTCGTCCGCGCGCTCGGTGGCGTGCTCGCCTACGGCAACGCCGACGATTCCGTGATCACCAAGGTCGTAGCGTTGACGCGGCATGGCAACGAAGTGGTGCGGCTGCGCGCGTTCGACACCTTGAGCCGGCTGCCGGATTGGCTCGTGCCCTTCGCAGCGCTTGCGAAAGTTGTCGATGATGCGGAGGCGCCGCCGGATCGCCGCCGATTGGCGTTGCTGGCGCTGTCGGCCAGTTCGCATCCGGACATGCTCGACGTACTGGTACGAATCGCGCGCGACCCGGACCACGTGGCGCGCGATGCCGCGTCCGCGCGGCTGGGCGAAGTCGGCGACCCCGTTGCCGTCGTTCCGCTTCGCGAAGCCGCGACGTCGTCGCCCGAACTGCAGCAGGCGCTCACCGCGGCCTTCGACCGCCTGGACCGGCGTCGCACCGACAAGCTCTTCGCCCGGTCCCCGGCTTTGGCAAGCATGCTGAGGCGCGCCGCATGGCAGCACCACTGTCGCGAGGCCCGGGCGCCGGCAACGCGAGCCGCAACCGTGCAGCTGGTGCTCAGCTCGGGAACTCCCGCCGAACTCGAGCACGCGTTCGCTGTGGTCGAGGCGATCCCGCCAAACCAGAGCCCGCTGCGCGGCGCCGAGGCCGCAGCAGTCACGGCCGGCGTCGAGTTGCTGGTGAAAGAACTGCGCGCAGCGCTCGCGCCACAGCGTCGCTAACAGCCCGCAGCAGGAACGGGAACGCGGCCCCGCCCGCAGGCTCACCTCACGCGTACGAGCTGATCGGCGGGCAGGCGCACACCAGATTGCGGTCGCCGTGCACGTCGTTGACGCGGCGGATCGGCGGCCAGTACTTGTGCTCCTTGGTCCAGCTCGCCGGGAACGCCGCGCGCTCGCGCGAGTACGAGTGCTTCCACTCCGCCGCGGTCACCATCTCGGCCGTGTGCGGCGCGTTCTTCAGTGGGTTGTCCTGCTTGTCGAGCTTGCCCTGTTCGATCTCGCGGATCTCCTGCCGGATCGCCACCAGCGCATCGCAGAAGCGGTCGAGCTCGTACTTCGATTCGCTCTCGGTCGGCTC
>SXPB01000246.1 GCA_005776475.1 Planctomycetia bacterium
CGTTCCGGCCATTCCGAATCCAGCGACCATGGATCCGTCGCCCGCTGGCTGCCCATCACGAAACTGCCGCCAGGCACGAGCACGAACACGATCGCGGCTTCCGGAGTCATGGTGATCCGACCGTCGTCGTCGAGCGCAGGGGCCTCTCCGGACAGCCAGTGCGAGAACTCCCACAACCGTGTCGTGGGGTTGCGGCCGATCGGCACGAGCCCGGCTTGCGGCCGGAGCGCAAGGCCGAGGTACTCGGGGCATTCGCTCACGTCGGCGATCGACGCGATTGCGCGTTGCCAGGCCGCATGCGGTTCCGTGAGGGTCGTCCGTTCGACGGACCTCGCCACGGCGATGCGTTGTTCGACGTCGCGTTGCAGTTGGCGTAGCGCTTCCAGGCCGCGGATCAGTTCGGCGAGTGCCTCGTGACGCCATTGGGCCTCCTTCGTCGGCAGCGCCCACAGGCGACGGACCTCGACCGCAGCGCGCAGTTCGGAGATCTCCGCTTCGAGTTGCTGCCGTTCAGACGTGAACGTGGCGGCTGCGGCGCCAGCTTGCTGCCCGGTCGCGGCGGCGAGCGCCGCGAGTTGGCCATCGAGTGCATCGCGCGACGCCGACAGAGCGACGAGCCGCGGCCATTGCTCGTGACGCGTGGCGTTGTCCGCGCGCGCGCTGTCGTCGTACGGGAGCGCCTGGGTCCGAAGCGCGTCGAGAATCGCCTGGTGCTCCGCAAGTCGGGCGGTGACCAGCGTCGCGTCGTGCACCCACGCTTCGAGCGCCACGATGCGCGATGGGTGTGGCGGCCACAGGTTCTCGGCGCGTTGCTCCAGGTCGGCCACGCGCTGCAGGTCGGCCAGTTGCCGCCACGACTGCAGGGCGCGCGCCGATTCGCCCGCGGCGTTGCGTGCCGTTTGCCGCGCCGCACTGGTTTGCTCGCGCACCGTCGCCAGTTCGGTGTTTCGCATCATGCTCGTGCTGGCGGCGACGGTGAGCGTGGTGAACAGCAGTGCCAAGGTCAGGCTCTCGGCGGGGCGGCGCTGGCAAACCCGCAGAATGCGTTCGCCGAGGCTCGGTCGCCGCGCCAGGACCGGGTCGCCGTGGCGGAATCGGCGCAGGTCCTCGGCGAGTTCGTGGCAATTCGGGTACCGCCGGCCGGGAGTCTTGTGCAGAGCCTTGCCGACGATGGCATCGAGGTCGCGTGGCACCGATCGGTTCACCGCGCCGACTGAATCGGCTTCCGTGTGCACGATCGCGTGGAACAACTGCGCGGTCGTCGCGGCGGCATGGGGGCGCCGCGACGCCAACGCTTCGAACAGCGTGACTCCCAGTGCGTACACATCGCCCTGTTCACGCGCGCGTGCCCGAGGATCGGCGACGCGTTCGGGCGGCAAGTATGCGGGCGTGCCGGTGGACGAGCCGAAGTCGAGCAGCACGACGCGGCCGTCCGACGTCAGCATCAGGTTGCCGGGCTTGACGTCGCCGTGCACGACGCCGCGTCGATGGGCGCGGTCGAGCGTTTCGGCGGCTTGTTCGATGCAGAACGCCATCTGCCGGATGCCTTCCGGTTCCAGCGGCCGGGCGGTAGCTCGGCATCGTTCGATGCGATCGGCCAGGGACTCGCCGTCGAGGAACGCCATCGCGGCGAAGGCGCAACCGCGATCGACACCGACGTCGAGCATCGGGCACACACCCGGATCGTCGAGTGTGGCCACTTGCGCGGCGGCGCGACGGAGCCGTTCGGCTTCTGCTTCGGCATCGCACCCCGGGGCAGGGACGATCAGTTTGAGCGCAACCTGCCGACCGAGTTTGGAGTCGTCGGCCAGGTGCACGACGCCTTGGCCGCCTCTGCCGAGCTCCCGCTGCAGCGTGTAACGATCGATCTTCACGAGCGCCGCCCGAGCGACCGCATAGGCCGCACACCCGTGTTGTGGAACTTGCTGTTCGCGTCGGCGCGGCTGCGGTTCGAGGCTCGCGCCACCTTGGTGGTGCTGTGGTAGCCACCGCCGCGTTGCATGACGAACGCGTTGGGCGGTGGTTGGCGCAGGCCATCGCCGTCGCGCGTGGCGTGCTCCAAGCTGCCTGCCGCGTCACGCGTCCACTCCCACACGTTGCCGAGTACATGGTGCAAACCGAAGGGATTGGCGCGCAGTGAGGCAACCGGGGCGGGCTTCGCGTAGCCGTCGTCGAGCCAGTCCTCGTAGACCCAGCCTGGCATGCCGCCGCCCCGCCGCAGCGCCGCATCGGCCAGGTTTGCCGCGCCGGCGAGGGACTCACGCTCGTTGCCGGTCCACCAGGGCGAGTCGGTGCCGCCGCGGGCGGCGTACTCCCACTGCGCTTCGGTCGGCAGATCGAAGCCGAGGCGCTGCAGCCACCGTCGGCACTCGGTCGCACTCACCTGGTCGACGGGGCGCGTCTGCACGTCGGGGCCTTCGGACGCCAGCGGCTTGTAGTGGCTTGGGTTGTTGCCGGTAACACGCAACCACTGCGGCTGCGTCATCTCGTACTTGGCGATCAGGAAGGGATCGAGCCGGACTGCATGGACTGGCCCTTCGCCGATGTTGGCTTGCGGGTCGATGTTGGGGCCCGAGGGTTCGCTGGCGGACGGTTGCTGCGCCCCGAGCTGCACGCGTCCTCCTGGCACGAGCACGAACACCACGCCGGTGTCGGGGCCGAACCGCAACTGCCCGTCAGCATCGCGTTCGGGAACCGTGCCGGTGAGAACATCGACGAACTCGAACAGCTCCGATTGGGGGTCACGCCCGAGGGGAACGAGTCCGACCATCGGCGCCAGCGCCAGACCGCCATACCGAGGGGCGCGGGTGGCATCGGCGAGCTCGGTGATCACCGCCTGCCAGGCTGCGGCATGATCCTCGATGGAGCGTTGGCGCAGCGTGGCGCTCGTCGCGAGGCGGGTCTGCAGCGCCGGGATGGTCACGGCGCGCAGTTGCTCGACGCGTTGCGCAAGCTGGTCGAGCTGGTCGTGTTCGAAACGATCGGCCGGGTCGGCGAAGCGGAACCAGCCTCGGCCGCCGAAGCCGGCGGTGAAGTCGAGCGCCACCGCGTGGGCCTGGTCGCGCCGCAGGCGCAAGAACGTCTCGGCTCGGGCGGCCTCGCCACGAAGACTGCCGATTGCCGTGTCGTAGGCCAGCGCGACGGCGGTGATCTCGGCGTGCCGCGCCACCAGTCGCGAGTCCGCGTCGGTGCCGGCGGCGTTCGGCTGCGAGAGCTCCTGCCCACGCCCGCGCACGCGTTCGCGCGCGGCGAGAATCGCCGGCAAGCGGTCGACGACCTCCGCCGCCGCATCGAGCCACGTGCGGAACGATGGTGGCGGGGCAGTCGCCGGCCACAACGTCTCGGCGCGCGCGTCGAGTTCGCGCACATCGCGCAGATCGCGCAGCATCTTGAAGTCCGAGAGCCGCGCCGAGGATTGCGCCTCGGCGGCCTCGGCCGCGAGGACATCGGCGCTGAGCAACCGGTTGGCAGCTTCGAGTTCTCGATTCCACGCCAGGAACAGGACCACGGTACCGGCCAGCATGGCGAACACGGTCGCCGCCAACGACGCGAGCACGGGCCGGCGGCGAATGCGTTCCCAGCTCTGTCGCGCCCACGAGGGTGGACGGACCAGAACGGGTTTGCCGGCGGCCACGCGCGCCAGGTCATCGGCCAGATCGTTCGCCGTTTGGTAGCGATCGCGCGGCAGTTTGCCGAGGCACGTCGAAATGACGGCGGTGAGGTCGGCGGAGACGTTGGGATTGAGCGATCGGGCGGTGCGCGGTGAAGCCGTCGTGATCGCCGCAAACAGGGCTGACCGGTCCGGTGCCGTGAAGGGAAGTCCGAGCGTCACCAGTTCGTGCAGCACGACACCGAGCGCATAGACATCGGTTCGCCGATCGATGGCGCGCACGTCCCCTCGCAGTTGCTCTGGGGCCATGTAGGCCGGCGTGCCGAGCACGTCGCCGGTGCGAGTCAGTGCGTGATCCTCGACCTCGACGTGGGCGAGGCCGAAGTCCAGGATCACGGGATCGCCGTCGCGCTGGACCATGAGGTTGCCGGGCTTCAAATCGCGATGCACGGCACCGGCGCGATGGGCCATGTGCACGCCCCTCGCGACACGTTCGATCAGGGTCACGGCGCGCAGGATCTCGTTGGGCGGTGGCAACGGCGAGGTGCCATCGGTCCGTGCGTGTTGCCGGCCGATGCGTTCGCGCAGAGTTTCGCCCTCGACGAGCCGCATCGAGATCCAGTGCAGACCATCGACGTGTCCGGTGTCGTAGACCGTGCAGATCGCCGGATGATCGAGAGTCGCCAGAAGTTTCGCTTCCAGGCGGAATCGCTGGACGGCTGTCTCCGAGCCAATCCAGGGTGAACGCAGTACCTTGAGAGCGATGCGACGGCCGAGTGGGTCGATCGCCGCGAACACCGCTCCTTGTCCACCTTGGGCGATCAGATGCTCGAGCCGATGGCCGGCGAAGTGTGCGCCTGGCAGCAGCGCGCCGAGCATCTCCGTGGCAGGTCCAGCGAACGACTCGCTCGCGATGGCCTCGGGTTCGCCACCGTTGCGCAATCGATCGAATTCGGCGGCAACCACGGCTTCGAAGTCGGGATAGAGCGCCTGGTACTCCGCCAGGGTGCGTTCCTGGCCGCTGTCGATGTCATCGAGATAACGACTCCTCAGGGCCAGCCGGATCGCTTCGCCATGTTGGTCGTTGCTCGCCATCGTGAACTCGCGTGCTCGATCAGTCGCAGAGGTAGACTACCGGAATGCCCGACCCGGGTGACAGCCGTGGACCGCAGCGTCACAACGCCGATCTGACGTCGATTCACGTCGGGCGTGCGATTGCGGGCGACAACGCGAGTCTCGAGTGGGTCGTGCTTCGCATCACGCCGTTGTTGTTGGTGCAAGCCGAGTATCGGCTGGGGCGGGCGCTGCGCCGTCTGCACGACCCCGAAGACATCGTCAACGACGTGTGGGCGGCGGCGCTGCCGCGGCTCGGGTCGCTGATCGTCGAGAACGGTCGGCGCGTGCCGGCGTTCGTCGGCTACCTGTCGACCTCGGTGTTGCACCGGGTGCAGCGGCTGCAGCAGCGATGGCTGCAGGAGAAGCGGGCCGCATCGCGTTCCGGCGAGGCCACCGGCGCCGGGTTGGCTGCGGAGATTCCGGCAGACGCAACCAGCGTCGTCGGCAGGTCGGTTCGCAACGAACACTGCGTCGAACTGCGTCGAGCCATCGCCCAGCTCGATGCGAAGGACAGCGAGATCGTCATTCTGCGTGGCATCGAACAACATCCGGCGGCGGCTGTCGCCGCCGTGCTTGGCCTCAACGACAACGCCGTGAACGTTCGCTACCACCGGGCGTTGCGTCGGCTGATCGAGACGGTGCGCGATTCGGTGTTGGTCGACTTTGTCGACGAATAGGGTGGCCGGGTTGGTTTTCTCGGCGCCACGGTAAGGCCGGCGCGCGCGGTGTCTTTGTGGTCTCTGTTCCCGCGGGGCAGAGACCGCGGTCATCCAACCTCGTTCCTCCAGAGGCACCCATGTGTGTCGATTCGGTGTTCCGTTCGTGCTACGCGATCCTGGCGGTCGCCGCGCTCTCCCTTCCGGCCACCGCGCAGCTCGTCCAGAACCTGGCCTTGGCCTACGGCACGCATGCCAATGGTTCTCCATCATGGACCGAGAACGTTCCTGATCCGGCCGCCGAAGCAGGAGTCGTCGATCAACTGAACTGGGCCACCTGGCTCGAGCTGGCTTCGCCTCAAGTGGTGTTGCTGCCTGGCACCTATGTTGCTCAGGCGAAGGTCGCGAAGACGCTCAACACCATCGGCATCGCCGACCTCACGGTCTCGGTGAGAGCAGGGGCGACCGTGCTTGGCAGCACGACTCTGCCAGCGACGCAGCAGCCGGTGGACGTCTACGTCTGGTCCCCCGAGGTGATCTTCACGGTTCATCAACCGACGACGGTCGAAGTTGCGGTGCTGCATACAGCCTTCGTGATGAAGGAGAATTACCGCTTCGACACCGCGCGCATCGGCTTTGTACCGACCGGCAAGGTCGTGCGGCATGACTCTCTCGACACGTGGAACTACACGAATGCAGCGTGGTACGACCACTACATCGCCGAGCCCAGCGCGGTGTACGGGCGCGTTGCCCAACGCAACAACGCGGGAGGGTTCAGTTGGCTCGAAATCTACAAACTGTGGAACCTGGATGCCGGCACCCACGTGGCCAACGTGCGTCTGCGTAATCTCATCGGCCCCGGTCTCGGTTATGCGGAGGACCTGAGCTTCGTGATGCTCGACGCCGTCACGTTGACGGAACTGGCATCGGTCACGATCCCCGCGGCGGCGCAGCAGGCCGGCGTATGGGTGCAATCGCCCGACCTCGTCGTCACCTTGCCAGCCGCGGGGGCGGTCTACTTCATGGTGCGCAACTATTGGACGTCGGGTGGCTACGGCTACCAATTCGACAGCTTCACGTTGCGTTCGAGCGCGTCGGCGTTCTCGCCGTACGGTGCGGGCTGCGGTGGACTCACGTTGACGCAGCCAGTGGGTGGCCAGGTGGGCACGGCGATGACGTTGCAGATCGCCAATGGTGGGGCGGCGTTGCTCGGGCTGTTCGCCTTCGGTAGCCCGCTGGTGCCGATCCCGCTCGATTTCCTCGGCGCCACCGGGTGCTTGCTGCACGTGACGCCGGATGTGCTGCTGAGCGGAGTGTTCGTCACCGGAACCTGCAGTGCGTCGGTGTCCGTGCCGAACCTGCCGAGCATGTTCGGGCTCACGCTGGACGTGCAGGGGGCCGCCTTCGATCCGACGGCGCCGGGTTCGCTCCGAACGGCGAACGCTGGGCAGACCTACATCGGTTGGTGACACCGCTGCTCCGCCACCCGAGGTCGCAGGAAGGGCGACGTCGGTAAGAGCGGGGCGGTTGGCGTCTTGATGGTCTTGGTTCTCCGCGGCGTCGGGCCGCGTTCCTCTGCCTTTGCGCTTCCCGAGGTATCCCATGCGATTCGACTCTCTGTTCCGGTCCTGCTTTGTGGCCCTGGTGAACTTCCAGCGTTGCATCGCTCTCCTGGCCGTCGGCTGGTCCATGACGATGGCAACGGCACAGTCACCGCTGACCACTCTGTTCGCAGGCAACTCCAACATCGTCACCGGAAGCTGTCTCTACTTCGATTTGACCGTGCTCGACCCGGGTGGCATCACGATCCTGCGGATCGACGTCAACGGCTTCACGTTCTTCGGAGGATCGCCGAGGCTCCATGTGTTCACGATCCCGGGAACGCGGGTGGGGAACCAAACCAACTTTGCCGCATGGAACGGCCCGTCATCCTTCGGCAATCCGGTGACGATGGCCGGATGGAACAACCCCTCGGTCGCGACACTCCTCCACCCGATCACGTTGCCGCAAGGACGACATGGCATCGCGCTGCAGTCGTCTTGGTTTGGGCACTCTTTCACCAGCGGCAATGGCAGCAACCAGAATTACGCCAACGCCGATGCCGCCATCGAGTGTGGGGAGTTCACGAACGCGTCGTTCACCGGCACCGTGTATCCCAATTGCGTGGCCAACTGCAGCATCCACTACCTGCCCGCGGGGAAGAAGCTGCTGGTGCCCGGCAACATGCACCTCGGGGGAATTCCAAGCAGTGCTCGGCTCAACACGGTGCGCAACCAGATCGTCTACGACTCGACGCACTTCACCAACGCCGGCGTCACCGGTCCGGTGTGGATCTCGCGCCTTCGCTTTCGCGCCATGGACGGAGTGCCCAATCTCGGTGGTCAGATGCTCAGTGGCTTGACGGTTCGGGTCGGCACCGCCGCCGTCGACTACAACTCCATGAGCAACATCTTCGCCAACAACATCGGCGCGCTCGGCCCGGTCGGCACGACCAGCATCACGCTGCCTCCGGTGGCGAACGCATCACCCAATGACTGGGTCATCGATCTCGACCTCGCCGCGCTCGGCGCCGCGGTCTTCTACGATCCGACGCTGGGTGCCGACCTTCTGCTCGACTTCAGTCTGCCGGTCGCGCCTCCCACCGGTGGCATGGAACTGCAAGCCACATGGCCAGGGTCCCTCACGCGCGGCAGACTCCTCACCTCGTACACGCTGGGAGCAACCACGGGGGCATTCGACGATCCGCCGGTGATTCTCTTCGACTTCGCCGGCCCAGGCGGAACGAGCAACGTCACCCCGGCGCGTGCCGAGCAGTACGGGGCCGCATGCGGCGGTGACGCAGCAACGTTTCATCAGACCTTCGCACTGCACGAGCCTGTCGATCTCTCCGGCCGCGGCTTCACGCTGACCCCGGACAACTTGTCCGTTCCGAACCACTGGACGGTCACCGGCTCGGCACCACCGCCCGATCTCAGCAAGGTCAATCCGACGCCCAACGCGCTCGCCGATGACATGCTGGTCACGCATTCGCTCGGCTTTCTGTTCCGTTACCCGGGCGGGAGCACCACGACGATCCGACCGTGCAGCAATGGTTTCCTGTGGCTCGACCCGGCGATGACCGTAACGGATCCCATTGTCACGCGCAGCACGTGGCTCGGCCACGGGTATGCCCCGACCCCACGCGGGGCTCGACTGGCTCCGTTCTGGTACGACTTCTCTCTCGGCGTCAACATTCCGACGCATCCCAACTGCGGATTGCACGTGATGACCGACACGTCGGGTGGCTTTGGCAATCGTGTCTGCTACGTGACCTGGCTGAACGTCGGCAGCTACGGAGTGGCAGGGGGCCAATCCGTGAGCACCATGCAGTGCGTCTTGCGGGAGCAAACCGGCGTCGTCGAGTTCCGCTACGGCGCCATGATGCCGACGCTCACCGGTGGCAAGATCCCGGGTGACTTCAACGGCATCACCGGCTTCACGCGCGGCCTGATCGGCACCACGATGTCCGTCGATCCCGGCTCGCGCGATCTGTCGCACGAGACGCCGTTCACCACGTCGATCGAAGGCACCACACCCGGGCTGCTGCACGGCACGACCGCGCGCATGATCCAGGGCACCGCGGTGAACTTCACAGCGAGCAACATCCCCGCGACGGTGTCGTTCGGGCTCATGCTGGTCGGATTCGCACCGCAGCAGCCCGGCCTGGCGTTCCCACCGCTTGCCTCCAGCTGCGTACTCAGCCTGGCGCCTGCGCAGGCGGTGATCTACGAACTGTTCGTCGTTCCGGGCCCGTCGGTGACGTCGGCTTCGTTTTCTGTGCCGTCCTCTGGCTTCCTGGGGGCGCAGCTGTTCACGCAATTTGCCGGACTGGACAACAGCGGCGCACTGCTGACGAGCAACGCCATCCGGCACACGATCGGGCTGAACTGACGCCGCGGCTTCGTGTCCCGGTACCGCTGTGCACGAAGAGTTGGCTGCATGGCGCCCCAGTGTCCCAGCGCTGGCCAAGCAATCGTCCGTTTCCCAGCCATCGCGACGGCATCGCCATCGTGGTCAGCACGCTCGGCGACGCGTCAGCGCGCGTTCAGCGGATCACGCCGCCGGCGACCGGGCTCGCTTGCAGCGCTTGCAGATTCGACGCGTCCACGGCCTGGAACCACAGCGTGCGGTACTGGATCGCGGACAAAGCCGGGATCGACCATGACATCGAAGCAAGCCCCGTGGCATCGGCGACGGCGCCCCCCGCAAACCACGCGCCCGGGATCGACAACAACACGGACTGCTCGATGCCGGGCACCAGCACGTTGTCGAGATCGAGCGCCGCAAAGCAACCGATCGGCACGCCAGCGCCGGTGCGAAACTCGAGTACGAACGGCGCCCCGAGTTGCGGCGGCTGCGGTCGATGTACGCCGAGCGACGGCCCCGCCGGCAAGCCGCAAGGCGGCGTCATCGTGCACCGAGCCTGACGCCCGCTGACAGAGCTGACCGGACACGCAGGCAGCGTGCTCGTGAGTGTCGAATCGGCGACGAACGCCGTGCTGCTTGGAAACCCGGTGATCGCGGCGGGCGCCGTTGACGTCGTGCTGGTTCCGGCCAGAAATGTCGAACTGCTGGCGCGCAGCTTCGAGCCTGCCAACATCACAGCCACGGTCCCGACGGTGAAAGGAGGCACCGCCGACGCACCTTCGAACGTACTGTCGATCGCGGTGATCTCGCTGCCGCTGGCGAACACGGTGCCGTTGTTGTGGCCGGTCTGCAACACGCCTCGTACGACGCAGCTCTGCAGATGGACGTTGGCCATCGCGCACATTAGTGGCGCACCGAAGAAGTGGACGGGCCCCACGATCGTGCAGGTGTCGAAGGTCACGCGGCCTTGCACGTGCACTTGCGGGAACGTGATGCCGACGAAGTGCACCGCCTGCCCCGCCGGCGGCGCCGCGCTGGTGCCCGCGATCCCCGCACTCGCGATACTCACTGTCCCGGGCGTGAGGGCCAGGATCGTCAGACCCATCGAGACGGTGAAGAAGTTGTAGGTGCCGGGCAACACGAGCACGACGTCGCCTGGACTCGCCACCGCGATCGCATCCGAGATCTGCGCATGGCCGCCCGGGCCGACGACGTGGGACGCCTGACCAGGTACGGCGCCTACCAAGCTCAGCGAGACGACCAGTAGAGAGGCGCGCATCCGAGAGAGCTTACTGCGGTGGCATGTGACGATGGCCCGCGCCCTGGGGGATCGCAATTTTCCGCGGCGGAAGGAACGGTCCGGCACTGCAACCGTGACGCTCCGAATTGGCGGAGTCCCGTATTGCGTCGGCGCGCCCCTGCTCGCGGGCTTCGATTGCGCCGTCGGCGCAGCGATCGATCGTGGCATTGCTGGCAAAAGCGAGGATGCGGTAGGGCTCCAGCTTCACCGCTCGCAATTCCGGCACACGATCGGGCTGGACTGACGCCGCGCGCGTGCCGAGGACCGCGAACGCCGCGCCGCCGGCCTTCAGGCCAGATCGCTGTCGCCGAGCATGTACCACCAGTGCTGCGCCAGGAACTCAGGTGTCATGCCTTGCAGGTGGATGCCGTGCACCAACCGGCGCTGCAGCCAGGTCGCCGACGGCGTCACCACGAAACCGTGCTGCACGAACAGGTGGTGCTCGTGGCTCCACGGTGGCAGCACGGTGAACAAGCGCAGCGTGCCGAGTTCGTGCTGGCGGCGTGTGGCCGCGGCGAGCAGCGCCGCCGCGGCGGTGGCGTCATGTTCCGGCACGAGCCAATCGACGAGCACGATGCCATCCGGCACGAGCCCCTGGTCGCGGCGCAGCACGCACAGGCCGCGCAGCTGGTCGCCGCTGCGCGCCGTCCACAGCTCGTAGGCCGGCGCTTGCGGATGGTCCTGGTAGCGCCACTGCAGGTAGCGACGGTCGCGCCGCACGAGGCACTGCTTGTCGTTGCGTACCTGCGTCCACAGGGTGTCGAGGTCGAGCGGCAGCGTCGTCACGCGTTCGCAGCGGATCGCAGGGTCGGCGACCAGCGGCGGCGCGCTGCGGTCGCGCACCAGATACTCAACCGTGCCGAGCAGGTGGTACTGCAGGTACCGCTGGCCGATGCGGAACGCCATGTCGACCGGGAAGCCAAAGCACATCGCTTCGCCGACGACGAGGCACTGGGCGGCGTAGGCGGCACCGACTTGCAGAAACAGCGCCTGCTTCTGCAGACCCTGGCGGAACGTGGGGTGCGTCATCGAATCGACTGCGTGCACGAACCGCTGCGGGCCCCACGGCGTGTCGGCGAGCATCGGCACGCCGGCATACTGCGACGCGACCGTGCCGTCGGGCGCCACTGCGAGCGTGATGCGATGGCCGACTGGGTTGTGCAGGTACTGCCACGCCCAATGCGCCATCGTGCGATCGACGTAGCCTTGCCCGCACACTTCGCGGAACACCAGATTGAACGTGTCCAGGATGCGCTGCTCGTCGCCGGGACGGTACGCACGAATCTCGATGTCGTCGCGGTTCATGCGCGCAGATGGCGTTCGAAGTGGGCGAGTGCCGGCAGCAGCGCTCCGGACAGGCGATGGTCGGCGCCAGGCCAGAGCAGATGGTCCTTGTGCGCGTGCGGAATCGCCGCCGTGAAGGCGCGCGAAGCGGCGGGGTCGATGATCGGATCGTTGGCGCCGTGCACGACGAGCACCGGCATCGGCAAGCGATGGGGCAGCCGCGCTTCGTCGATGGCATCGGCGTCGGCGAGCGTTTCCGGACGCACCGTGAAGGCGCGGCCATCGAGCGTGCGCAGGAGTCCGTCGGGGCCGATGCAGCGGCGCAGCACGTGCCGATAGCCGAGGCTCGGGGCGAGCAGCACGAGCGCTTTCACCAGGGTCGGGAACTCGGCGGCGGCGAGTGCCGCGACGAGGCCGCCGAGACTGTGGCCGACCAGGATCGCCGGGCCGGTGGCCGCCAACACGCTGCGGGTGTCGGCGACGAGGTCTTTGAGAGTGGTGGCGCCGATGGTGCCGGTGCTGTCGCCATGGCCGCGGAAGTCGAAGCGGGCGGCCGCGCGTCCCGTCGCTGCGGCATGCTCGAACAGCGCACTGCTGTGTTCGCCGACGCGGGCGCCGCCGAACGCGTGCAGCCACACGAAGGCCGGGCGGGCGCCGGGGAGGAAATCGACGGTGATCCGTTCCCGCGGCGATGGCTCGAGTTGCAACAAGGAGGGTCTCATGCGTACCGACGCAGGTCTTCTCCACCCGGGTGGTGCTCGAGCGAGGAGCACACCATCCCAAAGGAACCCGGGCACGTCAACGGCCCGTTCCTTGCGCACAGCGCTCGCGGCGAATCGGGCAGGTCAGCGTTCGCCCAGCAGCACGTTCGGCCGGCGGCGCGGCATGCGGCTGCCAGCGAGGTGTTTGGCGGCCCCGGCTCGCACGTGGGCGATGGCGGTGGCGACGTCGTCCGTCAGCAGGATGCGGTCGAGGTCCGCGGGTGCGATCGTGCCTTGCTCGACCATCGAGCTTCGCAAGAACTCGAGCATCGGCGTCCAGTATTCGACGCCCATCAGCACCAGCGGGAAGTCTTCGATCTTCCTCGTCTGGATCAGCGTCAACGCCTCGAACAGTTCGTCCATCGTGCCGAAACCGCCGGGCAGCACGACGAAGGCGTAGCTGTATTTGACCAGCATCACCTTGCGTACGAAGAAGTAGCGGAACTCTACGAAGCGATCGAGGTAGGGGTTGGGTTGCTGCTCGTGCGGCAACGTGATGTTGCAGCCGACCGACAGTCCACCGGCGTCGCGCGCGCCGCGGTTGGCGGCCTCCATGATGCCCGGCCCGCCGCCGGTCATCACCGTGAAGCCGTCGCGCGCGAGGGCAGCACCGACGTCGCGCGCCATGCGGTACCAACGATTGTCTTCGGCGAATCGCGCCGAGCCGAACACCGTCACACACGGCGGCAGGAAGTGCAGGGCGCGGAAGCCGCGGATGAACTCGCAGAAGATGCGGAACGCACGCCACAGCTCGGCGAGGCGACTGCGAGGGCCGGCGAGAAACTGCCGTTCGCCGCCATCGCGCGAGTCCTTGCCCCAGTTCGGGCCGAGGTTTGGGGCGTTCAGGTGCACAAGATCAGCGGAACGTCACGGCGCGAATGCCGTGACCGAACAGTTGCTGTGCCGTGTCCAGGTCGCCGAGGCGCAACCGTTCGAGTGTCGCATCGTCGACCTCCGCCGAACCACGCGGGCCGAGATCCAGTTCGGGGATGAGGGTTGCGAATGGAGTCAATGCGGCAAGCCAGCCGAATGGACCGCCTGCCACCGACAGGTCGGACCGCACGATTGCCCGCGCAGCGGTGACCGTACTCATGACCCAGTCGACCGGTTCCATCAGCAAGCCGACCAGCGGGGCATGCACGGGAGGGTGTTCGTTGCCGAGGAAGCCGCGTTCGGTTTGCCAATGCAGGGTGACCGGGATGGTCCCGCCGCGAGAGTCGCGCAGATCGGCATCGCGATGTTGCACGAGCAGGTTCACGCCGCAGCCGTGGAGCGACAGGCAAGCCGCGGCAAGCGTGGTTGCGCGCAGTCGGTGCATCAGCCTTCGGCCTTGGCGATGCGCACCATCTCACGGAACACCACCATGCCATCGCCGTCCTCGGGCAGGCTGCCGCGTTCGAGCTGCGTGCGGCGCCAGTCCGGCATGTGGGTCGGCAAGTAGCTGCGGTCGGGGTGCGGCATCACGCCGAGCACGCGCCCGTTCTTGTCGGTGAGGCCGGCGAACCCGAGCGGCGCGCCGTTCGGATTGTGCGGGTAGACCTCGGTCGGCTTGCCCTGCGGATCGACGTAGAGCGCCGTGGCGTAGCCTTCGTCGAGCAGCATCTTCTGCAGCGCGGCATCGCGCGCGACGAGGCGTCCCTCGCCGTGCGCCGCCGGCCAGCGCAACGTCAGCCCGGCCGGCAGGAACACGCAGCGCGACTTCTGCGTGCGCAGCGTCACCCAGCGGCATTCGTAGTGGTTGCTGAGGTTGTGGGTCAGAGTCACTTCCTCGTCGAGCGTGCCCTTGGTGCACGGCAACAGGCCAAGGCGCACCAGCACCTGGAAGCCGTTGCAGATGCCGAGCACGAGGCCACCGCGCGCGACGAACTGCAGGATGCGGGCGCCGAGCTGGCCCTTCATCTCCTGCGCCAGCACGCGACCCGAACTGATGTCGTCGCCGTACGAGAAGCCACCGGGCACCACCAGGATGCGGAACGCATCGAGCTGGGCCGGGTTGGCGAGCAGGTTCTGGATGTGCAGGAACTGCGGGCTGCCGCCGGCGCGCGCGAACGCATGGTGCGTCTCGCGTTCGCAGTTGATGCCGGGGGCGCGCAGCACGAGGACCTTGGGAGCGCTCACTTGCCACCTCCGACGAGCAGCGTCTGGTCCAGGTCCAGTGGTCGTTTCCATGCGGTTTCGGCATCGGCGATGGACACTCGCGCGACCTCCTTGCCGGCCAAGGTGAACGAGACCACCGGTTGTGGCGTCACTTCGCCGATGACTGCGAACGGCACGCCGCCGAGGTTCGCCTGCAGATCGGCCAGCCGGTCCTTCGGCACTTCGAGCAGGATGCGGCTCTGCGACTCGCTGAACAGGATCTGCTCGGCGCGCAGGGAACCCGTCGTCGGCACCTTGCCGAGATCGATCGCTGCACCGAGCCTGCCACCGATCGCCATCTCGGCGACCGCGGCACCGAGACCACCTTCGCTGAGGTCGTGCGCCGACAGCACGCAGCGGGCGGCGATCGCGCGATGCACGCCGTGCAGCACGGTCTTGCCGAGGTCCTTGTCGACGCGCGGCGCCTTGCTGCCAAGGGCACCCTTGCTCTTGTAGTAGACGCTGCCGCCGAGTTCGTCCTTGGTCGTGCCGCAGAGCACCAGCAACGAACCCGCGCGTTTGCTGTCGGTGGTCAGCGTGCGGGTGACGTCAGGAATCACGCCCATCGCAGTCACCAGGATGCAGCCAGGAATGCGGATCGTGCGGTCGCCGGCGCGGAACTCGTTGTGCAGCGAATCCTTGCCGGACACGAACGGCGTCTTGTAGTGCATCGCCAATGCGCACAGCGCTTCGGTCGCGCGCACCAGCTCGCCGAGCGCTTCGGGATCGCGGGTGTTGCCCCAGCAGTAGTTGTCGAGGATCACCGCGTAGTCGGGATCGCCGCCGGCGGCGACCAGGTTGCGCATCGCTTCGTCGAGCGAGCACTCGGCCATCGCGGCCGGATCGATCTTGCTGTAGCGCGGGTTGAGGCCGTTGCTCAGCACCACGCCGCGGCGCGAACCGAGCTTGGGCGCCAGCACCGCGGCGTCGCTCGGTCCGTCGTTGTGCACACCGCACAGTGGCTTGCCGGCGGACGCGGCCTGCACTTCGTGGTCGTACTGGCGGATGATCCACTCCTTGCTGCAGACGCCGTGGTCGCCGAGCACGGCGAGCAGCGCGCGCGCACAGTCGGTCTCCGGCGGCAGATTCGGTTCGCTCGTGGGCTTGGCGATGTAGACCGCATCGCGCACGCGCACCGGCAGGCCCTTGTGCAGGAAGTGCAGGTCGAGGTCGGCGTGCGTCACGCCCTGGTACTTCACGACCAGCCGGTTGTCGGCGGTGAAGTGGCCGAGCACGAACGCTTCGCTGGCTTCCTCGCGGCAGACGGCGAGCACGCGCGCGAGCTTCTCCTGCGGCACCGCGAGCACCATGCGTTCTTGTGCCTCGCTGATCCAGATCTCCCACGGCGCCAGGCCCTGGTACTTGAGCGGCGCTGTGCCGAGTTCGACCACGGCGCCAAGGCCCTCGGACATCTCGCCGACGGCGGAACTGAAGCCACCGGCGCCACAATCGGTGATCGAGCTGAACAGGTCTTCGTCGGCGCAGCGCAGCACCGCGTCCATCGCCCTGCGTTCGGTGATCGGGTCGCCGATCTGCACCGCGCCCGAACTGACCTTCTCGCTGTCGGTATGCAGCTCCAACGAACTGAACGTGGCGCCGTGGATGCCATCGCGGCCGGTGCGGCCGCCGATCGCAACGATGACATCGCCGCTGCGCGCCTGCTTGTGCGCGCGCGCCGTCGGCAGGATGCCGATGTTGCCGACGTAGACGAGCGGGTTGCCGACGAAGTTCTCGTCGAAGTGCACGCTGCCGTTCACGGTCGGAATGCCCATCGGGTTGCCGTAGTCGCGAACGCCCGACACGACGCCCTTCAGCAGCGACAGCGGATGCATGCAGCCGGCTGGAATCTGCTCGGGCCGCAGATCCGGCGGCGCGAAGCAGAACACGTCGGTGCTGGCGATCGGGCGCGCGCCAAGGCCAGTGCCGAGCACGTCGCGAATCACGCCGCCGACGCCGGTGCCGGCACCGCCGAACGGTTCGATCGCCGACGGCCGGTTGTGGGTCTCGACCTTGATGCACACCGAGTCCTCGTCGTCGAACTTGATGATGCCGGCGTTGTCGACGAATACCGACACGCAGAAGTCGCGCGCCAGCGTGTGGGTGACCTTGGCGATCGTGCTCTTCAGCAGGTTCTCGATCAGGCGGCCTTCGAAGCGCACGTTGCCGGTGAGCGTCTTGTGCTTGCAGTGTTCGCTCCACGTCTGCGCCAGCGTCTCCAGCTCCATGCGCATCGGCGCGCGGCCGAGCTTGCCGAAGTGTTGCTGGATCGCCGTCATCTCGGCGCCGTCGAGGGCGAGCCCGCCGTCCTTCGACAGCTTCTCGAGGCCGGCGGTGTCGAGGTGGGCCAGCGGGATCGGATGCACGGCGAGGTCGGTTGCCGGTGACGCGCCCGGCAGGCCCGCCGGCAGCGCATTCAGCAGCACGTCCTGGATGACGTCGTTGGCGAGTGCCTTCCTGGCGATCGCGAGCAGTTGCTTGCCGTCGATTGCGCCCAGCACGTCGAAGGCGCGGTAGGTGCCGGCGGCGACGGCCGGCATGCCGAGGTCGGTGAGCGCCTTCTGCACCGAATGCGCGACCGGATCGGTGACGCCAGCGCGCGGCACGATCGCGACCATCGTCACGCCGGGCTTCTGCAGCTGCGCCTTGGCGTCCGGCGCGTGCACGACGAACTGGTCGATCACCGGATCGCACAGCACGGCGCGGGCGAAGCTGCGGACCTTGTCCTCAGGAAGCTCGGCGGCGAGCAGGTAGCCGCGGCGGCTGCGCACGTCCTGGATGCCGTCGAGTCCGGCAGCGCGCAGGGCACGCAGGGCGGC
>SXPB01000247.1 GCA_005776475.1 Planctomycetia bacterium
CCACAGCTGCCCGCTGCAGTGCTGCCCGCAACTGCCCTTGCCTTTGAAGCGGGCGCACCGGTAGACCGCCTGCAGCTGCTGCATGCGGTGCTGACGCAACTCTCCGCGCTGCTGCCGCTGATCGCCGCGTCGATCGTGGTGTTCACCGGCGACATCTATGCGGGGCTCTGGTACCCGATCGTGATTGCGGGTGCGGCGTTCGTCATCGGCGCGCTGTTTTTGACCGAGCACCACGACGAGGAGCTCGTGCACGAGAAGGGCGACATCGACTGAGTTGGGCGAACGCAGCGCCGCCCGAGATATGTCGCAAAGCACTGCAACATAAGCAGCTTGTGACGGAACGACCATTTTCTTGGCGCCACGAAAATGGTCGGGAGAATATCCCGATTCGCCGATGCCTCCGGTCGCCCACTTCTTAGGTATCCACGACCTGGAGAGACCTCATGAAGAAGAACAACATCGTCGCCCTCCTCGCTCAGTTCGAAGCCCTGGTTCGCATCGAGCAGGGCGTCGAGTTCTGGTTCGCCCGCGACCTCCAGCCGCTGCTTGGCTACGACCGGTGGGAGAACTTCGCGAAGCTGCTCGATCGCGCTAAGACGTCCTGTGCCGGGGCTGGTCAGCCCACGGGCGACCACTTTCGTACCTGCTCGCGCAGAATGGAGACCCGCGCAAGGAGGCGATCGCCTTCGCGCAGAGCTATTTCGCGGTGCAAACGCGGCGGCTCGAACGGATCGAGCAACGGCTTCTTGAGATCGATAGGGTCCGTGCGCGGGCCAAGCTGGTCGAGAGCGAGAAGGAACTGTCCGCAGTGATCTTCGAGCGGGTCGGCAACGAGCTCAGCTTCGCGCGGATTCGCAGCAAGGGCGACAAAGCACTGTTTGGCGGCGTCAACACCCAGCAGATGAAGGAGCGGTTGGAGGTGCCCGAGGGACGTCCGCTCGCAGACTTTCTGCCGACGGTCACGATCAAGGCGAAGGACTTCGCCAACGAGATGACCGTGCACAACACCAAGGAACGCGACCTTCGTAGCGAGGGCTCGATCACCGTTGAGCACGTCGAGAACAACAAGCAGGTGCGCGAGGCGATGCGCGTGCGCGGCATCGTGCCGGGCCGCGTCAGAACACGAGCCCGCCGCCAACCGTGACGAACGTGCCGTAGACCTCGGTTTCGCCGGGGTGCCCGAATACGAGCCCACCAAAGCCGACGTGCAGCAGGAACTCCGGCACCGGCTGGAAGTCGATGCCGATCCTCAACTGCGCCGCCAACTGCATGCTCGCGTCGTCGGCGACGGGATCGAGCCACGCGCTGCCGAGGGTGGCACCGGCGCGCAGGAAGAACCACTTCGGACCTTCCTTGTCGAGCGGCGTGCGCACGTCGGTGTCGAGGCCCAGCGTCGCTGCGTCGAACGCGTTGGTGTCGGTGTGGAAGCCCTGCGCCAGCACGCCAATGCTCTGGTCGCGGTTGCCGAGGCCGAACCGCAGGCCGTAGCCGTACGCATCTTCGGCGTCGGGTTCGACGGCAGTGCCGTCGCGATCGCGGGTCAACCAAGCGGCCGGGATCGCAGTCGCTTCGAGCAGAACTCGATCGCCCCAGCGACCAGCTTCGCGTTCGACGGGAACCGCAGAGGACGGCGAAGCGCAGCCGCCGAAGGCCAGCAGCGACACGAGCACGGAACGGGCGAGTAGCATCCGCCGCCATGCTACGCCGTCGGAATGGGCTCCGAGGAGAGTGCTGATGCTCGCCAACATGGGGTCACCAATGATGTGGTCGGAGTTCTTCGCGCTCACCGTCGGGAATGTGCTGCTCGGGTGCATCGAAGGGGCGTACCTGGTCGGCCGCGCCCGCGTCCCGGTGTTGCGCAGCGTGGGTGTGATGCTCGCGGCGAACTTCGTCTCGGCTTTCCTCGGCGCGTTCCTACTGAGGCTCAACGCCGACGTCGATTTCACAATCGAGAACGTGGTGGCGTTCCTCGTCCTTGGGGTAGTGGTGACCTTCGTGCTGACGGTGTTGATCGAGTGGCCGTTCGTGAAGTTCGTGCTGGCGCCGACGCGCGCGACTTCACGCAGGGCCCTGATGGCGACGCTGCAGATCCATGCGATCACCTATCCGGCGATGCTCGCCCTTTGGCTGTTCAGCGGCGACTTCGCCTTGTTCCGCCATTGGGACGTCGTGGCGGTGGAGCGACTGCTGCCGACGACACGGCACGAACTGTTCTACGTCGTTGGCAACCGCGTGGTGCGGCGTGACCTCGCCGGTGGCGAGATGACCACGGTCGCCACGCTGACGATGGACGAGGTCTATGGCGGTCTCACGATGCGAGTCGACTCCGGCGGCGGCGCGGTTCTCGAGTGCGTTTTGTCGAGGGCTTATCCTCAGGCGGCAACGAGTCGAACGCTGCTGTCTGGCCTCCTCGGCCTCGAGCCGAGACCGGTCACGCCCAGTTTGCCGCACTTCGCCGATCGGGAGCAGCGCGGCAGCCTCGTCGATCTTCACCTCGAAACCTGGTGTGCGAGTTGGTCGGCAGGGGACTCGATCCAGCTGTCCGACGATCTGCATCTCGTCGAGTTTGGTGGAGACCAGCTCATCCTCGCCAAACCATCGTCGCGCGAGATTGCGTTGGTAGCCCGCGGCCGCCGCCCTGCCGCCGCCGCCGTGCGTCCCTAGCACCGCTCTTGCAGGCTTCGTGGCACATTTTGTAGCTGCTCACCAGCCAAAGGCTTCTTCAGGGCTCGAGTAGCCTCCAGCCAACTTCGCGAACACGGCGCTTCGCGTCGTGCCCCTGCGGGCAAGCGCCTCGACCAACGCATCGCGTTGGATCGGTGGCCAATCTCGCATCGCATGGAACACGGTCTCCATGGTGTCGAGCTGGTAGTCCCCGCGAGCGCCGCGCTCGAGGAGCAGATACGCGCAGTCGATCGACTGCGACCGAACAGAACAGTGCAGAGGATTGCCGTGCAGACGGTCATTCAACGCGTTCGGATCGGCACCGCGGTCGAGCAACAAACGGGCACAGTCGGTGCGGCCGAGAATGGCGGCGTAGAAGAGCGGAGTGCAGCCGGCTTCATCACGCTCGTCCACCGGGACCCCGAGGCCGAGCAGGGTCGTAGCACCGACGGCGAAGTTCTCGATCACGATCCAGTGCAACAAGGGATCGCCAGCCCAGCGCGCTTGCAGCAGCAGAGGGTTCTCGGCAGCGAGTCGCCTGGCTGCCGCAGGATCGACGATGCAGGCATCGACGAAGTCGCCGATGGCTGCGTTGGTGGTCATCCGTGCACGAACGCAGCCTTCACCTTCGGCCCGTTCTTGATGAAGTTGTCGACGCCGATGCGCATGTCCTTCGTGCCGCACACTTCGCCAAAGCACTTCGCTTCGAACGGGATCGCTGCGGCGAGCGGCAGCTTCGCGGCGCCGAGGATCGCCTTGCAGAGGATCTCGTCGACCTTCTTGCTGAGGTGGCCGATCTCGACGGCCGGCAGGCTCGCCGGCACGTTGCTCATCGGCCCTTCGGCCATGCGCGAGCGCGGCGCCGTGCCGTTCGCCATGTCGAGGCACAGCTGCACCGCGCGCCCGACCAGATCGCCTTCGACCTCCTCGCGGATCAGGCCGTAGGTCTTCGCCTTCTCGCTGCCGATCGGCCGGCACGTGCGCAGCATCTCGGCGGCGCGTTCGATGCCGACCAGGCGCGGCAGGCGCACCGTGCCACCGGCACCCGGGATGATGCCGAGGTTGGCTTCCGGCTGGCCGGCGAGCACCTTCAGGCCCTTCGTCGCGATGCGGGCCTCGCAGGCCATCGCGGTTTCGATGCCGCCACCGAACGCCAGCCCGTTGAGCGCGGCGACGGTGGGCTTCTTCACCGCCTGCACCGCGTCGACGCAGACCTGCGACGTGCGCGAGGTCTGCTCGCCCATCGCGATGCTGTCGATCTTGGCCAGGAAGTTCACGTCGGCGCCGCTGACGAACGCCTTCTTGCCAAAGCCAGTGAGCACGATGCCCTTCACGTTCGGGTCGCGATCGCACTGCTCGAACCGCTTCTGGATCTCGGCGAACACGCCCTGGTCGAGCGCGTTGAGCACCTTCGGCCGGCGGATCGTCAGCACCGCGATGCCCGAGCGATCCTCGCGCAGCACCACCGGCACCTCGAACGGCGTGTTGGTCTTGCCGAGCGCCTCGATGCACTTCGGCACCGGGAAGCCCGCGTGCTTCTTCGCATACGCGGCCACCAGCGCCAGCGCCTTGCTCGTGCCCATCTCGTTCATGAAGGCGAAGGCCGGCTTCATGTCGAGGGCGATGTCGAGGCCCATGTTGAAGTCGGCGATCGAGACGAGGCCCGCATCGACGATCTCGCCGCAGATGCCGAAGTAGGCGCCGAGCAGGTCGTCGCGGATCTGCGCCGCCAGCGCTTCGGGCACGTCGACGACCTCGCCGCGCGCGGCGACGTCCCAGTTCTCCTTCTTCGCGACCTTGTCCTTCAGCGACTGGGGCGTGCGGTACCAGGCGTTGATCTTGCTGGTGTAGTTGTCGAGGCCGACGGCGGTGATCGGGTTGCCACCGGTCAGGTTCATCGCGGTGAACGAGCCGATGCCCATCTTGAACGTCTTCTTGCAGACGACGTCGATCTGCTTCGTCGACGCGACGCCGGCTTCGGCGAGCAGCGCGCAGGCGTAGAACAGCCCTTCGAACACGGGGTCGAGCGCGTAGCCGTAGCGCGACTTCACCGGGATCGGGACCTTGCCGATCGCTTCGTAGAACGACAGCAGCCACGCCTTCGTCGCCGCACTCGTCTCGGCGCCCGGCACGACTTCGACCATCAGGTTGCGCTCGGCGGGGAAGAAGTAGTGCACGACCGCGGTGCGGCCCTTCGTCTTGGTCGCTGCGAAGATCACTTCGGGCTCGAGGTGGCTCGAGTTGCTGCACAGGATCGCGTCGGCGGCGACCAGCGCTTCGACCTGCGCGAAGATCTTGCCCTTGAGGTCCTTGTTCTCGGTCGCGGCTTCGACGACGAGGTCGGCACCGGCGAGCTTCTGGTAGTCGTTGGTCCAGGTGACCGCGCCGAGCATCTGGGTCTGCTGCTCCGCGGTGAACGCGGCGGACTCGACGCCCTTCGCGATCTTCTTCTCGAGCTTCGCCTTGCCGGCGGCGAGGGCGGCCTCACTGACGTCGACGACGACGGTCTGCACGCCGAACGGGCTCAGCACCTTGGTGAAGTAGAGGGCGATGTCCGGACCGATCTGGCCCGAACCGATGACTGCGACCTTGCGAAGAGTGCGACCTGCGTGCGTGAAGCTCATGGATGTCTCGGATGGAGGGCGAGCAGGTTA
>SXPB01000248.1 GCA_005776475.1 Planctomycetia bacterium
GATGGAGTGGATTCCGCGTATCACCAGTTGCGCGCCGGGGCAGTCACCGCGAGACCTGAAGCCGCTCGATGTCGCGTCGATGCGCAGGCAGCGCAAGGGGGTGCTCCCCCTTGCGCCGCCGCGACAGTTCGTGCAGCGCGCGCCCTACCACGTCCTTGCCGGTGCCGGTCTCGCCGCGCAACAGCACCGTGTAGTCGGCCGGTGCGTACAACTTGACGCGCTCGATGAACTCGGCGCTCGCCGGACTCTTCGATTCGAGCGCCCAGTGCGCCGTCGACTGCGCCTTCGGCTCGAGCAGGCTGCGCACCAACACGCGATTGCCGAGCGCCGTCGCCAGGATGCGGGCGCAGAACGCGACGCGCTGCAGATCCTCGGCCGACAACACTGCCCCGTCGCGCGTGCAATCGGCGTAGATCACGCCGAGGTTCTTGCCGAGCGCCGAGATCGGCAACGCCACCGCCGCCGAGATGCCTTCGCTGCGCACGCTGTGGAACGTGCGCGCCACCGGATCCGAGGCCGCCAACGGCACGTGCACGACGCGGCCACTGGCTCGCACCTGCTCGACCAGCGACCGGCTGACCCGGAACTGCCGGCGATCGTCGGGACGACTCATGAACCACGCCTGCGGCCCGTCGTCTTCGTCCATTTCGACGTGCACGCGATCGGCGCCGGTCGCACGCAGGATCGCCGCCATCGCCGCCGGCACCATCTCGCCAGGGCTCTTCAGTCCTTCGAGATGGTCGGCCATCTCCATGAACGTCCGGTACCACGCGCCGACCGGGGATCCTGGCGCCGCCGCCAGCGAACCGGGATCGAGCGCCACCACCTGTTCGCTCGCGGGCTCGGCGCGAAATCGCAGCCGCACCAGGGCCGGACCTACGTTCAACACGTCGCCATCGAGGAACGACTCGAAGCGCGCGCCGATCGTGCCGGTCGCGCACCGGATCGGGAACGGCAGCCCCGGTTCGGCCCGCACCCGCAGGCGACCGCGATCGTCGCGCGCCACTTCGAGCACACGCCCGAACACGGCGGCGACATCGAGTTCGACCTCACATTGAGACCGGGGCCCACCGATCCAGAAGGTGTCGGCTTCGATCTCCACTTCGCGGGATCCGGAACGGTCGGTGATTTCGAGGCAAACGGGCATCGTCGGATTCTCGTCGGCTGGCATGGACTAGCCGCGCAGGGACGTCGGGTTTCCGCCGTCACTGGCAAGTCCTTGGAATCTGGTAACCTCTGCAGCCGTCCAGCACCACCCCCACCCGGGCCAAGCGCCCCCTGGACACGGAACGGCCGCGACGGCCGGTTCGTCCAACTCCCATGCCAACTTCGCCCGCCACCTCTGGCGACCGGCTGCTGCATTGCTCGCCGGCCCGCACGGTGTTTGCCTGCATCGATCCCATGCAGGCGGGCGGCGTTGTGGCCAAGGTCTACCTCGCGGGCGCGATGGCGGACGCCGAGCGCGAGTTCGCGATGGGCAAGCTGGCGGCCGGAGCGGGCGTGGTCGAACACCTCGCGGTTCGCCTCGATGCGAGCACCAACCGCCCTTGCGTGGTGACGCAACTGGAAGCTGGCCAGGACCTCGATCGCTGGGTCAGCCAACGCGGCGCCCTGCCGGCGGCAGCAGCCTGCGCGTTGCTGGCGCCGGTCGCCGCGACCCTGGCTCGCCTGCACGCAGCGCGCGGCCCCGGCAGCCCGAACGGCATCTGCCACGGCGACATCAAGCCGCGCAATCTGCTGCGCTCGACCTCGACGACGCTGTTGCTCGACTTCGAGCATGCCTGGCCGATCGGCGCCCGCGCCAGCGGCAGCTTCGGCACGCCAGGGTTCACCGCGCCCGAAGCGGAACGCGGCATCGCCACCGCCGCACTCGACGTGTTCGCGCTCGGTCGCACGCTGGCCTGGCTGCTCGGCGGCGGCCACGGCGGCCACGTTCCCGTCGATCGTCGCCTCGCGGAACTGCTCGCCGCCTGCACCCACCCAACGGCAGAACACCGGCCGACCGCGGCATCGCTCGCGACCACGCTGCGCACGCTCGCTGGCGAACTCGCGCCCGATCCCGCCGAAGCCGCCCTGACGGACTGGGCGACGGCGACCTTCGCGCTGCGGCCCGACGCCGGCGACGCCGATCCGCGCGTCGTGCAGTGGCATCGACGCCAGCGACTGCTCGCCCGCGTACCCACGCTGCTGCACGTTCCGACGGCAGTGCCGACCGAGCCCGGGCCACTGCGCGCGGCACTCGCGCGCGCAGTGCGAACCCTGCGACGCTTCCCGCGCCACCCGGGCCTGCTGCAGTGGCGCCGCGATCTGCAGGATGGCATCGCGCGCCTGCTCGCCGATGCCGCCCGCTTCGTCACCGCACAGTGCAAGGCCGAAGCGTTCCTGCCCGCCGCCGCCTGGCTCGTGGTCGCCGAGATCACCGCGCGCGACGCGATGGCGTTGCCGGGCGGACTGCCGTTGCCGGCGGACGCGGCGTCGAGCAGCGCCACGCTGCTGCACCGGGATCCGCTGACGTTCCTGCAGCGCCTGGGTGGCCAGATCGCGGCGGCCCGCAGCGAACGCAACGAACAAGTCGATCGCGTCGAAGCCGCGATGCGCGACCTCGACCTGCCCGGCGCCGAGAAGGCGCTGGAGGCGATGGCCACGCAGCACGGCGGCGCCTCACCGAGCGTCGCGCGCCAACGCGACCGCCTGCATCGGCTCGGCTTCTACCTCGATCGCATCGGCCGCGCCGCGACCAACGTCGAGCGCCTGCTGCCGCTGCAAGACACCGCCGACCTGCAACCGTTGGGCGCCTTCGTCGCCGCCGCCGGGCGGGTCCGGTCGCGGGCAGCGACCAACGACGGCAGCGGCGGCGCCGTCGGCTTGCGCAACCTGCAGCTGACGCTGACCAGCCTCGTCGAAGAGTTCCCGATGGTGACGTCGGCCAGGCCCGCCCTCGACGCCCTCGCGCGCGCGCTGGTGCACGTGAGCGACCGCGCCCACGAACTGCTCGCCGATGCACGCCAGCGGCTGCAGTCGATCCCGGTGCCGGTGCGCCCCCTGCAACTGACGCTGAGCCGGCTCGATTCGTGCCGCATCCTCGAAGCGCTCGTCGATCGCCCGGAGCGCCCGCGCAGCCACCTGCTCGACGGGATCGAATCGCTGCGCCTCGCCCTCGAACAGGCGCGTGCCACCCGCGATCGCCTCGCCGAGAGCGCCGAGAACGCGCTCGCGCGTGGCCACTGGACCACCGGCTTGTTCGAGATGGAACGTGCCGTCGCTGGCCTTGGCCCCGACGCGCATGAGCAAGAGGAAGCGCAGGTGTTGCAGGCGCGGCTCGCCGACGCCCGCAAGCGCAAACAGGAAGTGGAGGCTACGGCCCGTCGCAACATCGACCTCGCGACCTTGTACGGAACGCTGCAAGACGATCCGTCGAGCACGTTCGAGCAACGCCTGCAGGTGCTCGAGGAACGGCGCGATTGCCTGCTGTTCCTCGGCCTGCACGTGCCCGCCGAACGCGGCGCGCTCTACCACGGCGACCTGCGTTCGGTGGAAACGCAGATCGCGCTCGAACGCGCCGGCCTCGCCGAACATCGCCTCGACGGCACCTTGGATCTGCAGGCGCGACTGCAGCTGGCGCGCGCGACGCTCGAATCGTTGACGGCGGAGACCGCCCCCAGCGACCGGCCCGCCGACGCGCCGGGCCGCCTCGTGCGCCTCGTCGAACACTGGCGCACGCTGACGGCGCAGTGCCAGCGCGCCATCGACCAGGCGTGGTCGGAACAGGCTCTGCGGGCACGCCAGAAGCGCCGCTTGCTCGCGGTGCTGCTCATCGCCGTGCTGGTCACGGGCACCGCCGTCGCCTGGGCGATGAGTCCGTGGTTCCCGGGCAAACCGGCGATGGCCGGTTCGAACGCGACGCCGCGCGGCCACTGACCGCGTCAGCGCGGCGACTCGACCAGCTGCTTCGCCTTGCCCTTCGGCGGCGCCGGCTTCGCCTTCTTCGCCGGCTCTGGCTTCGGCTTTGGCCACGCTTCGGCGCCGAACTCGGCACAGTACTTCAGCAGCAAGGCCCGCACGAAGTCGACCTTCTGCTGCAGCACCTTGTCGGTCGCGCAGCGCTGCGCAACGTAGGTCGGATCGACCAACAGGAACGAGAACACCTCGGCCTTGTCCTCCTCGACGCCGCTGCGCGCGTACGGAGTCAGGAAGCCCGGATGCGTCTCGCTCGGCAACGACGCCGACGAGTCGCCCTGCGCCGATGCACCACCGTTGCCGTACTTGAAGTCCTTCGGGTTGAGCTTGGCGAACGCCGGATCCCGCCAAAGCTGGCCGTCATCACGTTCGTCGAGGTAGTGGAAGAGCTCGTGATGCACACAGCGGCGCTGGTAGACCGGCGACCAGTTGCCCCAGGCGACGTCGTAGTACATGACGCTCGCCGAGGGCCGCGGAATGGCGCCGCGCACGACCTCGCCGAGCTTCATGCCGCCGCACAGCACGATCTGCTTCACGTCGAGCCGCTGCAGCAACGGCTTGCCGAGCAGGCGCAGCTCCTCGGCGAGCAACGGCAGGTAGCGTTCGATGTCGGCCTGCTTCGCCGCGGTGAGCCGCAACTTGCCCCATTCGGTGTCGATCACTTCGTCCTTGGCGATGCGCACGACCTCGGGCCCGAGCTCCGCCACGAACTTGATCGCCTCGTCCGGCGTGAGCTTCTTCGTCGCCGCCGGCCCCAACGGCCACGGCAGGCGCGGCGTCTGCGCCGCAACGTCGGCGATGCACGCGAGAAGGCAGGCCAGCCACAGGCATCGGGCGAAGAACGTGGGCATGCGCGGCAACTGCGGCATTGGGGCGAACGTGCCCAGAGGCTACGCGCTGGCCGCATTCCGGCAAGGTGAGTCGCCGATCAACCGCGCAGCAGCCCGTGGTCGTCACCGCGCACGGATGCCGGCGCCAACGACGCCCACTGGAACGCAGCGAGCAGGTCGCGCGGCATGCACCGGCCGCCGCGCGGCCGCAGACCGCACAGGAACGCCAGGTAACCGACGAGCTGCTCCGCCCGCACACCCCGTTCGCGGAAGTGGCGCAGCGACGTGTCGCCGTGCCGCTTCGCCAGCCGCAACCCATCGACACCGACCACCAACGGCACGTGCACGAACGTCGGCGGCACGAGGCCGAGCGCCGCATACAGCAGCAACTGCCGCGGCGTGCTCGGCAGGAGGTCGGCGGCGCGCACAACTTCGGTGACGCCCTGCGCCGCGGCGTCGACGACGACGGCGAGCTGGTAGGCCGGACCGAGGTCGCGCTTCTGCACGACGAAGTCGCCGCGCACGCGCCCCGGCTGCGCGCCGGCGAACGCATCGACGAACGGGACCGCATCGACCTCGACACGGAAGCGCAGGGCGGCGTCACGTTCGCTCGCCGCCTTCGCCGCGGCCAGGTCGCCGAAGCGACCGCGGCACGTGCCCGGATACACCGGCCCATCGTCGCCCGCTTCGTGCGGCGCCGAGGCCGCTCCCTCGATCTCGCTGCGCGTGCACACGCACGGGTAGGCCAACCCCGCCGCCACCAGCCGCGCCGCCGCCGCCGCGTAGCGTTCTCGCCGTTCACTCTGCACGACGATTTCGCCGTCCCAATCCAATCCCAGCCAACACAGATCTTCGACGGTTTGCTGCGCGGCCTCCGGCTTGATGCGAGGGCCATCGATGTCCTCGATGCGCAGCAGTAGAGTGCCTCCGCGCGACCGGACCGACAGCCAGGCCAACAGGAACGTCCGCGCGTTGCCGAGATGCAGCGCCCCGGTCGGACTCGGCGCCAACCTGCCCACCAAAGACCTACTGGATGCAACCATCATTGCCGCAAGGCCTCGTTCTACGCATCGACGCCAAAGTCTGCCACGTCGAGGTCGATGGAGAACGGCGGCAACTGCCGCTGGCCGGCAAGCTGTTCGAAGCGCGGTCGCACGAGAAGCGGCCGTTGGCCGTCGGCGACCGCGTCGTGCTCGACGCCACCGGCAAGGCGATCGACCAGGTGTTGCCGCGCAGCAGCCAACTGCATCGCCGCGCCGCCAGTGAAGGCGAAGAAGAGGCGCAGGTGCTCGCCGCGAACCTGACGCACGTGATCGCCGTCGCCAGCGTCAGCTCGCCGCCGTTCCAACCCGAACTCGTCGACGGCATCCTCGCCGCCGCGCAACGCGAACGCATTCCGTGTTCGCTGGTGCTGACCAAGGTCGATCTCGACGCCGATCTGGCACAACGTTGGGCCCGCATCTACGCGCACGCCAACGTGCGGGTGCTGATGACGTGTACGGTGCCGGGCCAGACGACCCAGGACACGCTCGACGAAATCGGCTTGCTGCTGCACCAGAACCGCAGCGTCGTCATCGGCCTGTCGGGCGCCGGCAAGTCGTCGTTGCTCAACGCGATCGTGCCCGGCGTGAAGCTGCGCATCGGCGACCTCAACCACATCCGCCAGGGCCGGCACACGACGACGCACACCGAACTGCTCGCGCTGCCCGGCGGTGGCCACGTGCTCGACACGCCCGGCATCCGCAACTTCCACCTGTTCTGCGTCGGCAGCCAGGAGCTGCAGTTCCTGTTTCCCGAGATCGCGGCGAAGTTGCCCGAGTGCGAGTACCGCAGTTGCCTGCACGACGGCGAACAGAACTGCGCGGTGAAGGGTGCGCTGGCCAAGGCCGAAATCGGCGAGAGTCGCTACCGCTCGTACCGCACGATGCTCGGCGATGCGCTCGCAGCCGAACGACCGCAGTCGAAGGACAAGCGCACGCCGGTGCGTGGCGGCGGGCGACGGCGACCGCGTTGACGAGAACTGCATTGCCGGCCAGCATTCCGGCATGCATGCGCTCGTTGCCCCGTGCGTCACGCTGCTCGCGACGATCGCTCCGCTGGTCGCGCAAACGAAACCGCAGGTGCCCACCGAGCCGCCGTTGGTCTGGGACGCCGACGTTCGCCGCCACGTCGCCGCAGCTCTCGTCGTGCGCGGCATCGTGCGCGTCGATCGCGACGCCGTCGACAAAGCCCTCACGAAGGGCGGTCACGTCGAAGTGAAGATCGAAGTCCAGGAGATGGTGCACGGCGCCGAACAGGCCACCGTGACCTTCCGTTGCTACGTGCGCGAACGGACCAACCCGCGTCCCGACGAGCACCCGACACCGGCGGAACTGCTGGCGCTCGATGGCGCCGATCGCATCGTGTTCCTCTGCACGGTCGAAGCTGCGAACTACCTCGTCGACGACGACGGCAGCGCGATCGTGCCACCCGAGCGCGACGTGCTCGCCGACCTCAAGCGGCGCGAAGTGCAGCATCGCCGCCTGCTCGCTACGCCCCTGCCGGTCGATGCACGCCACGCAAAACCGCTGGCGACGATCCTGCGGGACATCGTCGTCGACCGCGATCACCAACGTGCGGCGTTCGTCGATCTGGAAGCACTCGGCCGCGATGCCGTGCCGACGATCGTCGCGTCGATGGACGATCGCCGGCCGTTGCCGGTGCGCGAGCTCACGCTGAAGAACCGCGCCGCGGACGCATTCGAGGCGCAACGCCGCTACAGCCCAAAGCGCGTGGTCGACGGCATCGCCGCCGTGCTCAACCAACTGACCGGCGAATCGTTCGGCTCGCTCTACAACGGGGCGCGCGACGAGGAACGTGCGATCGCGGTCCAGGCGTGGACCCTCTACGCGCACTACCAACTCGCGGCTGCAGCCCCGGCAGCCGAGCAGCAGCCCAAGAAGGCACGCTGACCGTCGAACGAACTCGACGCCGCCAGTCAGCGCCGTGGCGCAGCTTCCGGCTCGATGCGCAGCACGAACCCGCCGCCGTCTGCAACGCGCAGGCACAACACATCGCCGGCCGTCGCCGGCATCGTGGCCAACGCCAGATCGTCGGGATCGGTGTCGGCGGAATCGCCGTCGCGCCACATCCGCACGCGGTGCGTACCCGGCCCCAGGAAGTCGAGCGGCACTTCGACGTCCCTCGCTTCGCCGGCGAACAAGCCACCGACCCAATAGACACCGTCACGCACCCGCATCGTCACCAACTGCCGCCCGATCGCAGCGTCGAGCACCCGCGTCGTGTCCCACCACGTCGGCACCTGCATCAGGCAGTCGAAGCCCGGTTCGTTCCGGTAGGCCGCGGGATGGTCGGCGACCATCGGCGCTGGATTGTCGAAGCACACGTACATCGCCAGATGGTGCGCCCTCGTGCCGAGCACGTTCGGCGCCACGTGCTTCTTCACGAAGGCGTCGGCAGTCACGGCGCGAAAGCCACCGAGGTGGTAGTCCATCGGCCCCGCGACGAGGCGCGTGAACGCCACGCGCAGCGTGTGCTCGGGCGTGCAGCGGTCGGACCACTTCAGGTACTCGAGATTGAGCGAGCCTTCGTGGTTCATCAGGTTCGGGAACGTGCGCTCGAGCCCGGTCGGCTTGTGGATGCCATGGAAGTGCACCAGCACGCGCTGGCGCGCCGCCGCCGCCAACACGTCCTCGCAGAACTCCACGGTCTCCTGGTCGTCGCTGTCGAGGAAGTCCACCATCACGCCGGCAAAGCCGTGCGCCGCCAACGCCGCGAACACGGCATCGACGCGCCCGCGCACCGCTCCGTGGTGCACCCAGGTCCACAAGCGAACGCCACGCGCTGCCGCATCGTGCCGGATCGCCGCGAGGTCGAGATCGGGGCGCACCTTGGTTGCATCGGTGGCGGGCCCCGGAAACAGGCCGGGTTTGCCCTGCACGTACCACGGCGAATCGGCTTCGTCGGCCACCACCGCGTGGAACGCGATGCCATTCTCCTGGCACCAGTCGAGATGCCGCCGGTTCGTCGCCAGCGACAGGATCGGCTCGCCACGTTCGGCCTCGAACAGGTAGCCGTTCCACCACGGCCACGTCAGCTTGCCGGGCCGGATCCACGTCGTGTCGAAGTTCGGCGGCTCGTTCAAGCAGTGCAGCGTCGTCGATTCGAGCAATGCCCCGGGACCGCCACCGACGAGCACGACGCGCCACGGCGTCGCGACCGGCAGCGGTGACACCACACTCAAGCCATCGGCTCGCGGCGACAATGCCGCCGCGAAACCACCCTCGCCATCCGCGCGCAGCGACATGCCGGCGAAACGGCGCAACGCAGCTTCGGTGATCGAAGCGGTCGCCCCCGTGCCGGGCCACTGCAGCGTGAGCGGCGTGTCGAGCAGTTGTGCAACCGCGATGGCCCGCGGCCGCACCGCCACGACGGCGTGTTCGTGCGAAGTCCGGAAGTGTTCGAGGTAGCTGGCATGCACCATGGGATCGCCGCACGGAACGAACGTCGTCGACTCCGACCGCAGCCGCAGGGGACCTTCGGTCGCCATCGCCTCGACCACGTAGCGGAACGCAAACGCATCGTCGTAGCAGCGCGCGATCAGCCGCACGCGCGTGGCCACGGGACTGCGCAGCACCAACTGCACTTCGTGGCAGTGCGCATCGGCAACGGCCACCTTGCCGAACGGGATCGGCACCTGCTCCCGCTTCTCGACGCGCTGCACATCCACGAGTTCTGCCGCAGCCAGCAGGTCGGAGCCGCCCTCGTCGACGAGGCCGAATCGACTCGGAGCGAAGCACGGGGCCCCGTTGAAGGCCAGCGTCCACGACGGCGCTGCCACCGATCCGGGTTCGGGCAGCGCGATCGCAATGCTGAGTCGCCCATCGGGCGACCCCAGCCGATGCCCGTGCGGATCGTCGCCGCCCGGCACGAGGCACGCGGCCAGCCCGCCGCCAACCAACAGCAACGCAACCCGAACACTCGCCCCGTGGTTCATGGTGCCTCCGAAAATCGCGCCACGAGTGTGGTTGCAGGCGCACCGACACACTGCCACTGGCCCGGCCCGAACAGGACCACCGCGTCGCCGGCCGCGAGCCGGAACGCGCTGGACGCTTCGGCGAGCTCGCCCTCGAGCACCAGCAGCACCGCGGTCTCGCCGCGGGCGACGACGACGTCGTCGAGCGCCCCGTGCCGCACTTCGGCTTCCGCTCGCACGACACCGCGCCGCGTCATCACGTTGAGGTCGCTGCACGGGCCCGCGAGCAGGTGCGCGACGATCGCCGTTTCGCCGGCGAAGTCGAAGCGCTGCAGCGGCCGATCGAGCACGACGTCGGCGCCATCGACGCGCAAGCGCATTCCCGCCCCGGCCACGAGCCACAACGACCGATCGATCCCGGGCAGCAACGAGAACGGCCCGTCGCTGCCGACCTGTGCGCGGCTGATGCGCCAGCGAAAGCCTGCCGCCAGCGAGCCATCCGGGGGATCGACGGCGACTTCGCGCGTGCTGCCGCCGCCGTTCGCCCACGGCATCACGCGCTGCTGCGCGAATGGCACGAGGCGCACGTTCATCGCCCCTCCCACGTCAGGTAGGTCCACCCCCATCCGGCGAAGAACAGCACGACGAACGCGAGCACGAGGCGCCAGAACGGCAAGCGCACCAGCAAGTCCGCGAACGATCGCCCGCGCACCAGGCACGCGATCGCGTGCACACCGACCGCAAGACCAAACAGCGCCACCAGCGCGCCGAACGGCTGCGTCGTCACCGCCGCGAACAAGCGCCCGTGCACCACGAGGCACGCGGCCGTCGTGCAACCGCAGGTCGGGCACGGAATGCCGTAGTGCAGCGGCCAGCCGCACGGATCGAGGCCGAGTTGTTCGTGCGTGCCGTGCCCACGCGCATCGGGCGCGACGCGCGCCAATGCGACGAAGCAGGTGACGGCGACGGCGGCGACGATGCCGGCGAACACGCGGTCGGAGCCCGGCCGCAGCGGACCGGCGGCGATCGGCACGGTCCACGGAGCGCGCGGCGGCGATGTCATCGCCCCGACGCTACCGCGTCGCGCACGTCAGCTGAAGTCGTAGACGTAGGCCATGCGATCCTTCTTCAGGATCGCGTAGTCGAGGCTCTTCAGCAGCGCCAGTTCGGGATGCTGCAGGTCGAGACCGCGCACCACCGGCTTCTGCATGATGAAGTACTTGCGCGGCGTGATCGGCTGCGACTCGTAGGCGCCCGGCTCGATCTGGCCGGCGATCTCGAACTGCGTGGCGCCGTTGTAGAACGCGCGGATCTTCGTCTTCTTCTCGGTCGCACCGGCCAACCGCCGCAGCGTCTCGTCACCGGCGACGTCGACGAGTTCGTGCGCGAGGATCACTTCGGCCACGTTCACCATCACGGTGGCGGTGCGGATCACGTCGCGCGTGCGCAACGACACCAGCGTCGCATCGTGCACCGGCAGGAACGCGCGCGAGAAGTCTTCGAGCAGGTTGGTGAGTCGCTTCGTCTTGTTCGGCAAGCGACCCTTGATCAAGAACACGTCGGTGAGGAACACGTCCTCGACGAACACGGGCGAGGTGATGTTGCCCGACGGGGATGGTTGGTCGTTCATGCGCGTTCCACTCAGCAGCCACCGACGAGTTCGCGAACGCGGCCGGCGAGGTAGAACGAACCGACGACGAGCCGTGGTCCCGGACGGCGCCGCAACGCGCACAGTCCCGCTTCCACGTCCGTCGCCTGCTCGCAGACAGCCCCGCTCGCAGTGAGGAACGCGGCGATCGCCGCAGGATCTTCACTGGCCGTGCCCGAGAGTTCGGTGACAACGAACGTATCGGCGAGTGGGAGCAAGGCACTCAAGGCCTGCCGCCAGCGTTTCCCGGTGGCAGAACCAAACAGCACGTTGGCGCGCCGGCCGGGCCAACGCCGGGCCAATTCGGCGGCGACCATGGCAAGGGAATCCTCCGTGTGCGCGCCGTCGAGCACGAGCACTTCGCCATCGGGTTCGGCGCGAACTTCGAAGCGGCACGGCAGATTCGGCCGCGGGGCCGGGTCGAGCTGCAGTGTCGCATTTGGCAACAGGTGGGCGAACGCCGCCGCGGCCAGCGCCATCGCCGGCAACTCGAAGGCCGCTGCCTGCGGTAGCTGGAACGGCAGCACGCGCCCGTCCGGCAAGGCCAGCGTGCCGCGCGCACCTGCCGGTGACCACACCACATCGCGCAGGCCGAAGTGTTCGCCGAGCACGAACAAAGTGGCCCCGACCGCCCCCGCGTGGGCCCGCACCACCGCCAGCGCTTCGCCGCGGGTCCCCGTGAACCCGACGCCACCCGGACGGATGACGGGCGCCTTCTCGGCCGCGATCAACGCGATCGTGTCGCCGAGCACGTCGGTGTGTTCGAGCTCGATCGTCGTGACGATGCCGGCATCGACCGGCACCGCCGTCGTGGCGTCATGGCGGCCGCCGAGGCCGACTTCCCAGATGGCGAGATCGACGTTTTGTTCGGTGAATGCCGCCGCCGCCGCCAAGGTCATCGCTTCGAAGAAGGTCGGCGCGCGTTCGGTGCCGGGCGCCTGGAGGATCGCGCGCAGGTGGCGTTCCAGCTCGTCGATGACGATGTCGCGGCCGTCGATGCGGATGCGTTCGAGCAGGGTGGTGACGTGCGGTGAACTGTAGAAACCGGGGCGGCGGCCGGCGGCCTGGGTCAGGCCGGCGAGGAACGCGCAGGTGGTGCCTTTGCCCTTGCTGCCGCCGACCTGGACGGCCGGGCGCGGCAGCGGCGGCGCGCCCGGGCGCTGCAGGAGCAGGCGCATCGTGGTGAGGTCCCACAGGCGACGATCGGGCCGGGTGCGTTCGTAATTGACGAGCTGCGCGAGCAGCGGGGCCAGGCGTTCGGCGGCGACGTCCACTTCCTCACGCTACCAACTCCAAGCGACCAAGGCCCACGCAGCATGGGTGGCAAACTGCTTTCCATGCGTTGAGTGTTGGGTTCCTGCACTACCTACGACCAGCATGCGCCACGGCTCAACGAGTGACGTGATCACCATGCTGCCGACGCAATCGGTAAACGGCTGGTTGCACGACACCGGCCGGTGATGACGGTGGCGCACTTCCGGCAACTCACGATCAGCCTCCGACGACGCCCTCCGCTGCATCGGACAGTACGGCCCCCAAGGGATTGCCGGCCGCCGGATCCAACACGAGTGCCTGGTTGAAGAACCTGGCGCCGAGCAAGCTCAGTCGATCCGGCACATCAATCGCAAATGCCCCGTGCCCCATCCCCACAACCCCGAGTAACAGATCCGGAACTACGTGCATAGTACATCCGGTCAGGCCAAATGGGGACAAATCCAATCCACCGGGAATCGCAGCCCAAGCATAGGCAACGAAAGCCGCGCCTCCGGGCATAGCATCCATGCGCACGGACATCCGACGTCCGACCTGCGGCGTGTCGGTGGGAACGAGGTGACAGGTGCCGGTTGATCCCGCGCAACCTTGAGCGAAAGTCACGTACGTGCTCGTGCTACCAACCAAAGCCATGTTCGTGTACCAATCTGAGTCGATCCGCAGATGCGATTGACCTGGGCCGAGCGGCGGTACATTGCCCATGTAATACGGATCGTTCCCCGGCCAGCAAACGACTTGCCCGTCCGATCTCCGTGCCAGATAACGGTCGACGCCGCAGTCAACCTCAACATAGGAGACGCCAAATGGGAGTGGAGGCGCAGGAAAAGGCGCATTCCAAGTGATGATCTGACCATCCGTTCTCAAAGCAGCACTTCGCCCATCACCCAATGCCACACTAGTGTAAAGATGACCCGGTGGCAGCTGCGGAGCAACCACACTACCTGACCACTGATAGCCAATTTCTACAACAGATCCATCGGATCGGCACAGGATTGTATTGTGGGTGGAAGCATCGACGCCTACATACGCAACCCCGGCTGGCAGAGGCGGAATGTTGGCCTGGCCGGTGCTGTTCCTACCCCAGCCGACAGCTGAGCCGTCGGAACGGATCGCAACCGCATGATGAGCGCCAGCAACAACGTGTGTGTAGACAAGACCGGCAGGCAGTGTAGGAACGACCGTCTGGCCCCAAGAATTGTCACCCCAGGCTCGGAGAGTCCCGTCCGAGACCAAAGCCACTGCAAACGACCAACCAGCAGACGCCCTGACGTAGCGCAATCCTGCGGCCAGCTGGGGCACCTGGCCAAATCCCAAAGCGGTTTCACCCCACGACTGCATTGTGCCATCCGATTGGATCGACAGGGCGAATGCCCCACTCATGTCGATTTCCCTTCTCTGTACGTTGGGGGCAATCTCGGGCCAGGGCGCCGTGAACCAGCCGTTGTTGCCCCACAGCTCCAGCTTGCCGTCGGACCTCAATGCAATGGTGTAGGCGTCCCCACAGCCGAACTGAACGTAGGAAACCCCGGGTGGCGGGCTCGGGATGTTGCATTGACCGTAGGTGTTCATCCCCCACGCAACCAAAGTACCATCCGAGCGAAGTGCCGCGCTGTGGTAGGTGCCCCCGGCCATCGCCACGTACTGCTGGCCCGGAGGCAAAGGCAGCACGTTGCATTGACCATCGACGTTCTCACCCCATGCCACGACAACGCCATCGGACCGCAGTGCCATACTGTGGTATGTGCCGGTCGTCATGGCAGTGTAAGAAATCCCAGGAGGCGGTACGGGAATGACACCGAGTCCCCAAAAGGTCGATCCCCAGGTACGCAGGGTGCCATCGGAAACCAATGCCAGCCCATGCCCGGAGCCGACCTGCATCTGCACGTAGCTCAAGGGAGAGGGCAGCGTTGGCGGCATGATCTGGCTCGGCGGCACGTAGCCCCAACCCACCAAAGTGCCATCGCTGCGACGCGCCAACGACATCCCACCTTTGGTAGTCATCCAGGTCCAACTCATGCCGGGTGGCAACACGGGCATTGCCATCGGAGGTGATGAGGCTTCAGGGCCCCACTGCACCAGAGCCCCGTCAGAACGCAATGCCAAGTTGGCCAACCCCGCACACACGTCCGTGTAGACCACTCCTGGCGGCAAGCCTGGAACTGCGCCCTGGTTCGCGCGGTTGCGTCCGTTGACGAAGACTGTCCCATCCGTTCGCAGAACGACAACGGCACCACCGATGACCGAGATCTTGGCGACGGGAACATCCATCATCGCCGTGTCGAAGTAGCATTCACCCCAACCTCGGAGGTGCGTTTGGGCGGAGAGATCGACGACCGCTCCCACAACCACGAGGAACGATGCGCAATGAATCGTGATCATTTGCACTGCCGCTCAGTAGGTGATTGCAATTGCTGGATTGGCCGCGTAGTTGCTCATAGTTCGCCTAGTGTCGCGATGGTACCCGTCCACCGCTAGGGCGCAATCGGTGGTGATCGAGAAGAGATCCGCCGCTGCTGCTCCGATCCCAGCCACCCGGCAGCACCGATGCCATGGCGACATCGGTTCCGATCCCCGTTCAGCCCAAGGAACAGCAACCACAACCGGCCTCTATCCGGCAGGCGAAGACCACAACCGCTCCATTCCCGTCAGCCACTGGCATCACGACGCCCCGACGCCACACTTGCCCTCGCATCCCGACCCGACAGGAACCGAATGCGCATCACGACCCTGCAGCTCGCCACGTTGGCCATGTTCGCCTTCCCACTGCTCGCCCAGAACCCGGGCGGAGGCAACCAAGGCGGTGACCGCCCGCGCCGCGAACGCCGCGAGCAACCGACGGTCGAACTGAAGAACCTCACCTTCACGACCGAGAAGCTGAAGAGCACCGCCGTCGCCCAGGAGATCGAGTTCGGCGTCTACCTGCCGAAAGACTACGCCACCGACGCCAACAAGGGC
>SXPB01000249.1 GCA_005776475.1 Planctomycetia bacterium
GGAAGGAAGGAAAGAAGGAAGGAAGTGCCGGCAACCTGCTGCATGCGTTCGTTGCCGCGGGGCTGAGCTGACGAGCACAACCAATGAACACGATGGCAATCCTGGTCGTGGCGACACTTCTGGTTGCTTCCCTTGAAGCCCAGCAAACCTGGAAGGTGAACTGTAGTGGTAACTACGGCGCACATTTCACTGATTTGCCGGCGGCGGTAGCTGCCGCTGCGCCCGGTGACTCTATCTTAATCTACGGTGTAGTTGGAGGCCCCTGCGGTGCTAACTACAGTGCAGCCACAATTGACAAGCCGTTGCACATCTCGGGGTTCCAGGTAGGGCAGCAGCCGGGCAACAACGTCCCGACGCAAGTTCCTCTTCTCGGTACGCTCTTCGTGACAGGTATCGCCGCTGGGGAGCAGGTGACGTTGTCGAACATTTTTCTCCAACACGCGAACCTCCAGCCGCCCGCGCCGATACTGATTAGCCCTGCCTCGATTGTGATCACGGACTGCGCAGGAACGGTTCTGCTCGAGGACGTCTTCTATAGGAATCTCGGGTCGTCGGGCCAGGATGTTCGCATCGAGCGCAGTGACCACGTGGTCATCCGGGGCTGCGACTTCTACATCGGTGGCGATCCGCTTCGTATCGTCGACTCCACAGTACTGATGACCAACACCCTGGTTCAGTACGACCCACCATGGCCTCCTCCACCCATATGGCCTTGGCCGGTCGGCTACACGACCTTCACCGAGTCGATCTTCTTGCAGCGTTCGCAGCTGACGATGGTCGCCAGCCTAGTGCGGGCGATCGGCGGCCAACCACCCCAGAACGCGGTGGTGATGGACACCAGCACGATGCGCATCGGTGCGAGCACCTTCGTCCGAGGGGGCCTTGGCCCCAACGCGCAGAGCCCGCCGTGGCCGACCGACTATGCCCCGGTCTACCGCTTCGTCGGCACCGGCCCGAGCGTCGTCTACAAGGACCCTCGCGCACCAATTCTCTTCGGCCCACCGACCCCGCCGCCTGTGTCGGCGCCGGTGCACGAGACGTTCCACGATTGGGTCGTCGCCGATGAGTTCTACCAGGTGCGCGTGATGGGGCCGGTCGGCGGCTTCGCCGGCCTGATGGTCGGCGACATGACCGCCCCGATCACGACCCCACTCGGGCTGCTCGGCATCGACCCGGGCACTGCCCAGATCGTGCATCTGGCGCAGCTATCGTCGACCAACGGCTTCTTTGGCTGGACGTTCTTCTGTCCGCCAACCGTTCCGAACGGCTACGCATTCTGCCTGCAGAGCCTCGTGCTGTCGCCGACCGGCGAACTCGGCCTCACCGAGCCGTCGCCGTTGACGGTAGCATGGGACAAGACGCGGATTCCGTGAGCTCGCGCTGTCCTGGTGTCCTGGTCGATACCGGGTCGTGCGCAACAGCTGGTCGCCTCGCCCTGGGGGCGGACGTTCGTCGCGATCGTGAGCGACGAACTTGGTCGTCAGATGGCACCGGCAAGCTGGCCAATCGTGACGGGCAGGCCCAACGCAAGTCCCATTGTGAAGGCTCATTCGCCCCGCGCGCGAAGCGCGCCTCGGCGTCGTGTGCGAGCCCGTTGCGTGATTCGCCGATTGCAGAAACGAGCCACGCCGCCGGAAAACGCAATTGCCGGGCAAGCTGGCCCGGCTCCGCCGGGCCTACTTGCCCGGCAACTGCTTCTTCAAGAACGCCATGTCGTCGGCGAACTGCGTCAGCGCCGAGCGGTCGCCCTCGCTGATCTTCTTGAACTTCGCCGTCACCCGGATGCCGTCACCGGCAGCTTCGACGCTCTCCACCACGGCGCTGAGTTCGAAGAAGCTCTTCTTCATCATGCGCACCTGGAACTTCAGGTCGACCTCGCCGCCGGCGAAGAACAGCTGTTTGGCGGCGTCCGCCGAAATGCCGTTCTTGGTGCCGCTCCAGTGGAACTGGACCTTGTAGCCGTCGACGTTGGCCATCTGGCCGAGCAGCGACTTCTTGCCGCCGATCATCTTGTTGCGGATGTCGTCGGCGAACGAGATCAGCACCTTCTCGTGGTCGACCGACGCCGTGCCCGTCAGTTCCTTCTGGTTCAGGTGCTTGATGATCGCCTTGGTGGCGTCCGCTTCGGTGTCGTGCAGGGTGATCAGCTTGTCGATGCCGACCTTGCTCATCACGTCGCGCACGAACGGCGACGGCTGCGCGACCACGAGATCACCGCCTTCGGCCCGGCAGCGCTTGTGCGCCTTGATCACCGCCCCGAGCGCGGTCGAGTTGATGAACTTGACGAGGCGCATGTCCAGGATCAGGTGGTGGACGCCGCGCTCGAGCAGCGCTTCGACTTCCTGCATCAGGGCCGGGCAATAGAACGTGTCGAACTCGCCCTTCAGGGTGAGCGTGGCAAAGTCGTCGTGGAGGGACTTGTCGATCTTCATGGGAGAGATGCGGCTTCGTGGCAGCAGCGTTTCGAGGGGACGGCCGATTCTGGCCGAGCCCCCGGGCGTTGGCAACGAGAGACCGGCTCCTTCTCGTGCGGACCGGGGGGGCGGTGGTGATCGTGCGCGTGCTTCCGACGTTCGGCTCGCTAGAGTCTGGCCGCCCGATGAAGTGGACCTGGCCTTGGAATCGTGAGCAGTCGAAGCGTGATCCCGCCCCCGCGCGGGCCGGCTCACGCCCCGAACGCGAACCGTCGACGATCCTGACCGGCGATGCGACGGAAGACTCGCGGTCGCTGCAGATCCTGCTCGACACCATCGCGGCGGTGACCAGCAACATCGACCTGGACAGCGTGCTGCGCGACATCGTCGAACGGTCGCTGCACGTGACGCAGGCCGAGCGCGCGATCCTGTTGCTCGGGGGCTCGCCCGACGAGCTGGCGGTGCGCGTGGCGCTCGACCGCGAAGGCCGGACCCTGGCCGGCGACCTGCAGTGGAGCAAGAGCCTGGTGCGCCGCTGCCTCGAAGAAGGCGTCGCCGTGCGCTCCGTGGTGCAGTCCGACCAGGAAGCGCTCGAGCTCGGCCAGTCGGTCTACGACCTCAAGCTGCGGGCGGTGATGTGTGCGCCGCTGCGGTCCCGCAACCGCACGGTTGGCGTCATCTACGTCGATTCGCGCGCCGTCCGCCGCGAGTTCAGCGCGCGCGACCTGGCGTTGTTCGGCGCCATCTCGGCGCAGTTGGCGATCTCGGTGGAGAACGCCCGCCTGCACGCCGATTCGCTCGACAAGGTCCGCCTGCAGAAGGACGTCGAGATCGCGCGCCGCATCCAGCAGCACCTGTTGCCGCCGGTCCCGAAGGACGTGCCCGGACTGCAGGTGGCAGTGCGTTACGTCGCGGCCGAGCAGGCGTCGGGCGACACCTACGACATGGTGCCGCTGCGCGACGGCCGCTTCGCGGTGATGATCGGCGACGTCACCGGCCACGGCGTCGGCGCCGCGCTGCTGACGCACGCCGTGCAGGCCGCGCTGCGCAGCTACCTCGAACTCATCGACGACGTCGCCACGATCGTCACCCGCATCAACCAGCGGCTCGTGGCCGGCGTCGAGACCGGCAACTTCATGTCGTTGCTGCTGGTGATCGTCGATCCGCGCAAGAGCACCCTGCATTACGTGAATGCCGGCCATCCCGGCCTCGTCGTCGCGCACAAGGACAAGGTCACCGTGCTGGAGAAGACCGGCATGGTGCTCGGCGTCGTCGGCGACCAGGTCTACCGCGAGAGTCCGCCGATCGAGTTGGGCGCCGGCGACCTGCTGTTCCTGCACACGGACGGCGTCGACGAAGCCATGTCGCCGCAGCGCGAAGTGTTCGGCGGCGGCCGGCTGCAGGCAGTGGTGGCGAAGGTGCGGGCGCAGGCGCTGGGGGCCGAAGACGTGCTGAAGAGCCTGGACAAGGCACTGAAGGACCACGTCGCGGGTGCTGCGGTCGAAGACGACTACACGATGATCGCGGTCAAGTTGGCCTGACCTGGCCGGCGGTAGGTGGGGGAGCGGCGCCTGCTTCGTTGCGCCCGCCGCTCGCCAGCGATAGACCGGAGGCGTGGTTGCCGGCGAACGACGCAGCGTCGGGCGGCGGCACCTTCCCCTCCTTCCCAACCGTGGTCTCGCGCGTTCCCGTCGGGCCCCACTTTTCGCCGCTGGCGTGCCGAATGACGAAGGTTTGGCGCGCCGCTGCCGTCCCATCGCCGTGAGCCGCATCCAACCTGCGCCAAAGTCCCGTTCTCCCTGGTCGCGCCCCGTGGTGTGGGGGCCGTGCGCGCTCGTGCTGGTGGCGGGCCTCGCCTACGGCGGCATGCTCGTGGCCGAGTCGATGGCCGAGTCGGAGCGCCGCAACCAGGTGCTGGCCGACGTCGACGCCACGCTGCAGAAGGAAGGCCTCGACGGCGGCGAGCTGTCGCGCCTGTCGGCGCTGATCCAGAAGTTCGCCGACCACGCAACCGCGCGCGATCTGCTGGGAGCCCAGGCTCGCATCGAACTCGCGCGCGGCCGCCCCGAGAAAGCGCAGCAGTTGTTCCTCGAACTCGCTACCGCTCCGGGTGCCGCGGCCAAGGACCAGCGCATCGGCATGGAGATCCTGTTGCGGCAGCACGAAGCGGATGTCGCCGACAAGACGCGCGCCAACGGCGTGCTCGAGCAGGTCCTGCAGTTGTCCGACTCGGTCTACCCCGAGTTGCGTGCGGCGCCGGTGCTGCTGATGGCGTGGCAGGCGGCGGCGCGGCTGGCGCGGGACGAACGCTCGGCTGCCGCCGCGAACCAACTGCGCAGCGACCACCCGGACAGTCCCGAAACGCGCTTCGTCGAGTTCGCCCGGGCCTTCACCGGCGTGCAGCGGGTCGATGCGATCGAGGCCGCGGTGGTCGGCGTCGTGCCACCGCCGATCGAAGCGGAAGCGATGCGCATGGCGGCGTTGCTGCAGGCCGGCGACTTGCCGGGCGCCGTTGCGGTCGCCGAGCGCGCCCTCGGCCGCGGCCCGGGCGTCGCCACGCTGCGTTCGGTGGCGGTGGCGGTGTTCCACTCGTGCGCGCTCGGCTGCGCGGCAGACAGCGAAGACCGCGAGCGCTGGTGCACGCGGCGCGACGCCCAGATCGACTGGCTGTTGCTGAACGGCAACCTGGGGCCGGGGCCAATGGCCGAGTTGCAGGCGACGCGCGCCGCGCGCTGAGCGGGGGCGCTGCTGCGGTCACGCCAGCAGCGCGAGCCCGACGGCCGCGGCGGTGAACAGCGGTGCGCACAGCCAGCGCTGCAGGCCGAGGTTCTGCACCACGTGGGTCAGGTGGCGACGATCGCCGACCCACGGCGGCAGCCCGAGCCACAGGCGCGCGGCGACCACTTGCGTGAAGTCGACGAGCGGCAAGGCGGCGAGCCAAAGCGCGCGCACGTCGACGACGACGAGGCGGCCGATCGCGATGGCGGCCAGCACGCCGAGCGCGTAGGCGCCGGCATCGCCGAGGAACAGGCGCGGTCGCGGCCAATTCCACGGCAGGAAGCCCACGGCGGCAAACCCCGCGGCGGCGATGCCGCTGGTGCCGTGCACGCCGCCGTTCGCCGACAGCAGCATCGCGGCGCCGAGGCCCGTGGCGACGCCGTCGGTGTTGTCGAGGAAGTTGGTGGCGTTGGTGAGCACGAACGCGAACAGGAACAGCACGCACCACGGCACCGGATCGCGCGCCGGCGACACGATGGCGGTGGCGGCGGCGGCGGCGGCGACGGCGAGCCCGAGCGCCTTCCAGCGCCAATCGAGGTCGTGGCCGCGTTCCTTGCCGTGGTCGTCGAGGAAGCCAACGGCGGTGGCGACGGTGAGGGCGACGAGGGCGGGGACGTCGCGTTCGGCGACCAGCCATGGCGCGATCGCCGGGGCCAGCAGGACGCCGGCGAGCGGAATCGGGCGCGCGTGCAGCTTGCGGCCGGGGCGCGGCGGATCGTCCGGCATCCAGCCGCGCACGCGGCGATTGACCAGGTCGCCGAGCAGCAGCAGCGCACTGCTGGCGAGTGCGGCCCACGCGGCAGCGATCATCGGTAGAGCCCGTGCGCGGCGAGGTAGTCGCGCACCGCCGGCAGCAGTTCGGGCAGTTCGCGTTCGCCCTGCTGCCAACGGCGGCGCAGGTCGCTGGCGGCGATGGCGTCGGCGGCCAACGGCAACACGTGGGCGAGCAGCGACGCGCGTTCGTCGGGGTGCAGCGGCAAGGCGTCGACCTGGGCGCGGTCGATCGGGTGGCCGGCGCGCGGCCAGGTGACCACGGTGCAACGCGCGAAGATGCCGTGCACGTCGCGCCAGGTCGGCAGCAGCGGCAGGTTGTCGCTGCCGATCAGGAAGAACAGCGGACAGTGGGGATGTTCGGCTGCGAGTTCGGCGAGCGTGTCGACGGTGAACGAGGGGCCCTGGCGGCGAACCTCCCGATCGTCGACCACGACGCCGGGTTCGCCGGCGAACTGCAGCCGGCACATCGCCAGGCGGTCCTTGGCGGGCGCCATGTCGAGCGCGCGCTTGTGCGGATGGTCACCGGCAGGGATGGCGCGCACTTCCCGGATGGGCAGGTGCAACAGCGCCGTGCGTGCCAGCCGGAGGTGGGTGCGGTGCGGCGGATTGAACGACCCGCCGAGGATGCCGATGCCGGTCTTCGTGGCCGGGCCTTGGTCATGGTTCGCGGGGGGCATCTGGGCGCAGGCTAGCCAACCGGCCCCGGGTCGGAAACGCCGAGGCACCCCTGGCTGCGGAAGTTGCGCGAAATCACCGTTGACCCGACCCGGTCGGTCGCTAGCGTCTGCCGTCCTCGCGTTCTCTCCCGACGCGCGAACTTCCGACCCCTCTACTTCGCACGAACAATGCGCAAGCTCGCACTCGTCCTCACCCTGCTGCCCCTCGCTGCTTGCTCGACCTTTGGCTGGGATGGCCAGGGCGCCGGCCTCAGCAATGACCAGAAGGACCGCGGCATCAAGGACGTCGCTGCCCTCAGCAGCGAATACAACCAGCAGCACTTCTACCGCCAGGTGCGCCGTCGCAGCGATGGCCGCAACAACGCGTTCGGTCGTGACCTGATGGCGATCCAGGACTTCATGGATCGTCACCTGTGGAACTACAACGCCAACGACCCGTACATCAACTACCCGTCCGACACGACGAAGCTCGAGCACGTCGGTCGCTTCGGTTTGATGACGGCCAGCAGCCTGCCGCTCGTCGACGAAGTCACGAATCGGTGATCTGGTGGCGAAGCAACGCGGGGTGAGATGGCCGCGACGGAACGCAGCCAGCCCCGCTGCTTCGCCAAGAATGGCGAATTGAAGCCCTCCGCGAATTCGTTGGCTGCGGCCGACTGGAGTTCGCTTTCGCTGGCTGTTTGTGGCCAGCTCGAGTTGCCGTGGCTGACGGTTGCTAGTGCGCGACGGTGAGGCCCATGCGGATCGGCAGCCAGCCGACGCTGCAGTCGAGTTCGCGGAACCACTCGGCGGCGACGTCGGCGCAGTTCTGGGGGAACCAGTAGGAGCGGTCGTAGGGAACGAACGTCCAGCCCAGCGAGGGGCGGGTGACGGCTTCCTTGCCGCGGCTGTCGTGCAGTTGCTGCAGGCGCGTGCGCAGGGCGGCCGCCTTGTCGCGGGCCACGGGGACTTCCTGGAGCTCGGCCCAGGTGACGCGAGCGCGCAGGGCTTCGGGCGTGGCGGCGCCGAAGGTGCGGCGGCCGAGCGTGCCTTGCGTTGGCCACAGCACGGTGGGGAACACGCGGTACCACGCTTCGTTGCCGAGGGCGAACCAGCTCCAGTCGCCGAAGCCGAACTCGACGTACTCTTCGCTGGCCTCGCGCGGCGGCAAGACGATGCCGGTGTGCATCGCTTCGCGCAGCAGGAAGACGCGGGCGGGGTCGGTGATTCCTGTCGGCGGCGTGATCGTGGAACTGCAGCCGAAGAACGTCGCAAGCAGCGCGATCACGAGTACGGCGCCGAGCAGTCGGCGACGGCGGCGACGACGCGGAGAGGGGCTCATCGCTTCTGCCACACGCCGAGCACGCGTTTGCGAACCGCGGGCTCGGGCAATTCGTACGGGAGCATCGCGGTGCGGCGGAACTCGCCGAGCCGCTCGGGGGCGGGCGCGTCGGCGTCGAGCCACAGCACCAGATGGCCGGCCGGCCGCAGCAGCGGTTCGGCGAGCAGTGCGCATTCCTCGGGCTTGGCGACGGCGCGCGCAGTGACGAGGTCGAACGCGTGGCGCAGGTCCTTGCGCAGCGCGGGCGCTTGTTGCGCGTCCATCAGCAACGTCTCGACGCTGTCGAACTTCGCCTGCACGAGGCAGCCGCCGATCGCGCGCACCTTCTTGCCGGTGCGATCCATGAGCATCACCGATGCGCCGGGGTGCAGGGTCGCGATGCCGACGCCCGGAAAGCCGTTGCCAGTGCCGATGTCGAGCGCATGGCGTGGCCGCAGGCCGGTGCGGGCGAACATGAGGCTGTCGAGCGCGTGCAGCACGACCGCGGCCTCGCGATCGCGCACGGCCGTCAGGTTGATGTGCTCGTTGAGCACGAGCATCGCGTCGAGATAGGCGAGCAGCCGCGCGGCGCGCGGTTCGTCGAGTTCGATGTCGAGCGCCTTGGCGCGGAGTACCAGAGTCGAGCTGTCGGTCGCGGTCACCAGCGGATCTTGCCCGCTGCCGGCAGCCGCGCAACGACTACGCCAACGGAACGTCGGGCGGCAGCACGGCGGGCGTGGCGGCGGCGACTGCGTTGCGGTGCCGCATCAGGCGCAGCATCAGGACCACCAGCACCGGCCCGGCGGCGAGCCCGGTCGCGACGATGCGAATCATGCCGGTGGGCGCCCACAGGTTGTCGACCCAGACCAGCGTCGCCATCAAGACGAGGCCGACCATCAGGCCGTCGCGCGCGGCGTGCGTGAGTTCGCCCCAACGCAGACCGAGGATCTGCTGGGCCTGCACCAGCGAAACCAGCAATGCCACGGCGATCGCCACGCACGACGCTCCGGCGAAGCCGGCGATGCCCCAGGTGAGTGTGGCGGGGATGCCCAGCGCGTAGATCAGCACGAAGCGGAAGAACTGCGCGCGCCGGTCGCGGTGCGGTTCCCCGATCGCCCAGAACAACGGGCCGACCACCGAGGTCAGGCCGGCGAGGCCGCCATGCACCGCCAGCAACGCGACGACGCCAGGCACCGCCACGTACTTGGCGCCGAACACGACCTCCGGCAAGGCATCGCCACACCACGCGAGTCCGACCGCCATCGGCACGCCGATCAGCAGGAACGCGTGCACTGCGCGTGACCAGGCCCGCGCCAGCCGCGGCCGGTCGTGCTGCAGTTGCGAGAACGTCGAAATCGCCACCGGCCCAAGCACCCGCAAGAACAGGTCCTCGGGCAGCTTCGCCAGCCGCGCGGCGCCGTCGAACAACGCCACGGCGCGGTCGCCGAGCACCTTGCCGAGCACGAACGCCGGCGCGGTGAAGATCATCAACAGCAGGAACGGCGTGCCTGCCGCACCCTTGTTGTAGTGGAACAGCTCGCCAAGCGCCCCGCGATCGAGGTGCACGCGCGGGCGATGCGGCGCCACCACGTAGCTGGCCACGGTGCGCAACGCCGTCGACCCGAGGTGGCCGACGACGAGCGCCCACACGTCGCGGAACCACAGGGCGAGTCCGATCGTCAGCGCCATGCCCGCGAGCGCGGCCACGAAGTCGCCGAGCGCCACCTTGCGGAACGCGAGGCCCTTCATCGCGGCGGCGCGCGCCGGGCTTTGGAAGGCATCGACGAGGCCGTTCCAGGCGAGCACCAGGAACAGGCCGGGCAGCCAGTAGCGGGCGTCGCGCTCAGGATCGGCGAAGTACCACGCGAATGGCCACGCCAGGCCACACAGCAACGTGCTGATCACGAGGCTGCGCGCGACCCGCACCGTGAACACCGTGTCGAGGTAACGCCGTTCGGCGCCGCGCTGCGACCAGATCGAGGTCTGGTCGCCGACGAACGTGGTCAACGATTCGATGACGCCGATCGCCGACAACAGGATCGCGAACAGGCCGATGTCGCGTTCCTCGAGCACGCGCCACAGCACCGCGATGCCCACGAACTGGACGATGCGTTGGCCGCCGACGCCGAGGAACTGCCAGAAGAGACTGTGCAGGGTCCGTCGCCGCAGTTCGCTGCCGCCGTGGATCATGCGCGTACGGCACCGACAGCGGGCTGTGGCGCGGGCTTCTGGCCGCGCACGAACAGTCGGTGCCACGTCGAGAGCACGAGCAGCGAATGCACCGTGAGCGCGTTCTGTTGCAGTGTCTCCGGTGTGGCGAGCAGACCTTGCAGCCACGCCCTGGGCAGCGTGTCGGCGAGGTACTCACCGGGCGTCAGCAACTGCTCGCGCACGGCTGGCAACTGCGCGGCGCCGAGCCACTTCGTCACTGCGTTGGGGAAGCCGTGCTTCTTGCGCGTGGCGACGTCGCCGGGCAGATGGCGCGCCGCGAGCCGGCGCAGCAGCTGCTTGTTCTGGTCCTTGCCGCCGTACTTGTGGTCGCCGTGGATGCCGAGCGCGAACTCGGCCACGCGGTGGTCGAGGAACGGCACGCGGCCTTCGACCGAAGCGCCCATGGTCGTGCGGTCGAGCAGGCTCAGCAGTTGGTGCGGCAGGTAGGTTTCGGTGTCGGCGCAGAGTTGGCGGTTGCGCGGATCGAGGGCGGCGGCGCTGCGGAAGCTGTCGGCGAGTTCGTGCAGGTGGTCGCCGTGGGCGAGTCCGCGCAGCGCCGCGCGATCGTGCGGCGTCAGGTGCGTCATCGCGAGGCCGTGCCACGGCAGCCGATCGTTGCCGAAGGCGCGCAACGCCGCACGTTCTTCGGTCGTGCGTCGCATGCCGGTGGCCTTCGCCGCGAGCCCGTCGCCGAGCACGGTGGCGAGCAGCCGATACGCGGTCGCCCGCGCCGACAGCCGGTAGTGGCCGTAGCCCGCGAACAATTCGTCGGCGCCACTGCCCGCCAGCAACACCTTCACGTGCTGCGCGGCGGCGCGCGCCACGCACAGCGCCGGAAAGAAGGCGGGATCGGCGACCGGCTCGTCGTTGTACCAAGTGGTGTCGGGCAGCGCGGCGAGGAAGTCGCCGGCCGGCGCCGTCAGTTCGACCTGTTCGATGCCGAGCGCCTTGCTGACGGCGCGGGCGGTCGCGAGTTCGCCGGGATCGGTGTCGGGGAACGCGATCGTGAAGGCGCGCACGTGCGCCGCCCCCTGGTGCGCGTAGTGCGCGATCAAGCTCGAGTCGAGGCCGCCCGACAGGCTGATGCCGATCGGCACGTCGGCCATCAACTGCAGCTTCGTCGCATCGGCGAGCAACGCATCGAGTTCTTCGAGGCGATCGCCGGGCTTCTGCGACACGCGCGTTGCCAGCCGCCACCAACGCTCCACGCGCGGCGCCTGGCCAGGCAGCAGCACAAGGCGTTCGCCCGGCAGCAGCTTCTGCACCGACCGGCACAGCGTCGTCTTGCCGGGCACGTAGAACAGTTCGAGGAACGGCACGAACTGGCGTTCGTCGATCGCCGCCTCGACGAGGCCGCTGGCGAACAGGGTCTTCAGCTCGCTGCCGAACACCACCGCATCGCCCTGCTGCGCGAAGTACATCGGTTTGATGCCGAGGCGATCGCGGTAGACGCGGCACGAGCGGTCGCGGCCGTCGAGCACGCAGATCGCGAACATGCCGTTGCACAGCTCGACGAAGTCGGGGCCGTAGCACTCGTACAGGTGCGGCAGCACCGCGGCGTCGCTGCCCTTGGTCACTTCGATGCCGTGTTCGACGCGCAGCTTCTCGCGCAGTTCGAGATGGTTGTAGATCTCGCCGTTGAAGAACACCGCGATGCGGCCGTCGCGCGATCGCACCGGTTGGTCGCCGGTGACGAGATCGACGATCGCCAGCCGCCGGAAGCCGACCGCGGCATGGTCGAGTGCCAACACGTTCTGCGCGTCCGGGCCACGGTGGGCGATGCTGGCCGCCATCGCGGTAGCGATTGCCGCCAATTCGTCGCGCGACGACGAGGGCTGCAGCAGATAGATCCCGGCAAAACCGCACATGGTGGAATGGGGCGCTTGGGCGCGAAGTCGTGCGGATCCTATCGGTGCTACGGGCGCGATTCTGGAGATTCGAAGGCGGCCTGCAGCGCGTCGAGACCCGCCTCGGGCGCCAACCGTGCGATGCCAGGCAGGCGGCGCAGCCAGGTCGACTGGCGGCGGATCAGTTGGTGCGTGTTGCGCCGGATCCGGTTGCGCAGTTCTTCGCGGTCCTTGTAGCGACCGCGCAGGAAGTCGCGGCATTCGGCGTAGCCGATCGCCGCTCCCGACGTCTCCGAAAAGCCGCCGCTGCGTTCGATCGCTTCCGTCTCGGCCAGCAGCCCCTGGTCCAGCATCGCTTCGGTGCGCGCCTTCACCCGCGCGTGCAGGTCGTCGCGCACGCGTTCGACGACGACGATGCGGCATGGCCGCAGCCAGTCGGTGCGGTCGAAGTGGTCCTGCTGCTCGCTGATCGGGCGCCCGGTCAGCGCCAGCACCTCGAGCGCGCGCACCAGCCGCCGGCGGTCGTTGCGGTGGATCCGCGCCGCCGCCGTCGCGTCGCGTTCGGCCAGTTCGGCGTGCAGGCAGCCGGGCTCTTTGTCCTCGCGCGCTTCGAGCGCCTGGCGCAGGGCGTCGTCGCGCCCTGGCCCCTGCATCATCCCCTTGAAGAACGCCATCAGGTACAGCGGGGTGCCGCCGACGAAGATTGCGCCGTGGCCGCGCGCCGAAACCGCCGCCAGGGCCGCCGCCGCCGCCTCGCACCAGCGCGCGGTGTCGAACGACTCGCTGGGCTCGCACAGGTCGATCAGGTGGTGGGGCACCCGGGCGCGTTCGTCGGCCGTCGGTTTCGCGGTGCCGATGTCCATGCGACGGTAGACCGCCATCGAGTCCATCGACAGGATCTCGCGCCCGGTGCGGGACGCCAATTCGAGCGCCAGCGCGGTCTTGCCGGACGCGGTCGGGCCGGTCACGACCCAGGGCAGAGCAGAAGGCGGAACGGCAGTCACGAGCGCCGGGAAGTTAGCGTCTCCGCCCTTCCGCGTCGCTGGCCTTGCCCGTAGCTTCCTCGCCCCGGCAAATGATCGCATTCGTCTCCGACATCCACAGCAACATCGAAGCGCTCACGGTGTGCTTGCAGGAGATCGAGCGATTGGGGTGCAAACGCATCCTCTGCCTCGGCGACGTGATCGGCTATGGGCCGCAGCCGCGCGACGCGCTGGCGACGATCATGCAGAAGGCCGAGTTCTCGCTGCTCGGCAACCACGAGCACGGGGCGATGTTCTACGCGTCGGACTTCAACCCGCGGGCGCGCGCGGCGATCGACTGGACCCGCGACCAGCTGAGCCGGCGCGATTGCCCGCGCGACGAGAACATGCGGTTCTGGAACTACCTCGACGGCATGCGGAAGGAGCACCGCGAAGGCCAGCTGCTGCTGGTGCACGGTTCGCCGCGCGATCCGGTGCGTGAGTACCTGGTGCCGCGCGACGCGCAGGACGCCCAGAAGATGGCGGAGTGCTTCGCCAAGATGGGGGACGCGAAGCTGTGCTTCGTCGGCCACAGCCATGTGCCCGGCGTCTACCTGAAGTCGGGTGCGTTCCTGATGCCGTCGGACATCGGCATGCAGTGGCAGGTGTCCGAGCCGGCGATGATCAACATCGGTTCGGTCGGCCAGCCAC
>SXPB01000250.1 GCA_005776475.1 Planctomycetia bacterium
CGCTCCAGTAGAGGAACGTGAAGCCGAGCACGGCTTGCAGCAGCAGTCCCTTGACGACGAGCCGCCAGTTGATCGCGCGCCGGTTCTGCGAGAAGGCGAAGCAGAGCGCCAGCAACACGGCGATCCCGCACAACGAGACGAGCTTGAGCATGGGGAGCCGGATCCTACGCATTGCGGTCGTCGCGATCACGATTGCGCCGGCTCCAGCGGTGCGCGCGGCGGCCCGTCGCTGACGCCGCGCTCGGCCGCGCGATTTTCACGTTTTTCGTCACGGGCGCAGCGGCGCTGTGGCCATGGGGAATGACGGCGCGCACCACGCAGCCGTTGCGGTGGCCAACGGGCTGCCGGCCTTCCACCACCACCACCCCGCTCCTCCAGCGGGCCTCATCACGAGGCAGTCCGATGCGCCATTCCCTCCACTCCAGCTGTCTACGCCAGCTCGCCCTTCTCGCCGTGTTCGGCGCCTTGCCGTGCAGCGCGACCCTTGCCCAGTGCTTCGACATCCGCACCGGCTACACCGGCACCTTGGCCAGGAAGGGCACGATGTTCGACGTCGTGAACGTGACCCCTGCACCGATCACCGTGTTCGGGCTCGAGCAGCTGTTCTTCAACGCCGGCACGGCGTCGCTCGAGGTCTACAGCAGAGTCGGCGGTTGGGCCGGCAACGAAAACAACCCGGCCGCCTGGGCGCTGCTCGGGACGGCCAACGTCGTGCACACCGATTGGTTCGGCGGACTCACGCCGATCCCGCTGGATCTGGCCGTCACGATCGCACCCGGCGCGGTCCAAGGCTTCTACATCACCGCCAGCACCGCCACACCGTCCACCGTCGCGTGCGACCTCGGCATCAACCAGCTCGGCACCTGGATCGGCGGCGACGCCAACCTCGTGATCAACTGCGGCGTCGCCAAGAACTATGCGTTCGCCGTCAACCACGGACTGCCGACCGCCGGCAACCTCTGGCGCGGCAAGGTGCGGTACTCGTTCGGCGGTGGCGGCTGTACGATGGCGAGCAACACGAACGTCGGCACGCCGTGTGGCAACCGCCACAACTCTGTCTACCAACACTTCGCCCAAGCAGGAATGGCAGCACCGGCGCTGACCGGCAACTCGTTGGCCCTGATCCCCAACGGTAGCAGTGGCTACACCGGCTTGTGGGTGGCAGGAACCGCCGCCGCGAGTTTCTGGCCACCGACAGACGCAGCGACCGTGTTGGCCACCGGCGACGACGGCGTCGTCACCTACACACCGTCATCGCCGCTGCCGACGCCCTATGGGCCCATCGCGACCTTGTCGATCAGCGGCAACGGCATCGTTTTCTTCGGCACCGGTTCGATCAACTACCCCGGAACCAACGACTACATGCCGACCGCCAATGGGTTCCTGCAAAGCACGCGCGGCGGCTTCTATGCGTGGCACGACTACAACCCATCGGAGCCAGGCAGTGGCGCCGTGACGGCGGAAGAGAACGCCGGCGTGCTCTACATCACTTGGAACAACGTCGAGAACTACTCCATTCCGCTGGCACAGAACCGCAGCACGCTGCAGTTCCAACTCGACCTCAGCTTCGGCTTTTGCACGATGGTGTTCGTGCAGATCGATGGCAATGCAACGAGCCCCTACGGCTCCGCCACCCTGGTCGGCGTAAGCGCGCCCGGGATCTCGCTGGATCCAGGCTCGGTCGATCTGGCGACCGCACCACCAGCGGCAGTGTCGACGGCGTCCCCCGAGTCTGGCGCGGCACGGGTCATCGGCCTGAGCCGCCCGCGCATCGGCACCAACTGGGACCTGCAGATCCAGGCCATCCCGGCCAATGTCGTCCTTGGCGTCGCGGCCGTCGGGTTCACCAACCCGGGCTTCGATCTGACCTCGCTCGGCGCTCCGGGCTGCTTGCTGCACACGAACCCGGACCTACTGATGCCCTGGGTCGGGTTCGGTCCTGTCCAACCGTACTCGGTGGCCCTGCCCAACCTGGCCTCTGTGGTCGGCCTCGACCTGTTCACGACGGCGGCCACGTTCGAGTTCCCGGCGGTCAACGCACTCGGGTTCTCCACCACCAACGGCGTGCACGGCCGCATCGGCAACTTCTAGCCGGCCGATCGCTCCGACGCCGTGGGTGCCTATGATCGTTCTGTGGACCCGGAGCGACGCCACGACTCGGAAGCACTGCTGCGTGAAGCGGCGCGGCACTTCGACCAGGACGTCGGCCCCGGCGCCCTGGCCACTGCCCTGGAACGCCTCGGCGCGTCGCTGCCAGAAGCCGGCGCGGTGCTCGGCGACTACCGGCTCGGACCGGTGCTCGGCCAAGGCGGCATGGGCATCGTGTATCTCGCCGAACAGGTCTCGGTGCCGGGACGCCGCGTCGCAGTGAAGCTGCTGCGCCGCGGCAGCCTGTCGCCGCTGGCGCGCCAACGGTTCGCGCGCGAGGTCGAGGTCATCGGTCGCCTCGACCATCCGCACATCGTGCCGATCCTGTCGGCCGACGTGCATGGCGACGTGCCGTTCTTCGCGATGAAGTTCGTCGACGGCCGCTCGCTGCGCGAAGTCGTGCGCGCGGGCACGTTGCGCGGTGACTTCCGCGCGATGGCGTCGCTGCTGCGCGACCTCGCAACCGCGTTGCACCACGCCCACCTGCACGGCGTCGTGCATCGCGACGTGAAGCCCGGCAACGTGCTGGTCGATGCGGCCGGCCGGCCGATGTTGCTCGACTTCGGACTGGCGTGCCTGACCGAGGGCTCGGAACTCACCATGACGTCCGAGTCGCTCGGCACGCTCGACTACATGGCGCCCGAACAGATCGAGCCAACGCTCGGTCCGATCGAACAGCGCACCGATGTGTACGGACTCGGAGTGACGGCCTACGAGTGCCTGTGCGGCAGCACCCCGTTCGCAACGTTGTCGCGAACGGCGACGATCGCCCGCATCCTGCGCGGCGAGGTGCCGGCACCACGCACGCTCGACCCGACGATCCCGCGCGATCTCGCGACCATCTGCCAGAAGGCGATGCAGGCCCGGCCCAAGGACCGCTACCGCGACGCCGCGGCGATGGCGGCGGACCTCGACGCCTTCCTGGCCTATCGGCCGATCAGCGCACGACCGCACGGCTGGCCGGCGCGGCTGGCGATGGTGCTGCGCCGGAACCGCTGGGCCGCGGCAAGCATCGCGACCCTGTTGCTCACGATCGTCGCCGTCGTCGTGCACTTCGCCTTCTTGCTGCCGCAACGCACGATCGCCGCCAAGCTCGACATGGTCGACGGCTGGTTGCTCGAACGCGACGCCGCTGCGCGGTCGGCGTTGGACCTCGCCACGGACCTGCGCACCTTCCGACTCCATGCCACGGGCGCCGCGCTCGACAGCCAGGCCGTTGCCCGCGAACGTGAACTGCGAACGCTGCAGATGACCGCTCGACGCCTGGACGAAACGATCGAAAGTGAGATCGAGCAATGTCTGTCGATCGACCCAGGCCATCCAAAGGCCCGCCGACTCCGTGCCGACCAGTTGGCCGCGCGGATCCGCGAACTGTTGGCGGGCAGCGGCGCCGTCACCCGCCGCGATGCCCTGGCGATCACGCAAGAACGCTTGCTTCGCGTCGATGACGACGGCCGGCACGCCGACTTGCTCGACGCCTTCGCCACCCTGTCCGTAGCTTGTGCCGAAGGTCCGGCTGCGCTGGTGTTGTGTCCGGCTGTGGAGGGTCCCGACGGCACCTCAGGTTTTGCGGCCGCCACCGACGCAACCGCGGTGCACCTCGGCAACGCGCCAAGCTCCGTACGCGTGGCCGAAGGCAGTTGGCTCCTGCACGCCAAGCTCGCCGATCGCACTCCGGTCGTGCTGCCGTTGCTGGTGCGGCGGCACGCGGTGGCCCTGCCCGCCGAACATCGCATCGACGTCAGCTTCCTGCCCGCGGCGGCGCTCGCCGATGGATTTCGGCAGGTGCATGCCGGCTTCGGCGCCGTCGCCGACAGTACGGCCATGGAACCCGATCGCGACGAACTTGCCTGGCATGACGGGTTCGCAATTGCGCAGCGTGAGCTGCGGACCGCCGACTGGTTGCTCTGGTCCGGCGACGCCCCGACTCCCGCCGACGAGAAAGAACTCGCCGCCGGGCGACCGGTGCTGAAAGGACCGACGTGGGACAGCGTCACGCGCATGCTGGCGCGACTCAACGAACGGGAAGTACGCAACGGGTCGGGCTGTTTCCTTGCGCTGCCGACGCCAGAGCAGTGGCGCCGCGCCGGTCAAGGTGCCGACGGTCGCCCTTGGCCGTGGGGTTTCTGGTGCGACGGGCGCTTGTCGCGCAACTACTGGTCGACTGTCGGCCCTAGCTTGCTGCTCGAGTACCGGGAGTCGCCGGCCGCAGACTGTTCGCCGTTCGGCATCCACGAACTGGCCGGTTCCATGCGCGAACTGTGCTTGCCGGCGAACGCGATGCGCAACCTCGGCACCAAACAATTCGCCGTCTGCGGCGGTTCGATCTACTCGGTCACACCAGACGACTTGTCGCTGCGCAACGAGCGCACCTTCATCAACAACGATCCTGGCCTCGACGTCGGGCTACGGCTGGTGCGCATGCCGTTGCCGACGTTGCCGATCGGACCTTTGCGACTCGACCTCAGCGACCTCGTCCCCAAGAAGCTGCGCACGCTGGTGGTGCGTGGCCCGATTCGCGAGGAACTGGGGGTCGATGAGCGCGTGCGCTTCCACGACGGCGCGGTTGCTCTGGACGGCTACGAGGGCAGCTTCTCGGGCGAACTCATCGCGTACCATCCCGTGCGAATGGAGCCGGCGCGGACTGCGGTCGACATCGAACTGACGTTCCGCTGCAATAACGTCAAAGAAGAACGCTCGCTGCAGATCGTGCTCGGCACTCATCCCGGCTTCGATACGCACGACGAGCGAATCGCATGGCGAATCGGCCACTACAGCATGCAGCTGATCAACCGTGCGGGAATGCTGCAGTCGACGTCGTTCCCGCGGCTTGCCGACGGCAGCGTCGTTCGCCTGCGCCACGTCCCGACGCCGGACGGCGGCCGCAGCACGTTGTCGGTCGATGGCCGCGAAGTGGCGCAACTGACCACGCCGCCGATGGCGACGACCGCCGCCGCGTGGCGCTACTTCGCGATTCGCCTGCCCAGCCTGGCCGGCATGACCGCGACCATCCACGCCTTGCGCGTCGAGAGCCCCTGACATGGACGAGCTCTTGCAACGTGCCACTGCCGGGGACGAACGCGCGCGCGCTGCGTTGGTGGCTGCCCACGCCGAACGTCTGCATCGCTACGTGGAGCGACGGTCAGGCGCCCGCCTGCGGCGCGACATCTCGGCTTCGGATCTCGTGCAGGAGGTCTTCCTGCGCGTGTTCACGGCGTTGCCGACGATGCCCGCCGACGCCTCGGCCGACACCTTCCGCCGCTGGCTGTACCGGCATGCCGATTGGGTGATGGCCAACCACGGCAAGGCCGCGGCCCGTCACCACGGGGAATCGGCCGGCGATGCGGCCGAGCGGGAAGTCGTGGCGAAGCAAAGTTCCACGGGCGCGGTGACCCACGCCGACGAAGTCGCGTGGCTGCAAGCGTTGCTGGCGAGGCTCCCGGCGAAGTACGCCGACGTGGTCCGGCTTCGGCTCGAGGGAATGGCGTTCGACGACATCGGCAGGCGCCTTGGCATCGCCGAAGAGGCGGCCCGGCAGCGCTTCGCCCGCGTGCTGCAGGTCCTGCGCGAGCGGCAACAGCCATAGCCCGGGGAACCGCGGCCGCGTCGGCGCCGGTTCGCGCGGTCCGGACCCGCGCGTGCGGTCCGTCGGCGTGGCCGGCCTCCTTGACCCGCTGTGGCACAACGCCGAACATTGGCGCCTCTCGTCAGCCCACCACTCGTCGGAGGTTCCATGCCCGCGCTCCGCTTCGCATTCGCCCTCGTCCTCGCCCTCGCCTTCGCACTCGCTCCCGTCGCCGCGCAAGGTTGCGCGACGGCCGGCACGTTCTGGAAGCGCGACACTTTGCCGATCACGCCGAGTGGTCTCACCGGCGTCTCGATCATCCAAGGCATGTGCGAAGGCGAAAGCGCCGGCGTCGTGTTCGAGATGCCAGCGAACATGCCCGTGCAACGCATCACGCAGGTCGTGGCGCCTTGGGGCGCCGCCCTGGGCGTCGGCGGCTTCGCGGCCGCCCTCGACGTCGAGGTCTACGACGGCGTGTCGTTCAGCGGCGCCACCGCGAACATGGGCACGCTGGTGTTCAGCTTGACGCAGGCCGCCACGGCCAACATGCAGGTGCAGAGCCACGGGCTGAACACGCTCGACACCAGCACCTACAACATCATCGTCGGCGCCGCGCCGCCCACCGGCAACCCGCCGGTGCGGCGCTTTGCGATCTGCTTTCGTTGCGATGTGAACTTCCATCCGACGGCGACGTGCGCGACCGGCTACCCGGCGAACTTCTTCACCGACAACAGCCAGACGCCGTCGTTCCCGTTCCAGTGCAACAACGTGATCACGCCGCAACGCACCAGCCTGATCGAAATCCAGGGCCAGGGTTGGCGCGACGCGGCGCTGGCGTCGGTGACCGGCATCGGCCTGTGCCCGATCTACTACAGCGGCATCTGGTGCATCCGCTGCTGCAGCCAGGACGCGTTCCCGGCGACCTACACCAACATCGGCCCCGGTTGCCCCAATCCCCTCGGCACCTCGCAGCTGTTGGCGGCGGCGATGCCGCGCATCGGCCAGACGATGATCGTGAACATCACCAACGTGCCGGCCCAGCTCGGCCTGATGATCACCGGCACCAGCGGCTCGTCGTCGACACTCGGCCCGTTGCCGCTCGACCTCACCGCGGTCGGCATGCCCGGCTGCTTCCTGCGCGCGAGCCTCGACCTCACGGACGCGCTGTTCACCTTCGGCCAGACCGCGTCATGGTCGTTCAACATCCCGAACCAAGGCGGCCTGCTCGGTCTCAACTTCTTCCACCAGGCGTTCGTGTTCAGCCCCGGGCTGAATCCGTTCGGTGGGGCGATGTCGAGCGGCGCGCAGTGGCAGATCGGCAACTGACGTGAGTTTCGTGCCGGTGCCGCCGACGGGTGCCTCGCACCGCCACCTTGCCGATGGACGCGACGACCTGCTCGTGCGCGAAGAGCCGCTGCTGCTGGTCGTGCACGGCCAGCAGCTGCTGACGATGCGCACGCCCGGGCACGACGAGGACCTGACGCTCGGCTTCCTGCTCGGCGAAGGCATCGTCGGCGCCGCCGCGGACATCGCTTCGTTGCGCACGATCGAAGGCGATGCCACAGCCCGCACCGTCGACGAAGTGCACGTGACGCTGTTGCGCGCGCCCGACGAGTTCGTGCGCAGCCGCCTCGCGCGCACGCACGAGATCCGCAGCTCGTGCGGGGTCTGCGGGCTCGCCGACCCGCAGACGATCCTCGAGGCGACGCCGCCGCTCCTGCCCGGCGTGCCGCGGATCGAGCGGTCGCGCATCGGGACGCTGCTCACGGCGCTGGCGCAACGGCAGGAACTGTTCGCCGCGACCGGCGGCAGCCACGGGGCGTTGGTCGCGCGCACCGACGGCACGGTGCTCGGCAGCGGCGAAGACGTGGGGCGCCACAACGCGCTCGACAAGGCGATCGGCATGGCGGCACGCGCCGGCGCCGACTTCACGCAGTGTGTCGCCCTGCTGTCGGGACGCGCCGGCTACGACCTCGTGGTGAAGTGCCTGCGCGTGCGCCTGCCGATCATCGTGTCGGTGTCGGCGCCGAGCGCGCTCGCGTTCGACCTGTGCGCCGCGGCAGGGGCGACGTTGCTCGGCTTTGCGCGCGGAACTTCGTTCGAGGTCTACTGCGGCGCCGAGCGGCTGCAGCCGTGATCAACGCTTGTCCACGCGCTTGTCGGGCACAGCACCGGCGGAACCCGGCCCCGGGGCGGTGAGCGCGCAGCGGAATCCCGTATGGCAGAGCGACGTGTCCGGCGTCGACTTCATGCGCGTTCCCGGCAGGTAGCCGAGGCAGTAGGTGTCGCTGCACAGGTACGAGCCGCCGCGCATCACGCGCTTCTGCGCCCCCGGCTCCTGCGGATCGAAACTCCTGGTCGGCCCCTGCGGATCGACCAACACCTGCTTGCCGTCGCCGTACGCCTGCGGGTGGTACCAATCGGAACACCACTCCCACACGTTGCCCGACATCGCCAACGCGCCGTAGGCATTCGCCGCGAACGCCCGCACCGGCGCCGTCGCCGCGAACCCGTCCGCCTTCGTGTTGGTGGTCGGGAACGTGCCCTGCCAGATGTTGACGCGCCAACCGCCCTCGTCGGGCGCGGCATCGCCCCACACGTAGCGCTTCTGGTCGAGACCGCCGCGCGCTGCGTATTCCCATTCGGCCTAGGTCGGCAGGCGCTTGCCGGCCCACTTCGCGTACGCCACGGCATCGCGATAGCTCACCTGCACCACCGGATGGTCGGACGCTGCCGGCGCGCCCGCCGGCCCGTTCGGGTACCTCCAGCACGCCCCGGGCACGAACGACCACCAGGTCCAGAACTCGCGCAGGTCGGCTGCGTCCGGCGGCGGCGTGAACACGAGCGAACCGGCGATGCGCTGGTCGTCGGGCAGGTCGGGCACGTCTTCCTTCGACGGCGGCTTCTCGGCATCGGTGACGTAGCCGGTCGCCTGTACGAACTGCGCGAACTGCGCGTTGGTCACTTCGGTTGCGTCGAGCCAGAACCCGGTGAGGCGCACCTTGTGCAGCGGCGCATCGCGGTCCCCGTTCTGGCTGCCGAGCATGGCTTCGCCGCCGGCGATCCAGACCATGCCGGCGGTCGGCTCCGCCGGCGTCGCGACAACCGCCTTCGCTTGGGCCGCCGCAGCAGCAACGAGAACCGAGCAGGCGAGCACGCAGCGCATGGTGGCATGCTCGACGCCAGCGACCGCAGCGGCAAGGGGCGGGTTCCGCGCTTGCGCAGTAGGCTTCGGGAATGCTGCGCGCACCGTCCGCCATCGGGCTCTTCCTGCTGTCCCTGCTGTTCGTCGGCGGCATCTCGGTAGCGCAGAAGCCGAAAGAGAAGACGCCGCCAGCGAGCAAGCCCGGTGCGTCGATCGAAGTCGTCTTCATCGGCAACAGCTACACGCACTTCCACGACCTGCCGGCGATGGTGCGCGCGCTCGGCGCCGTGCAGAAGCCGCAGCGCAAGGTCGAGACGGTGATGCTCGCCCCTGGCGGATTCACCTTGCAGGGACACTGGGAAGCGAAGGGCAACGACGCCGCCCGCACCGTGCTCGGCGACCGCAAGCCGGACTTCGTCGTGCTGCAGGAACAAAGCCGGCAACCGCTCGACGAGCCCGATGCGATGCAGACCTTCGCGGCGAAGTGGGCGAAGCTGGTGCAGGAACGCGGCGCCGTTGCGGTCTGGTACTCGACCTGGGCCCGCAAGGCCGAGCCCGACAACCAGGGCGCGATCGACGAACAGTACGCGAAGGCGAAGAAGGCGAACGGTGGCCTGCTGGCGCCGGTCGGACGCGCGTGGCAACAAGCCTTGCAGGAGAAGGACCCGATCGCGTTGCACGACGCCGATGGCAGCCATCCGAGTCCCGCCGGCAGCTATCTCGCCGCATGCGTGTTGTTCGCGACGATGGCCGGCGGCGACGTGGCGACGTTCCCTGACAAGCTCGTCGTGGCAGGCGACAACGGCAAGGAACGCGTGCTCGTCGAACTCACACCCGACGTCGGCAAACGCCTGCGCGCGGCAGCGGCTGCCGCGGTCGAGAAGGCGCCCGCCGCGAAGCGACGCTGAACCCCGGGTGCGGCGCCGACGGGCAGCGCCACCCGGTCACGTTCGGCGAATCAGGCGCGCTGCGGCGCCTGCTGCAGCAGGGCACCGAGGTGCGCCGCCAGCGTCGTCTCGAGCACGTGCAGCGCCTTCGCGTGCGTCAGCAGGTTCTCGGCAGGCGCGTCGAACAGGCACGCGGTGCAGGCACCGCGCACGAACTCGACGAGACGACGTCCCGGCTGCACGGCGGCGGCGAGGTCGGGCCCGGTGCCGGTGAGCATCGGCAACCATTGCGTCGCGAACGCATGCGCCGTCGCCGCGTCGGCCTTGCCGCCGGCGATCGCCACCAACCACGAACGCGCGGCGCGGCGGCGGCGGTTCAGCACCGACAGCTGGATCGGCTGCGGATTGCCGCGCTCGAGCGCGCGACCATTCTGCAGCGCAATCGTGTAGTCGACCAGCGACCGCGCCAGCTGCGGGATCTGGTCGCCGAGCGCCGCGTCGAGCCGAGCCAGGCCGATCGGGTCGTGCACCACCGTGGTGTGCAAGATGCGCGCGGGTTCGAGACGCAAGAACGGACGGACCTCACGCTGCACCGATTCCGTTCCCTGCACCGACACTTCCGACTTCGTCATGCCGACGCCATCGACGGTTGCGCGGTCCCGACTTCAGCCCATCGTCGCAGTGCGCCACAGCGCCCCCAGTTCGTTGTCGACGAATGCGACAGCGGCTTCCTGGCCGACGAGACTCGCCGGCCGCACGCCATGCACCGCGTTGCCGTGCGCGAGTGCGGTGGCGCGATGCAGGTCGCCGAGCGTGCACGCGCGTTCGACCAGCGGCGCGCCGCGGGCTGCGGCAGTGGCGAGCAAGAGCGCGCGACCGATGCCGGGCAACACCCGCCCGTCGAGCGCCGGCGTCGTCCAGACGCCATCCAAGCGCAGCCACAAGGTGCCGAGCGCACATTCGAGCACGCTGCCGTCGTGGCCCACCACGATGCCGTCATCGGCCTCGCCATCCTGCGCCTGCTGCCGCACCTCGTCGTAGTACGCACGCGGCTCGGCCTTGAGATCGCCGGGCGGCGCTCCGGCGGGCCTCACTACAACCGTCGGCAACAGCCGCACGACCTTCACCGGCGAACGCGTCCGTGTCGTCATCACCAGATGCACCCGGTTGCCGGACGGCAACAGCAGCAGCCGCAGCACGTCGTCGGTGTGGCCGTTGGTGCGCAACAGTTCGGCAGCCTGCGCTCGCAACGAAGCCGGCGGCGCGAACGGCAGCTGCAACCGTTCGGCGGCGGCCGCGAGCCGTTGCAGATGGCGATCCCACAGCGGTACTGCGCCGGCCCGCGCCCCCATCGTCTCGAACGGCGCGATGCCGGTGCGCGGCGGCAACCGGCCATCGCCGACGCTGGCGCCATCGAGCCAGGTGCTCACGCGGTCCCCTCCGCGTCCGGCGGAATGCCGACCGGAACCTGCAGGGCGCGCTCGATGCCGGCCATCTTCGCCAGCGTCTCGCGCCATTCCTGGTGCGGATCGCTCAGCGTGGTGACACCACCACCGGCATTGCCGCGCAAGCGGCCGCCGCGGTGCACCAGCGTGCGGATCGCAATGTTGCAATGCATCGTGTCGCCGGGACCGAACCAGCCGATGGCCCCCGTGTAGACGCCGCGCCGCGCGACTTCGAGCGTCTCCAGGATTTCGAGGCAGCGCAGCTTCGGACAGCCCGTGATCGAACCACCGGGGAACGTCGCCCGCAGCAGTTCGACGGCCGTCACGCCGGGCCGCAGCCGCGCCTGCACCGTGGCGAACAGGTGGTGCACCTGCGCGAACGTGCCCGATTCGGGGAACGGCCCGACCACGACCGAACCGGTCGCCGCCACCTTGCCGAGATCGTTGCGCAGCAGATCGACGATCATCGCCAGTTCGGCCTGGTCCTTGTCGCTGGCGAGCAGTTCCTGCAGCAGACGCGCATCGCTCGCGGCATCGGCGCCGCGCGGCCGCGTGCCCTTGATCGGGCGCGTGCGCACGACGTCCCCCTGACGCCACAAGAACTCCTCGGGCGAACTGCACACGACCGCGGTGCCGGCACCGTCCTCGATGTACGCCGCGAACGGGGCCGGGCTCTGCTCGCACAGACGCCAGAACAACGCGCGCGGATCGCCGTCCCAGTGGGCCGTGAACGGCTGCGTCAGGTTCGCCTGGAAGATGTCGCCGGCGCGGATGTGTTCGACCACGGCAGCGACCTTCGCTTCGTAGTCACGGCGCGAGAGATGCGCTTGCAGGGCCGTCGCCCGCCCGATCGGTGGCGCGCCCACTGCCGGCGCCCCCGCGAACTCCTGCACGGTCGCGTAGGCGGCCATGTGCAGCACCGGCACCGGAAAGTCGTCGGCGATGCGCTGCGGCCACGCTTCGACGTCGAGCCCGAGGTCGTAGCCAAGCCAACCGACCACCTTGGTGTCGCGATGGCGCGCGAGGAACGCAGCGAAGGCGGCGAACGCCCCCGCCGTGCCACCGGCCGGCAGCGTCAGCACTTCGACCGGATCGCGGCACAGCAAGGCAGGGCCCTGGCCGCCACTGTGCAACAACGCAATCGGCCCACGACGCGGCGCCTCGATCAGCGCGCGGAACGGCGCCGTGGCCAGCGCCGTGGACGCGTTCATCCGCGCAGCCAGGACGGTTTGCGCTTCTCGAGGAAGGCCTGCATGCCCTCCTTCATTTCCGCGGTGCTGCTGATGATGCCGAACAGATCGGACTCGAGCGCGAGACCGTCCTGCATCGTCATGTGCCCGCCGCGGCGCACCGCCTGCTTCGCCAGCGCCAGCGCCTGCGGGCCGCGCGACACCATCCTCGCCGCCATCGCCTTGCACGCCGCCATCAGCTCGCCCGGCTCGACCACCTGGTTCACGAGGCCGATGCGCAACGCTTCGTCGGCGACGACCGGATCGCCGGTCAGGATCAGCTGCAGCGCGACGCCGGTGCCGCACAGGCGCGGCAACCGCTGGGTGCCGCCGTAGCCCGGAATGATGCCGAGCGACACTTCGGGCAGGCCCATCTTCGCGGTCTTGCTGGCGATCCGCACGTCGCACGCGAGCGCCAGTTCGAGGCCGCCGCCGAACGCGAATCCGTTGATCGCAGCGAGCACCGGCTTGCCGAGATTCTCGATGCGCAAGGTCAGGGCCTGGCCGGCGAGCGCGTTCTGCTTGCCATCGAGCACGCCCTGCTTGCTGAGCACGCCGATGTCGGCGCCGGCGACGAACGACTTCTCGCCCGCCCCGGTGAGGATCACGGCGCCGACGCCGTCGTCGCGACCGAGCGCCGCGAACACGGCGTCGAG
>SXPB01000251.1 GCA_005776475.1 Planctomycetia bacterium
CGTCGTCTTGCCGGCGTCGATGTGAGCGATCACACCGAAGTTGCGGTAGGAGCGGAGCGTCTGGACGTCCTTCGATTCCTTCGGGTCGGACATGGCAGGGCGTGGGGTTGGAGCTTCTGGTGACAATTCAGGCCGCGCTGCGGCGCGGTGCGGCATGACATTCGAAACCTGGGCGGCCGCACGCCCGGGGGCACCCGCGGCACTGGGTGCCCGGGATGGAAGGGCAAGAAGGGTAGCGATCGGCGGCGACGGGTCAACGGGCGGGAGCGCCCGTTGCGTCCGCGGCGGGGGTCGAGCCTCCCCGCGGACGCCGGCCAGCACCGGCACCAACGACCAGCGAGCGACGGAAACCGAAGGCCGGCGACCGCCGATGGTACGGCCCCGACGCAGGCGACGCCCAGTTTCCCCACAGTCGGGGCCGATGGTGCCGAGGAACTCGACGCCCAGGACGCACACCCATGGTCTCCGCCATCCGCCTGCTGCCGCTTTTCTTCGCCGCCACGATGAGCGTCGGCGCCTTCGCCCAACGCACGCCTGACGAAGCGCTGGCCGCGCTCCAGGATGGCAACAAGCGCTTCGCCGCCGACCGCTCGGTGCCGCAACCCATCGGCGAAGGCGTGCGCCGCACGTTGGCGCGCGGGCAGAGCCCGTTCGCGATCGTGCTGTGCTGCGCCGACAGCCGCGTGCCGCCCGAACACGTGTTCAACGCCGGCCTTGGCGAGCTGTTCGTGGTGCGCGTCGCCGGCCACACCGCCGATCCCGAGACCGTCGCCAGCATCGAATACGCCGTCGAGCACCTGGGCGCCTCGTTGTGCGTCGTGCTCGGCCACGAGAAGTGCGGCGCGATCGCAGCAACCGTGCAGCAGGTCGACGAAAACGCGCACCAGGGCCGCCACAGCCCCGCCATCAGCCAGCTGCTCGAACACATCGAGCCGGCGGTGCGCAAGGCCAAGGCCCGCGACCTCGGCGGCAAGGAACTGCACGACGCCTGCGAAGAGGAACACGCGCACTACACGGTGCACGACTGCTTCCGCCGCAGCGCGCTGCTGCGCCGCTACGCCTCGGTGGGCAAGTTCCGCATGGTCGCCGCGCGCTACCAGCTCGCCAGCGGCCAGGTGGAGTGGTTGCCGAACCGCCCGCTGCCGACCGCGCCGAAGCCCGACGACCACGCCGTGCACGGCGCGGTTCCGGCCAGCGTGCCGCCGCACGTCGCCTTGCGCATGCTGCAGGCGGGCCACCGCCGCTTCCTCGGCGATGGCAAGCCGACCGCGGACCTGACGGCACCGCGCCGCGAGATCCTGGCGCAGGGCCAGCAGCCGATGGCGATCGTGCTGGCGTGCGCCGATTCGCGCGTGGCGCCGGAGCACATCTTCGACGCCGGCCTCGGCGAGCTGTTTGTGATCCGCATCGCCGGCAACACCGTCAACGACGACGCCCTGGCCAGCATCGAATACGCCGCCGGACACCTCGGCGCGTCGCTGCTCATCGTCATGGGCCACACCAAGTGCGGTGCGGTCGCGGCGGCGGCGCAGCATCCCGAAGGCCAGGAGCTGTCGCCCAATCTGCGGCAGCTGTTGCTGCGCATCGAACCGTCGGTTGCCGCCGCTCGCGCCGAAGCGAAGGGCCGCGATGTGGTCGATCTCGCCGTGCGCGCCAACGCGTTGCGCGCCGTCAGCGAGGCGCGGTCGCGCAGCGCGGCGTTGCGCGAGCTCGAGCACGCCGGCCGCTTCACGATGCTCGGCTGTGTCTACGACATCGCCTCGGGCGACGTCGAATGGCTGAAGGACGGCGGCGACCACGCGCCCGCGGTAGCGAGCGCCGGATCGCCGGCGGACCAGGCGCCGCACGGTGACCACGGCAGCCATGCTGCGGTGGCCCAGTCCGCCAAGAACAACGAACCCGCCAAGGCGCATGGCGACGACGCGAAGCACGGCGACGCGCACGGCCACGCGGCACACGGCAAGGAAGCGCACGGCCACGCGAACCACGGACACGAGCCAACGCCGCCCGCGCCGGCGCCGGCAACCGGACACGGCGAACTGCCGGCTCTGGAATGGGCCCACGGCGCTCCGGCTGGCGAGACGAAAGCACCGACGCCCGGCAAATCCGACGCCGACCACGGCAGCCACGGCGACGCGCCCGCGGACCACGGCCACCAGAAGGACGGCGCGCATGGGCATGCCCACCCGCACGAAGCCCACGCCAGCCACGACGCGCACGCCGACAAGGGTCACGCCGAGCAGGGCCACGCGCCGAAGGGCCACGCCGCCTTCCCGTGGCAGGACCCGATCGTGCTGGTCGGCATCACCGGCGTCGTCTCGTTGCTCGCTGCCGCCGTTCTGGCGATGAAGAAGCGCTGAGCGCCGGCCCCGACCTTCGGCGCATGCCGCGCGGATCGGACCTCCGGTAACATCGGGGCTCCATCCCAAAAGGAGCCCCCATGCGCACGTTGCTCGTTTCGTTGCTGTCGGCGTTCTTGCTGGTCCCGGCAACCGCCCAGGAACGCTCTGGTCCGAAGAAGAACCCGACGTTCCCCGAGGCGATCGAGATCGCCAAGAAGAACGTCGAGCAGGAGAAGCTCGGCGCCGCCATCGCCGTGCTGCAGGCCGCGATCAAGGACCTGCAGAAGAAGCAGCGCGCCGCCGTGCTCGCCGCGCTGCCGAAGCCCGAGGGCTGGACGGTGCGCGACCAGGCGCCGGATGCCGCGAGCGAGGACGTTGCCGCCGGCCTGCTCGGCGTCGGCTCCACCACCACGCGGCGCTACGACAAGGGCGACGCCAACATCTCGGTGGAGATCACGGCCAACTCACCGCTGATGCAGATGCTGTCGATGATGTTCGCCAACCCGGCGCTGGTCGAAGCCGATGGCGGCGAGTTGGTGAAGTACGGCCAGCACAAGGCGATCCTGAAGAAGAGCGGCGACGAAGGCTGCGAGCTGATGCTGCTGATGCACGAGACGCACCTGATCAAAGTCACGGCGCAGGGCCTCGGCGCCGACGGTCTGCTCGCAATCTTCGACCAGGCCTGCGTCGATCGCCTGGAGAAGCCGCTCGGCAAGTGACCGGCTACGTCGCCGCGTTCACTGCAGGAACGCGGCGAACTTCGCGCGCCGGACCTGGTCGTCGTTGTGCGCGAAGTAGAACGGCTCGAACTTGGCGAAGTCGGCGCGCACCTGGTCCTTCGACTTGTTCGGCAGGTCGGCGAGATAGCCGTCGAGGAACGCTTCGAAGTCGGTGAACGTGATGTTCGGAGCGCGCCGCTTCAGCTCGCGCATCAGTGCCTTGTCCCAGGTGACGAGGCGCATGGGGAACGGCAGCGGCGCCGTCGGGAACGTGATGTCGCGCCAGGTCTCGACCTTGCCGAACTCACCTTCGAAGTTCGTCTCGAGCATGAAGTGCACCCGACGGCGCGCCAGGTAGGCCGGGTCACGCGGCTTGTCGTGGCCCCGCTTGCCGCGCACCGGCACCGGCAACCGCGCGATGTGCGCGTCGGTGAGTCCGGCGGCACATTCGATCGCGACCGGCACGCCAGTTCGCGTCGCGACGTTGGCGTGCCCACCGGCGATCGAGATGCGCACTTCGAGCCCTGCCCACAGGGAACGCAGGTCGTCCGCGACGTCGTGGAAGGCCTCCCGCAACGGAATCCCGGCGATCGGGAGAAACGAGATGCGTCGGTTGTCCGAGACGTCGTTGTGCGGATTGTCGAGCCCGGGCGGCTCAACGCGGAAGACACAGCCCAAGACGAGGATCGCCGCGACCAGCGGGGCTGGCCAAGCCGCTGGCACGCGCGCGAGCAGGAAGTCGAGCCCGAGCATCAGCGCCGGCAGCAGCGGCAGCAGGAAGCGGCCGAACATGAAGTCGCCACCGACCCACAGCACGAACGCGAGGTAGCTGCCGACGAAGGCCGCGAGCGCGAGCCAAGGCCGGCGCGCGCCGACTTCCTGGCCCGGCCGCGCGAGCCCGAGCGGCAACGCCAGGAACGCGAGCAGCAAGGGCCAGTAGCACCGCACGAAATCGACGACGTAGTGCACGCCCGCCGACACGAACGGGTCGCTGCCCGACTTCGCGTAGAACGTGTTCGGCAACCAGTAGCCGTAGTACGAGTGCCGCCACAGCAGGTAGGGCACGAACACGACCAGGAACGGCAGCGCGTACGCCAGCACCGGCCGCCACGAGCGCCACCGGCGCGCATCGGCGAGCACGAACAGGCCCGCCATCGCCACCGGCAACGCACCGTCGGGTCGCGTCATCGCCGCCGCGGTGCCGAGCAGCCCGAGGCACAGGGCACCCGCCACCGTTCCCGGTTGCAGGCACGCCCGCAGCATCGCCGTCACCAACAGCACGAACAGCGCGGTTTCGAGCCCGGCGGGCGCCAACGACGCCGCATGGTGGATCGCCGCATAGCCGCACGCCGCGATCGGCACGCGCGCGCGACCGCCACTGTGTCGCCACGCGATCGCCGCGAGCAACCACACCACCCCACCGTGCGCGAGCGTGCCCCACACGCTGCCCCAGGTCTCGATCGCGTCGCCGGTGCAGCCGAGCCACAGGCCGAGCGCCAGCCACAGCGTCCACAGGAAGTTGGTGTAGCCCTCGACCGGCGCTTCGGACGGATCGAGGTTGAACACGAGCCCGTGGCCTTCGACCAGGTGCATCGCGTAGCGGATCGAGATGAACGCATCGTCGCAGGTCCAGCGCAGCACCCACGAATGCACGACGGCGGCCGCAACCGCGAGTCCGGCGATCGTCCAGAACATCGCGCGCTGCGGCATGCAGATCAACCTTGCCGCAGCGCACGCGACAGTGCGGCGACCACGCGCGGCACGTCGCGCACCGGCGTCGAACACAACGCCACGCGCACCGCACCCGCCCCCTTCTCGCCGATCGGCACCACGAACACGCCGTCGTCGCGCATGCGCGCCGCCGTCGCTTCGGGATCGTCGGCGAACACGGCGACGAAGAAGCCGCCTTCGTAGCGCGGATAACGCAAGCCGGCCTTGGCAGCCTCGAGGTTGAACGCGGCGACGCGTTCGCCGAGCAGGCGGATCAGGCGTTCGCGTTCGCCATCGACGCAGACGCGCAGGCTCGGCGTCTGCAGCAGTTCGGCGATCGCGGCCTGGCCGAGCGCGTTGCAGTTCGACCAGGTGCCGCGACAGCCGTAGGTGAACGCGTTGGCGAGCCGCGTGCGTTCGCCGGCGTCCGCATGCGTGGCGAGCACGGCCCCGATGCGCGCGCCGTATTGCGCAAACGACTTCGAACCCGACCACGCCACCAGCACCGTCGCCGACGTCATCATGCGCGCCACGTGGCGCGTCCAGTCGACGCTGCCCGGATTGGCGAAGCGGGCGTAGGCCATGTCGACCAGCACCGTCACCGGCGCCTTCTCGCCGGCGCGCTGCACGATGCCGGCGGTGGCGTCCCATTCGCGTTCATCGAGCGAGTAGCCGGTCGGGTTGTGGCACGGCGTGTTCAGGAACACGAGCGAACGGCCTTGCCGCGCCAGCTGGCGCTCGAGACCCTGCGCGAATGCGTCGACATGGAAGCCGCCGTCGCGCGCGAACATGGGGAACGTCTCGATGCCGCGCCCCGCGTGCGTCGCCAGCGTGTGGTACGGCCCCCAGTAGAAACTCGTCGTCAGCAACGACTGCCCGAACTCGAGGAAGTTCGTGATCGCCTGGTAGAGAGCCCCGGTGCCGCCCGGGGTCGCGGCCGCCACGGTCTGTGCGGCGAGCGGCCCGTCGCCGAAGACGTCGGCGATCACCGCCCGCAGGAACGTCGGGTCGCCGGCAATCGGGGCGTAGGCGGCACCCTTGCGTTCCGGCACCCGCGCGAGGGCGTCGACCACGCTCGGCAGCACGGCCAGCTTGCCGTCGTCCTCCATCAGGGCGCCTAGCGTGGCGTTGACGATGGACTCGCCGGCAGCGGCGCGCCGCTGGGCTTCGGCGTTGAGGGCGAAGATCGGGTCGTTGCCGGGCCGGTTGCCGGCGTTCTGGATCAGGTTGGACAAGGGTGCAGTTGCGTTCCGAGGGGCGAGCAGACTACCCGCCGTGGTCGCCGCCGTCGACGCCACGTGCGTTCCCACGCCCGCCGCCACAGCGCCGGACTTCGAAACGTGCCCCGCCCTCGTCCACCCAGGTGCCGTCGGCTGCCTGCACCAGGACGAGGCGAGCCGCGGCCGGCACCGGGGTGTCGGCGGCCAGCTCCGCGCGCTCGATCCGCGCCAACACCGGCACGGCCACCGTCAGCCCTGCCACCAGGATCGACAGCACGGCGATGAGGCGCTGCGTGCCGACGTCGAACCCTTCGTCGACGATGACCCACGCGACGGATGCGGCCAGGAGGGCGATCAGACAGACCAACGTGCTTTGCACCCAGGTGAACCGCGGCCCGAGGCGCGGCAACAGCATGAGTTCGCCGTGCGCCGTTGCGGTGGCCGCCACGACCAACACGAAGGTGGTCTTGTACAGTTCCTCGGCCCGCGGCTGGATCCAGACCAGCGCGATGCTCGCCACTGCCGCCAGGATCGAAAGCCCGATGCCGACGTCGCCGGCGACGCGCATCCGTTCCCGGAACGCGGCACATGCCAACGCGAGCACGCTGGCCCCGGTGATGATCGCCGTCGTACCGAGCACCCGCGCCTTGCCGGGACCGAAGTTCCCGTCGAGAACGGCGAATATCGCGAGCAATGCCGATGCGCCCAGCGCGACGAGGAACAGCGTGAGCGCCACGCGCCGAAGCGAGACCGCCTGCATGGCCGCAGTATCGCACGCTGCGTCACGACCGCGCGGCAGGCAACCGCGAAACTGCCGGTGCCGCGACTAGCGCATGGCCAGGAGCGCCGCGAGCAACGCGCTGCCGACGAAACGTTCGCCGGCCTTGGTCGCGACCACGCGCTGGTTGCATTCGATCTCGATGCCGAGATACCGCGCCGCCGGCATCCGCTGCCGCACGTACGAAGTGAAGCCGTCGGTGGTGCCGAAGTACGGGAAGTTGCGGCGCACCTCGAACCCACGCGCGCGCAGTTCCTGTTGCAACTGCATGCAGAACGCAACCTCACGCGGCCGCGACGGATCGCACAGCAGGCCGATGTCGTTCGCCCGCACGACGCCGTGCAGTTCGGGCGTGAACGAATGCACGCTCAGGTGCAGCACGCAGGCGGGGCCCACGGCGGCGATCGCCCGCTGCACTTCGGCGCGGTACGGCCGCCAGAGGTCGCGCACGCGGCGGCGGCACTGCGCAGCCGTGAGGTCGTTGCCGGGAATGCGGCGCCCGTCGACCGAACGCGGCACGACACCGGGGTTGTCCGCCGAACGGTTGAGGTCGACGACGAGCCGCGACCACGTGCCGGCATGCAGCGGCACCCGCAGCCCCTTGGCGAGCAACCGCGCCACGCCGAGCGCGCCACGATCGAATGCGCGGTGCGAACGCAGCACCGCCGCCGGCAACCCGAGGTCGCCGAGCGGGCGCGGGATCGCGCGCGACGCGTGCTCGCAGCTGACCACGAACGCGTCGGGAACGCCCGATGCGCGCCGCCGGCTCACAACGGCAGAGCCGCCAGCACCGAGGTGGCGAACGTCGCCGGATCGACACGGCCCCACACCTGCGCGACCTTGCCCTCCGGATCGACCAGCACCGCGATCCGGCGCGCGAACTTCGCGTCCTTGGACTCGACCGCGCCGTACTCGAGCGACAGCTTGCGGTCGGTGTCGCACAACAGCGGGAACGGCATGTTGTGTTGCTGCTTCCACGCCGCGTTGTCGGCGGCGGCATCTACCGAGACGCCGAGCACGATCACGGAACGATCCATGAAGTCGGCGAAGTTGTCGCGCAAGCCGCAGCCCTGCATCGTGCAACCGGGCGTCGAGGCCTTGGGATAGAACCACACCAGCACGTGCTTGCCGCGGTAGTCCTTCAGCTCGCGCACGGTGCCGGTCTCGTCGGCGACCGCAAACGCCGGCGCCGCGTCGCCCTTCTGCAGCTTGGTCGCCGCCGCCGCCGCCGGGCCGGTGCCGGTGCCCGCGCGCTTCGGCGCCGAAGGCCCAGCGGACTCGGTGCGCGGCGCATCACCACCGCTGGTGTTGCCACTGCTGCTCGCGCTGGCTGGTTCGGGGCGCGCTTCCGGCTTGCTCGCCGCCGCCGGCGTGGGCTCGGCCGCGGTCGCGGCGGGAACCGGTGCCGTAGCCGGGGCCGGCACAGGCTCCGGGGCTGGCTTCACGTGCGCGTCGACGAAGCTCGGCGCGTGCGGCAGCTTCTCGGCGTCGCGTTCGTGGAACGGCACGCCTTCGGTCATCCACTTCGGCGCCGGTTCCTTCTTCAGGTGGTGCGCGAAGTACTCGGCCATGCGGCGCGACCAATCGCGCATGTTGGCGCGGTTGCGGAGTCCGTGGCCTTCCCCGTTGTAGTTGAACAGGTAGACCTCCTTGCCGAGCCGCCGCAGCGCCGTGAAGTACTCGATGCCCTGCGTCCACGGCACCGCGCCGTCCTGGTCGTTGTGCAGCATCAGCACCGGCGTCTTCACCTTGTCGGCGAAGTGGATCGGCGAGTTCTCCTGGTAGCGCAGCGGGTACTGCCACGGCGTGCCGCCGATGCGCGACTGCGTCATCTCGTACTGGAACTGCCGCGACATGCCCGACTCGTAGCGAATGCCGCCGTAGGCCGACAGCATGTTGCTGACCGGCGCGCCGCTCTCCACCGCAGCAAAGATGTGCGTCTTGGTGACGAGGAACGCCGTCTGGTAGCCGCCCCAGCTGTGGCCCGACGCACCGATGCCCTTCGGATCGACGAAGCCCTGCTGCAGCAGGTGCTGCACGCCGGACACGACGCACTTCACACACGACGCGCCCGGGTAGCCGATCTCGTAGACGACATCGGGCATGAACCACAGGTAGCCGTTGCTCACGTAGTACGCGGCGTTCGGCGACGTGCCCGGCGACGGCGCCACGTAGTTGTGCAGCCCCTGCGTCATGCGTTCGTAGAAGTGCACCATCATCGGGTACTGCTTGGTCGGATCGAAATCGTCCGGCTTGATCAGCACGCCCTGGCGCGAGGCACCGTCGCCGTCGATCCACCGCACCAGTTCGGCCTTGCCCCAGCGGTAGTTCTTCTGCTGCGGGTTCGCCTCACTGAGGCGACGCTGGTCGGTGAAGTCCGCCGCGGCGGTCCAGAGGTCGGGGTACTCGGCGAAGGTGCCCTGGGTGAAGAACAAGCGGCTGCTGTTCTTCGGGCGCGTGACGTCGCCGAAGTTCTTGTCGGCGAGGATCAGCTTCTGCGGCTTCTGCGCGCGCGTCAGCGAATCGGCGAAGAAGCCTTCCTGGCGCGTGTCGACGTTGGTCGCCGCCAGCAGCAGTTCGGAGTCGACCCACATGCGATCGTCATCGCGCGAAATCTGCTGCAGGCGCAACTGCAACCGGTTCTGGCGACCGAAGCCCTCGGTCACACACACGGCTTCGCCGGTGGCCGGCGTGATGCGCCACATGTCGAACTCGTCGTAGACCAGCACCGACGCATCGTTGTCGGTCCAGCCCGCGATGCCGTAGGCGCCATCCGGCTCGGGATGGTCGTCGTCGTGGCGATGGAACGGCACGCCGAGCGCCCCCGTCAGGTCACGGCGCGCGCCGGTCTGCAGGTCGTGGCTCTGCCAGCGATAGTTCGCGTCGAACCACACGAGGTAGCGACCGCCCGGCGAATTGGTGACGCCGCCGCGCAGCTTCTCCAGCAGGCGCGTGCGTTCGCCAGTGGTCGCATCGACGAGCCAGACGTCGGCGTAGCGGCCGTCCCAGGTCGTCTCCTTGTCGTAGGCACGACCGTCGCTGCCGAGCAACTTCTTGCCGTCGGGGCCGATCGGCCGCAGCGAACGCAGCGCATCGTCGCCGAGCACCGCGAGCCGGTCCTGCTGGCGGTGGTAGACCGCCGTCCATTGCGGATTGCGCTCGCCGTTGCCGCGCTTCTGCTGCACGGTCTGCAACGACCCGTCGCGCCAGTTCCACAGATCGAGCGTGACCTTGTCCTCCGGCAGGATCGGCAGCGGGTCGGCCGCCGGCGGATCGTTGACCTCGAACGTCAGCATCCAGCCATCGCGCGTGAACGACGCGCCGCCCGCGACCCGCTTGCCGGCCGGCATGCCGGGACCACCCGTCCACGCGATGCGCTGCGCGCCGCCGCTGCCTTCCCACAGGTAGATGTCGCTCTGCGGCTTGTCGTCGGCGAACGTCTCCTTGTCGCTGGTGAAGGTCAGGCACTGCTCGGCGCGGTCGAACGACACGCTGCCGACGCGCGCGATGCCTTCGTGCACGCACACTGCTTCGCCACCGGCGAGCGGCTGCACGAACAGGCCGTACTTCGTGTCCTTGGCCGGCTTCTTCGCCGAAGTGTGGTACCAAAGCTGCTTGCCCTTGCGCGACAGGCCGTAGGCGACGACGTCGGCGAGCGTGCGCTCGGTGCCCGTGGTGAGGTCGCGAATCACCAGCTCGGTGCCTTCCGGACGCTTGGCTTCGAGCGGATCCGCGGGCGGTCCACCGGCCCCACCAGTTGCCCCGCGACGGCCACCGCGGCGCGAACCAGGGCCACTCGGGCCCGCCGTCTCTTCGGTCTTCGCGACCTCGGTCTTCGGTTCTTCGGTCTTTGCGACCTCGACTTTCGGCTCCTCGACCTTCGGCTCCTCGATCTTCGGTGCCTCGACCTTCGGCTCGCTCGCCGCGGTCTCCGCCGACTTCTCGTCCGGCTTCTTCTCCTCCGGCTTCGCTTCGGCCTTCTCCTTGTGGATCAACAGGAACGGCACGTCGTCGCTGACGGTGCTGCCCTTGACGCGGCCGAGCTTCTCAAGCTTGCCAGTCGCGAGTTCGAGCATGACGAGTTCGCCGCGTTCGCGCGAGGTGCCTTCGTCACCGCCACCTCCACCACCGGGCCCGCCGCCGCCGGGCCCACCGCCACCGCGACGGCCGCCAAACCCGGCGCCGCCGGC
>SXPB01000252.1 GCA_005776475.1 Planctomycetia bacterium
ATGCCGGCCTTGTCGGCCTTGCCAGCGGTCGCCGTGATGATGTCGACCAGCGACATGCTGGCGAACTCGGTGCCGTCGATCAGTTTGTTGCCGTTGGTTACGTACGCCTGGTGGTGCTTGCCGTGATGGATCTGCAGCGTCTGGGCGTTGATGTGCGGCGACAGCGCATCGTGTGAATAGGGAAGCGGAGGGAGTTCGATGGCCATGTGGGTAGTGGTGGCGCGGCCGAGGGGCAACGCGACGAGGCGGACGATACGGAACCGGGCCGCGCCCGCCCAAGGAATCCCACGGGCGACGGCGGCGCGGGCAGCGTAGCCTGCCCGAATGGCCGCTGTTCCCGCGCCCCCACCACCACAGTCCCCCCTGCCCGGCACCCAACAGCTCGTCGCCACGATCGCCTGCCTGCGCGCGCCGGACGGTTGCCCCTGGGATCGCAAACAGACCACCGCAAGCATGGCGCCACACCTCGTCGAGGAAGCGTTCGAAGCCGCCGACGCCCTGGCCAGGAACGCGGATGCCGCGAGCCAGGAGGAACTCGGCGACGTGCTGGTCAACGTCGCGATGATCGCGCAGATCGCGCACGAAGCCGGCCGCTTCGACTTCGACGGCATCGCCCGCGCCGCGGCCGCGAAGCTGGTGCGCCGCCATCCCCACGTGTTCGGCGACCGCAAGGCCGAGAGTGCCGACATCGCCTACGCCAACTGGGAACGCGAGAAGCAGAAGGAGAAGGCGGCGCTGTTGGGCGACGGCGCCAAGAGCGTGCTCGCCGGCGTTCCGGTCGCGTTGCCGGCACTGCTGCGCGCGTCGCGCGTCGGCGACAAGGCCGCGCGCGCCGGCTTCGACTGGCCCGACCGCAGCGGCCCGCGCAGCAAGATCGACGAAGAGCTCGGCGAACTCGACGCCGCGATCGCGCAGGGCGACGCGGGCGCCATCGCCGACGAACTCGGCGACGTGCTGTTCAGCCTGTGCAACCTGGCGCGGCACCTGGGCGCGAACCCGGAAATGGCACTGCTCGCCACGGTCGCCAAGTTCCAACGCCGCTTCACCGCGGTCGAACGCGAGTTCGGCTTCCAGCTGCACGGCCGTTCGTTGGCCGAGATGGATGCGGCGTGGAATCGCGCCAAGGCCGCCGAGACCGCGAGCGACGGCTGACCGACGGCAGCGCGTCGGCGCGCCGACGCGCGGGCGCGCCGCGGCCGCAACCGGGACCCCGTCCGCCGCCAGCCCTGGGTTGCGCAGGCCCCACAACCCCGGTGGCATGCGGGTTTGCGGGCGGCATCCCAAAAATCACCGCTCCGGCGCGGACCACGGCACGGCAAGTGCATCTTGGTGGTCGGTGGAAAGAAACGCCTGGGTGTGTGCCCAGTGGCAGGGATGGGCTCCGGTGTGGGGTGGTGCCTCGCCGGAGCCCGCTTTTTTTCCGCCTGCCGCGCCGGTCGCCCTTCGCGCCGCGCTCCCTCCGGACGCCCCGGTCGCCAGGTCACCGCAGACGACGCGTCTCGACCTCGGCCGCGATCACGCCGAACGCCGACCAACCGGAACTTGCTGCCAGGGTGCGCAAGTCGGCCAGCCCGCGCTGCCGGTTGCCGGCGACCACGTCGTAGTGCGCCAGCCCGAACGCCAACGCCGAGCCGGAACTGCCGGTGCGCACCGCGATGTCCTCGAGCCGCTTCTTGCCCGCGTAGAGCAGACAGAGGTTGAGGTAGGCGACGTTCTCGACCACGTCCATGCCGGCGTGGATCGGTGCCACCACCGCCGCTGCCCCGGCGGGGTTGCCGCGCCGCATGCGCACGCACCACAGCCAATGCGTCACGGCGACGCGCGACTCGTCGTCGTCGGTGATGGCGAGGCAATCGAGCCAGGCGCGCTCGGCGAGATCGAAGTCCCCGGTGCAGAAGCACGCGAGCCCGAGATGGTAGTGCACATTGTAGTGCAGCGAACTGTGCGGCGGCCGGCCGGGCGTCGGCTGGCCATCCGGCTCGACCATGTCCGGCGTCGTGCGGCAGCGATCCGCGGCACGTTCCAGATCCCACACCGCCTTGCCGAACTCGCGCAGCGAGATCCAGCGATGGCCACGGTGGCGCAGCAGGAACGGATCGTCTGGCGCGAAGTCGATGGCATCGCTGAGCACGCGCACCGCGTCGCGAAAGCGACCGAGATAGCCGAGCCGCCGGGCATACCAGACGACCGCTTCGCGATCCTGCGGCGACGACCGCCAGTGCGCCTCGGCCTGCGCCAGCGCCGCCAACTGCTTCTCCTGCAGCACCGGGTCCGGCGTCGCCGACGACAGCGGCCGCCCGTCGAGCGACCAGCACTCCGCACCGTGCGGCAACGCTGCGCACGACGACAGCAACCACACCGCGCACACGATCAACAGACGGGCCATGCGATCTCCACCGGCCGCCAGCAAGCTTCCGGCCCAGCCGCGGGCGCCAACAGCAGCGCCCCGCGCAGACCGGAATTCTGCCAACGCGGACACCGCCGAACGGTAGCGGTTTCGCCGAGCCCGAGGAACGCCTTGCCGGCCCGCCTCAGCGTCGGCTCGCAACGAGGGCGCACAGGCCCCGCAGCGTGTTGCAGTTCTTCAGCGAGATGTCGGCATCGGTGAGGCGGATCCCGAACCGGCGTTCGAGGAACTCGACCACTTCGACGACGCCGGCCGAATCGACGATGCCGGACGTGACGAGCGGCGTATCCGCTTCGAGTCCGTCCTCCTTGCCGTCGCGGAACCAACCCGCCACGAAGGTGCGGATCTCCGCCAGCACGGCGTCAGGGTCGGGGAACGTAGCGGCGGCCATCGCGGCGGGATCATGCCCCCACCCGGGCGACAGGCAAGCAGTCCGACGCGCTCTCCGCGAATCCCTCGCGCGGCACGCACCCTCCCGGCAATCTGTGGCACCGTGCGCATCCGCTGGTCCAACCTCGTCCTGCTCGCCGCCTTCCCCGCCTTCCCGGTGGCGCTGGCGCCGCTCTGCGCCGCATGGCATTGGACGATCGACCTGCTGGCGTGCTTTCCCGTGCAGGCGTGCGGCTGGCTGCTCGGTTGCGCGCTGCTGCTGGCGATCGACCGGCGGTTTCGCGTGGCGACGCTGGTGCTCGCCTTCGCCGCCATCGCCGCCGCCGTCGTCGCCCCGGGCCTGCTGCGCAAGGCGCCGACCGGCGATCCGGACGGCAAGGAAGTGCGCGTGCTGTCGCTCAACCTGCTGCGTGGCAACGAGCACAACCTCGCCGATGCGCTCGCCGCGGTGCGCACCGCCGATCCCGACGTCGTGTTCTGCAGCGAAGTGACGCCAGCGTGGTTGCGGGGACTCGACAGCAGCCTGTCGCAGTTTCCCCACCGCATCGCGCGCGCCGACGCCGGCTGGTTCGGCGTCGCGCTCTACTCGAAGTTCCCGCTGCACGAAGCGGCCGTCGTGCCGCTCGCTTTCGACTGGGCCCCGGCGGTGCGCGCCGTCGTGCGCACGCCGCACGGCGAGTTCGGCTTGCTCGGCGTGCACACGCCGCGCCCCGGCAACCGCGAACGCAATGCGGAGCGCGACCGCGCGCTGGCCGCCATTCCCGCAGCATTGCGCGGGCTGCCGCCGCACCAGCTGGTGCTCGGCGACTGCAACGCAACGCCGTGGTCGCCGGCGTTTCGCGAGCTGCTGCGCGCGACGGGCCTTGGCGACGCGGGCGACGGCGCGTGGGCGCCGACCTGGCCGTCGCAGTTCCCGTTGCCCCTGCGCATCCGCATCGACCATGCGCTGGTCACCGCCTCACTCGGCGTGGCCGCGTTCACGGTCGGCGACTCGTTCGGCAGCGACCACCTGCCGATCGCGGTGACGTTGCGGCTGCCGCGCTGAGCTCTGCTGGCGTGCGGCGCCACGTCGCACGCGAAGTGGCGGGAGTGCATGGGAATCGAACCCACCGGGCCCCTCTCGAGGAGGAACCCCACAGGTTTTGAAGACCAGGCCGAACACCAGCTCGGATGCACTCCCGTGGGGCGCGGGAGTTTGGGCGTGCCGACGGCGCGATGCAAGGGTCGGCGCCATCCGCGTCGTCGTTCCCTGCCCGCGCACCCACCTGCTTCGATTCACTTGCCGGCATCCGCATTCGCCTTGACGCGCGCCAGCACTTCGGCGAAGCCCGGCAGCGCGCGCAACGGGGCGAGCCGGGCGCCGTCGCGCAGGCGTTCGAAATCGTCGTAGCCGTGTTCGGCCGCCGCTTCGAGGCGCTGCATCCCTTCGCGTTCGAGTTCGAGCTGCCGACGCTGACGATCCGCCGCGGCCAGACGTTCGTCACCGGCCACCAGCGTGATCGCGTGCGCCAACAACTCGGCGGCGATGCGGTGGGTCTTGCCATCGGTCGGACGGAGCCCGGCCAGCCGATGGGCCGCCGCCGCCTCGCCCGCGTGGTCGCCGAGATCGCCATGCGTCTGCCCGGAGAACCAGACCGCGTTGTAGTGGTAGAGCTGCCAGATCTCCTTGCCGGGAACGGCAGCCGTGCAGGCGGCGGCGAGTTGCTCTGCTTCCTGGAACATGCCCAGGGCCTTGCCAGGGTCACCGGCGTCCTTGTGCTCCGCCGGCTCAGCCCGCGACCGCTGTTCCCGCCGGGTCGGCAGTGCGCGCCAGATGGCGACCGCTGTTGCCCGCCAACCACAGGCCCGCCCCGGCAAGCGCCACGGCCGCCGCCAGCATCGACATCAGGAACTCGACGAGGCCACCCAGCAGAGTCTCCGTGCCACGGCGGTCGAGCGACAGCGCGAACAGGGCCGCCGCCGCGAAAAGGCCGACGAACACCGCGATGGGCCCGGCCACGCGCGCCACGCCATGCAGGCCTGCGCACGCCCTCGTGTTGGCGCCGACGAGCAGGCCGCCGACGAGGCCCACCAGCACACCCGCCCACCACCAGTTCTCGTCGATGCCCGGCACCATCCACACCACCGTGAAAGCGACGATCGCACCGGTCGGCGCGAGCGCCAGCACCCAGCCGAGGGAGTAGAGAGTCGGCCACGGCGCGCGGGAGTCCATGCGCCCATCGTCGCCACGCGCCGGCTCCCTGGGAAGGCGCACCCGGAATCTGCGCGACCCGGCTACGTCACCAACCCCAGCCAGACCACTTCGAAGCAGGCGCCCGCCAACGCCCCGGCCCACAGCAACAACAGCAGGATCGACGCCAGCGGCGACGCTGCCTTGCGCGCCGTACCGTCGAACACGGCGCGGATCGCGCCGGCGATGCGTCGCAGCCGCAGCGTCTCCTGCACCTGGTGCGGCACCAGCGCCGCCGCCGTGTCGTACAGCGCCTGCAGTTGCGCCGCCGTCAGTCGTGCGGGATCTGCCGGCAGCGGCGTCGTGCGCCGCAGCCTGGCGACGGCGAACGCGATGCGCGCACCTTCGCGCAGACCCAACGCCATCAACCCGGCCACCACGAACAGCACGGGCGTGTCCAGCGACGCGAGGTAGCCGACGGCAGCGATCGCCACCACGCGGAACACGACATCGAGCCACGGCAGTCGCCCGAACAGCAACACCTGGAACACGCGGCCGCCGTCGAACGGCAGGATCGGCAGCAAGTTGAACCCGTTCAGCACGACCAGCAGGAAGGTGACGTCCGTCACCACGGAGTTGCGGCCAAGCCCACGCCAATGCACGTCCGCAAACGCCAACAGCCCGGCCGCGAGCACGAGGCCAGGCACAGGGCCGGCGAACGACACCAACGCGTGCTCGGTGGCACCTGCACCCGGTTTGCGACCGATGGCCGCGGCCCCGAAGAATGGCACGAAGAACATGCGCAGGTCGGCAAACCCGGCCAGGCGCATCGCCGCGAGGTGGCCGAGTTCGTGCACGATCACCACCAGGACGAGGATCACCAGGTGCTGCCACGACCCGCTGCCACGCATCGACATCGCGAACAACACCAGCGACACGACCAGGATCAGCGCGCCACCGCCGGCTTTCGGTGGGTTCGCCAACACCAGCTGGGCGAATCCTGCCCCCGACAGCATCGGGCCTTCCGGTGGGGCGGCGGGTTCAGGCCCGGCCTGCGGTGCGTTGCGGTGCATCGGCCGAGGACATTACCGCCCCACCGCGAGAACCAGCCCGGCTCCCCGTGGCAAGGTCGCCGACCGCTCGCTACCTTCTTCGCCCTTATGCAACTTGCCGCCAACGAACTCCGCCCCGGCACACTGGTCCGCTATGAGGGTCGCATGTGCACTGTCGTGTGGTGGAACATCCTCCGCAACGACCGCCGCGCCTTCTGCCAGCTTCGGATCAAGGACCTGCAGACCGGTCGCCAGACCGAGCTGAAGGAGCACACCGACAGCAAGTGGGAAGTGCTCGACAAGGAAGAGAAGGACCTGACGCACAGCTACCGCGACGGCATCGATGAAGTGTTCTTCACCGAGACCGGCGACGAAGTGCGCTGCCCGGTTGCCGCCGCCGAAGACGCGTTGCAGTGGCCCGCCGAGGCCTACAAGGGCTTCTTCGTCGATGGCCAGCTCGTCGCGGTGTTCCCGCCCAAGCACTCGGTCCTGACGATCACCGAAACCTCGCCGCCGATTCGCGGTGCGGGCTCGGGCCAGAAGGAAGCGGTGCTCGAGAACGGCATGAAGGTGAAGGTCAACATGCTGTGCGACGTCGGCGACAAGGTTCGCATCGACACCGAGACGTCGGAGTTCAAGGAACGCATCGCGAAGTGATGCGGTAGCGCCGCGTCGCGTGTGGCATCCTTCCGCCATGCGCTCCGGATTCGCACCCTCGTGTTGGCTCGCGCTCGTGTTGCTGCCCGGCTGCCGCGAGCCGGGTGCCGCTGCGAACTCAGCGCCCGCCACGGTCGAGCAAGCCGACGCGATCCGTGGCGCGATGCGCGCGTACGAAGCGGCCGCCCTTGCCCACCGGGGTGCTGAAGCCAGTTCACTCGTCACCAAACACACGCTCGACTCCTACGAGCGGGTGCGACAACTCGCGCTGCACGCGGACAGGGCGGAGTTGCGGGCCGTCGGCCTGATGGACCGGATACGGGCGCTGGGAATGCGCGCCCGCTACTCCACCGCGGAGTTGCAAGGCATGGTCAACGGCAGCTTCGCCCGCTTCGTCGACGACGGCATGGTCAACGCCGAAGACCTCGCCGGCTGGTCGTTCGGCGCCATTGACGTCGAGGGAGACCGAGCGCTCGCTACCCACATATCCAAGCGGCACGGCAAGGGTCCGCGGTGGACGTTCCACTTGCAGGATGGCAGGTGGCGCATCGACCTGGAGTCGATGACAACGGTTGCCGCCTCGGCCTACGAAGCGGTCTTGCTGCGCAACGGACGACCACTGGATGAGACGATCGTCGCGCTGATCGGCGACATGGTCGGGCGGCAACTCGACGAAAGCATCTGGACTCCACCTCTGCGGCGCTGACGCAACCCGGGCTGCCGGGAGGTGCGGTCCAAGGCACCACCGCAGGACGGTGGCACGGCGTGGCCGCATTCGGATGGCTCGGCGGTCGGCGGCGACATCCGTGGGCGACGCTGCTGCGGCATTGGTTCGGCATCGAGCTGATGGCGTGTCCGAAGTGCTCGCACGCGTACTTCGCGGTGTCAGGGCAGCACGGTGAACCCTTCGCGCTTCGCGGCGTCCGCCAGCCGCTGATCCAGGCACACGAAGCTGCGGCTGGACGGCTGGTCGTCCGCGGCGATCAAGGCGGCCGCAAGTTGGAGAGAGTCCGCGGCACGCAACGGGTGGACGTTGAGCAGGCGCTTCGCCCGCGCCTTCACGGCATCGGGCACCGACACGACACGGGCCGTCTCCCACGACGACTCGACGCGGGCTGCAGCAGCGTGGACCTGCTCCACCGTCTTCTCCCGCGTCCGGCGCCCGGGCGACGGCTTCAAACTGCGCGTGAGCTTCTCCACCAGCCGAAGCCGCCCGCGATCGAGCTCGGTCTGGATGGGATGCGGAACGTCGGGCTGCGACAGGCACTCACTGCACGAAAGCCGTTGCCGCCGGCGACAGGCTGACGCCCTCGGGCCCGGCGGGATCCATCGCCAGGCCCTGCGCGACGAGGCCGAGGCCGAGCAGGCCTGGCGACGTCGGGATCGCGACACCGACTTCGATGACACCTTGCGCATCGGCGAGGCCGCCCGTCACGAGGTCGGGCAGCACATAGAGCGTGCCGCCGAACAACGGCACGAACGCCTGCGCGAGCCCGATGCCGAGCACCGTCGGCGCCCCGGGCAACGCCCGCGACGCCTGGAAGCGCACGGTGCCGCCAAGACCACTGCGCCCGTAGGCAGCGATCTGCAGGCCGCCGAACGTCCCCGCGGTGCCCGTTCCGAACGTCGACATGCCGCCCGACGGCAGCCGCGAACGCAGCAACCCGACGCCATCGGCAAGCACCGTCTGCCCTGGCACCGCGCGCACTTCGACCGTCGTCGTGCCCGCCGTGAGCCACAGCGTCGCCACTTCGTTCCATGCCGCCGTCGTCGTGCGCTGGTCGACGCGGACGAACGCGTTGCCGGCCGCGGTCGCAACCACGTGCGGCGCCGCCGCGGAATAGCCCGGGCTGCCCGGCGTGTGCACCAGCAGCGAATAGAGCCCGGTCTCGGCGACGGCGAGCGTGTAGACGACCTTGTCGCCAGCCGCTGCCGGCAGCAATGCGATGCGTGCCGAGGCGCCGCTCGCACCCGGCGGCGCCACCGGCAAGAACCCGGGCGTGGCCACCGTCGTCGCGTGGTTGTCTTCGCGTTCGACCGAGACCGGTCGCCAATTGGCCGGCTGCTGCGGCACCGCGGCGGGCGTCTGGAAGTAGTTCGTCGTCAGCGCCGGCAGATCGTCGTAGAGCCCTTCCGCATACCAGAACACGTGCCCCGGCAAATTGCGCGCGCGGTTGGCGGCGACCATGCCGAGCACTTCCGCCGTCGGCGTACCGGTGATCGCGCGGATGCCCGGCGCCACCTTGGTCCGCAGTGGGACCGGCACGTACGTCAGTTGCTGGTCCAGCGTCGTGATGTAGACAGCCGCGGTCGTGCGGTAGACCTGCGGGTAGACGATGTCGAGCGAGCCGCCGGTCAACCACGCCGGCCAGTCCTGCAGGAAGTTGTCGTAGGCGCCCGGCATCACCGTCGGCGCGTCGGTCACGCGCAGCGTCGGCCGCACCGCCTTGACCGAGTTGTAGAAGTCGGCGTGGAACGACGTCAGGCGCGCCGCGCGCCAGGACTTCCACGCCGAACTGTTCACGTTCGTCGGCGGCGTCTGGCCGGTGGCAGCCTGGTACGCGGCGGCGGTGACCGTGTCGTAGCCAAAGCTCGTCGACGGATACCGCACGCGATCGAACTGGATGCCATCGACGTCGTAGCGCCGCGCCACTTCGACGGCGAGGTCGAGCAGAAACTGCCGCACGTCGGGATGTTCGTGGATCGCCCACGTGAAGAAGCCGCCGGCACCGTCCGAAACCTGCGAATTGCCGGTGTTGTCGCGCGCGATCCACCCGGGGTTCGCCGTCAGCACCGGACCAACGCCGGTCGGACCCGCGTACCAACCGCTCCACCCGAACATGAAGCCGTACTCGAACCACGCCTCGACTTCGATGCCACGGCGATGCGCTTCGACGATGAACTCCTGCAGCGGATCGCGGCCGACGTAGGCCGGATCCTGGCTCTGTCCGCAGGCGGCGAACAGCACGTTGCTCGGGTGGATGGTGAAGCCGCGGCTCCACACGTTCACGCACACGCAGTTGATGTTGGCGGCGAGCAACTGGTCGAGCGTGCTCTTGATCTTCGCGCGGTCGGTGAGGCCGTCGCGCGCGACCCAGACCGCGCGCAGCTCGGGCGTCTGGGCAACGGCCGCCCATGCGAACAGGGCCGAGACAAACAGGGTGCGCAGCAAGGTTCTTGGCATGGAATGCGAAACGGCCGGGACGAGCCTGGACAGTATCCAGTCGATTTGCGGCCTGTCCACGCCGCCCCCACCAGGATTCCGGCATGGCACCAGCTGCGGTGCCACGGCAGGATGCGCGGCATGCCTTCGCTCGCGGTGCTGCTGACGATCTGCCTCGTCGTGTTCTGGCTGGCGCACCGGATCTACGGCCGCACGCTGGCGCGTTGGTTCGGGCTCGATGCGACGACGACGACGCCGGCGCATGCGCACCGCGACGGCGCCGACTTCGAACCGACGGCGAAGTTCTATCTGTTGTCGCAGCACTTCTCGGCGATCAGCGCCGCCGGCCCGATCGTCGGCCCGATCCTGGCAGCGACGATGTTCGGCTGGCAGCCGGCGTTCTGGTGGATCGTGCTCGGCTGCATCTTCATCGGCGCGATGCACGACTTCGCGTCGTTGGTCGGCTCGGTGCGGCACGGGGCCTGTTCGATCGCGCAGATCCTGCGCCAGTACCTCAACCCGCGCAGCTACGCCGCATTCGTGCTCTACATCTGGCTGGCGCTGGTGCTGGTCATCGTCGCCTTCACCGATGCGACCGCGAGCGCGTTCACGACCGCCCTCGACGTCGCGATGCCCGGCAGCGACGGGGCGCGCGTCGCCGTCGATGGCGGTGGCGTGGCGACGAGTTCGATGCTCTACCTCGGCCTGAGCCTGCTGCTCGGCGTCGTGGTGAAGTGGCTGCGGCCGCCGCTGTGGCTCGTCACCGCGATCTTCGTGCCCGCGGTCGGCGTGGCGATCTGGCTCGGGCCGCAGTGGCCGATTGCGCTGCGCGCGGCCGGCGACATTCCGTCGCTGTACTGGGCGTGGGCAATCCTCGCGTACTGCGCGGTGGCATCGGTGCTGCCGCTGTGGCTGCTGCTGCAACCGCGCGGCTACCTCGGCGGCTTCTTCCTGTACCTGACGCTCGGCGGTGGCCTGTGCGGCCTGTTCGTCGGCGACTTCTCCGGCGCCATCGACATTCGTTGGCCCGGGTTCACCGACTTCACGGCGCCGAGCGGCCAGAGCCTGGTGCCGTTCCTGTTCATCACCATCGCGTGCGGCGCCTGCAGCGGCTTCCACGGCCTCGTCTGCTCGGGCACCACCAGCAAACAGATCGACCGTGAACCTGACGCGCATCTGGTCGGCTACGGCGGCATGTTGCTCGAAGGCGTCGTGGCGCTGCTGGCGCTGGCTTGCGTGATGCAGCTGGTGCCGGGCAGCGAACTGGCGAAGGCGGGAGCCGACAAGATCTTCGGCGTCGGCATCGGCTCGTTCCTGAACCAGCTCGGCGTGCCGCTGCAGTTCGCAGTCACGTTCGGCATGCTCGCGTTCGCCACGTTCGTCTACGACACGCTCGACGTCAGCACACGGTTGGCGCGCTTCCTGTTCACCGAGTTCACCGGCTGGAAGTCACGCACCGGCGGCATCGTCGGCACGGTGATCACGCTGGCGCTGCCGGCGTGGTTCGTGGCGCAGACGGTCACCGACGCCCAGGGGCGGCCGATGCCCGCCTACAAGGTCGTGTGGCCGTTGTTCGGCTCGATCAACCAACTGCTCGCCGGGCTGACCCTCGTCGGCCTCTCGCTGTGGCTGGCCAAGACCAGGAAGGGCCTGCCGCTGCGGTTTGCGGTCGGCCTGCCGATGCTGTTCATGATGGGCATGACGGTGTCGGCGCTGGTGCTGCAGATCACGACGGCGGCGAATGCGCCGCTGTGCGCGGTCGCCGTGGTGTTGCTGCTGCTCGCGGTGTGGATCACCATGGAAGCGACGCTGTCGCTGTGGCGGCAACGGCCGCGGGCGGCGCCCGCGTCGCCGTGACCAGCAGCGCCGCTTCGGCATCACCGAAGCATGCACGATCCCGGGCACCGCGACGGCAGCGCGGCGATCGGCTCACCGAGCCAGCGTGAACGTCGCGACCGTGCCGCTGCCGATGCTGCGCGCCGCCGTCGGCACGAACGAGAAGCCGGCGCCGGCGACCAACGCCCGCACCGGTTCGGTGGCGAACACGAGGCCGGGTGCGGCCTGACGCAACACCGCGAGCGCGTCGTCGACGGCGGGACCCTGGGCGCCATCGGAACGCACTTCGCATTCGCCGACGTGCACGACCACCATTGCCCGCAGCTTCATGCGTTCGGTCAGGGCCATCAGTTCACCGGCGATCTGCACGGCGCGCGCCGGACCGTCGAAGGTCGCCACCAGCCGGCCGCCACCGGTCGCCAGCGAACGGCCTTCGCCGATGCCGGTCTCGCGCAGCGCCATCGCCCGGAACCGCGCCTCGCCGTCGCCGTGCACCACCGTGTCGACGTTCGTGGTCGGCACGATCTGCAGCGCCAGCACCGCCGCCAGCGCCCGCTCCTTCGCACCCGGACGCGGCAACGCGGCACAGAACTCGGCGATCGGCTGCAGCACCGCTTCCTGGTCGCCGACGAACGGCAGGTGGTCGTTGCCCGGCAGCTCGACCAGCCGCGCCCCCGGAATGCGCGACGCCAGGAACCGACCCTCGTCGATCGTGAGGCACTTGTCGCCGGCGCGATGCACCACCAACGTCGGCACGCGGATCGTCGACAAGATCGGCCGCACGTCGATGTCCGCGTTCATGCGCGTCAACGCCACCGCCGCGCTCGGCGACGCCCCGTGGCGCAGGTAGGCCGCCCACCACTCGCGAAACTCCTTGTCCGCGGCCACGCTCGGCGCCCGTTCGGCGATGCCGACCGGACCGCCCCACTGGCGCAGGATGTCGTCGCAGAAGTGCTCGCGCGCCTCCGGCGTCGAACCCCATGGATAGCCATCGCCGCGCAGCCGACGCGCGTAGCTGCCGATCATCACGAGGCCGCGCGTGCGTTCGGGATAGGTCGCGGCGAACAGCGCACACATCGGGCCGCCTTCGCTGATGCCGCACAACACCGCCGAGCGGCTGCCGATCTCGTCCATCACCGCGCGCACGTCGTCCATGCGCCGTTCGAGCGTCGGCAGTCGGTCGTTGGCGACGCGGTCCGACAAGCCGGTGCCGCGCTTGTCGAACAGGATCACGCGCGCGAACGAACCCAGGCGCCGCAGGAAGCGCGCAAACGACGGTTCGCGCCAGAACCACTCGAGGTGCGAAATCCAGCCCATCACGAAGACGAGGTCGATCGGGCCGGCGCCGAACACCTGGTAGGCGATGTTGACGTCGCCGCTGCGCGCGTAGTGCACTTCCGGCACCGGCTCGGCGTCGTGTGGCGCCGCGCGCCGTTCGTCCAGCTCGGCGCGCAACGCTTCGAGCTGCGCCAGCACCGCTGCCGCCGAAGCAGTGCGGCGATCGCGGTCCTTGGCCAGCGCGTTGGCGACGATCGATGCCAACGCCGCCGGCAGGTCCGCCCGCGCCTGCCGCAGCGACGGCACTTCGCGATCGAGCAACGCCATCAGCACGTCCAACGCCGAGTCGCCCGCAATCGCCGGCGTGCCGGTCGCCATTTCGAACAACAGGGTGCCGAGCGCCCACACATCGGCGCGAGCATCGACGTCGCCGCCGCGCGCCTGCTCCGGCGCCATGTAGCGCATCGTGCCGAGCAGCAGACCGACCTGGGTAGGCTGGTTCGCCGGCGCCGCCAGCGCCGCCACCGCCGCTGCGGATGCCTTGGCGAGGCCGAAGTCGAGCACCTTGACGATGCCGTCGGTCCGCAGCATCACGTTCTCGGGTTTGACGTCGCGGTGCACCACGCCCGCCGCGTGCGCAGCGACGAGCGCACTCGCGATCTGGCACCCGAAGTCGAGCACCTGCGCCAACGGCAACGCCCCACCCGCGAGCGCCTGCCGCAGCGTCTGGCCGGCGACGAACTCGGTGACCAGGTAGTGCGCGCCATCGACACAGCCGACGTCGTGCACCGTGATCACGTTCGGATGGTTGAGGCCGCCCGCGGTGCGCGCTTCGCTGCGGAAGCGAGCCAGCCATTGCGGATCCGCCAGCAGCGGGTCGGCGAGCATCTTCAACGCCACGTCGCGTTCGAGGACCAGGTCGCGCGCCAGGAACACTTCGCCCATGCCGCCCTTGCCGAGGCATGCACGCAGCTCGTAACGGCCGAGCCGGCGCGGCAGGACCGGTGACGCCGCCGCGCCCCCCACGGACTCCGGCGACAGCACGATCGGCTGCCCGGGTTCGAGGAACGCGCCGGGTTGCCCATCGGCAGTGAGCAGGCGTTCCAGCTTGCCGCGCAGGCTCGCGCTCAGGTCGGTACGCGCCAACGCCGCCGCCCGTTCGGGCGCGGGCAGGTCCACGAGTTCCTCGAACAACCCGCGCAAGCGTGGCCACTCGGGGTGCATCGACGACTCGTTCATGGGCGACGGAACGCTAACCGCTCCGTTGCCAGGACGCAGGACTCCCGCCACGACCGACAACGAGTTGCAGAATCGGGGCGGCCGCGCGCGACCTGCCCGTTCGGGTCAGCCGACTTCGGGACTTTCGCCGTCGCCGAGTTCGTCGCGCAACCAAGCGCGCGCGAACCGCCAGCGCCGCTCCACGGTGCGCGAACTGGCGCCGAGCAACGCCGCCGTTTCCGAGGCGGTCTTGCCGCAGAAGAACATCAGGTCGACGACTCGCACGAGTTCGGGATCGACGGTTTCGAGCCGCGCCAGCGCCTCGCCGACTGCCAGCAGGTCCGCCGCCGGCAGCCCGCGCGCCGCCGCCAGCTGGTCGGTGTCGAGTTCGGTGCGCCGCCCACTGCCGCGTTTCTGCGCCTGGCGTCGCCGCGCGTGGTCGATCACCACGGAGCGCATCGCCTTGCCGGCCAACGCGAAGAACTGCGCCCGCTGCTCGCCGCGCAGTTCCTGCAGTCGCGCGATCCGCAGCCACGCCTCGTGCACGAGGGCTGTCGGCTGCAGCGAATTGGCGCGTTGGTCGGCGAGCTGGGCCGCCGCGAGTTCGTGCAGGCTGCGGTAGATCGTCGCCGACAGCTGGGTCGGATCGACGCTCGCATCGCCAGCACCAGGGGCCGCGGCCATAAGCAAAGACTACCGGGCACAGCCGGTGCGTGCGCAGGCCTGCACGCTTCCTTCGCGACCGCCTCGCCTGCAGACTGTGGCCATGCGTCGCCTGGCCGTGCTCGCGAGCCTGCTGCTGTTCTGCGTGTCGTTGCCCGCCCAACCGGCTACGCCGACCCCGCGGTACGCCAACGGCCTGCCCGCCGACCACTTCCCGATCGGCGTGTGGCTGCAGTCGCCGCACAACGCGAAGGCCTATGCGGCGATCGGCATCGACCTCTACGTCGGGCTCTACCGCGGCCCGACCAAGGAACAGCTGGAAGCGCTCGAGACCGCGGGAATGCGCGTCATCTGCGAGCAGAACGAAGTCGGCCTCGGCTGGCGCGGCAAGGCCATCGTCGGCTGGATGCATCGCGACGAACCCGATAACGCGCAGGGCCGCCGGCTCGAAGGCTACGCGCCGCCGATTCCGCCCCACGAAGTCGTCGCCTTCTACGAGCGCATGCATCGCGCCGACCCGACGCGCCCGATCCTGCTCAACCTCGGCCAGGGTGCGGCGTGGGACGGCTGGCACGGGCGCGGCGAACGCAGCGGCCATCCCGAGGACTATCCCGAATACTGCAAGGGCTGCGACACGGTGTCGTTCGACATCTATCCGGTGACGCATCCGCACCGCGATGTCGCCGGCAAGCTCGAGTTCGTCGGCCACGGTGTCACGCGACTCGTCGAGTGGACGCGCGGGGCAAAGCCGGTGTGGGCGTGCATCGAGACCAGCCACGTCGGCAACGCCGATCGGCGACCGACGCCGGAGCAGGTGCGCGCCGAGGTGTGGATCGCGATCGCCAGCGGCGCGTCCGGCATCATCTACTTCGCGCATGCGTTCGAACCGAAGTTCGTCGAAGCGGGCTTGCTGTCGCACCCGGAGATCGCCGCTGCGGTGCGCGACGTCAACGCCGAGGTCCGGGCCGCGGCACCGGTCCTTTCGACCCCACGCGCCGATGCCGGCGTGCGCACCGTGACCACGGGCAAGTTCGCCGTGCGCGCACATCGGCACGGGGGCGCACTGCATCTCTTCACCGCGTCGCTGCGCGGGGAAGCAAGCGAGGTCCGCTTCGAGGTGCCGGGCGCGAAGACGGGAACCGTGGCCGTGGTCGGCAGCAAGGACACGCTGGCACTGGTCGATGGCGCCTTCATCGCGCGGTATCCGGGCTACGGCGTGCGCCAGTTCCGCATCGCCGAGTGACGCGGCGCCGGCCGGCGCGACAGATCCGATACGGACGCGGCCCTTGGGGGCAGTCGCTACGCGGCTATCGTGCGGGGCGCTTCCCACCCTGCCCCTCACCCCCGGCAACCCATGCGCACCCTGACGACATTCTGCCTTGCCCTGTTCACCGCTCCCCTGTTCGCGCAGAACTGGTACTTGCCCGACAACATCGCGACGTCCGGCAACTGCAACGTGATCCCGTTCGGCCAGAACGCCGGCGGTCCGTTCTACAACAGCAAGTACCAGACGCGGGTGCTGGCGGCCGATCTCGGCAACCTGCCGGGCATCGTCAGTGGCCTCGCCTTCGCGGCGTGCAACTCCGGTCGTGCCCACTACGACCAGCTCGAAATCGTGATCGACCACATCCCGCCGGCGCAACCGCTGGTGACGACGTTCGCGCAGAACCTGACGCCGGCCGCGCAGACCGTGCTGAGCGCCACCCACTACAGCTGGATCGTGCCGGCGAGCCTGTGGACCGAAGTCGGCCTGCAGGACTTCTTCGTCTACAACGGCACCGACGATCTGGTGGTCCAGATCACGTCGACGAACGGCATCGCCCCGGTGCAGGGATTCCGCAGCGGCTCGCGCCAGCGCATCTACTGGATCGGCAGCGCCGGTCCGGCCCCGGCCAGCGGCACCGCCGGCTCGGCTGCGCTGAAGATGGAAGTCAGCATGCTCACCGCGCACACGTCGTTGCACGGTGACGGCTGCCCGGGCAGCAACGGCACGCCCGTGTTGACCTGCACCGGCCTGCCGCAGATCGGCACGTCGTTCTCGACCGACCTCAACGGTGGCGTGCCGAACGGCGTCGCGGTGCTGCTCGCCGGCCTGACCAACGCGACGCCGCTGCCGCTCGAGCTCGGCTTCCTCGGCGCCCCGGGTTGCCACGCCTACACCGACATCCTGGCCTCGGCGGCGATCCTGCTCGATGGCTCGGGGGTCGGCAGCTTCACTTTCCCGGTGCCGGCGACCGTCGGCGCCGGCTTCCGCTTCTACGCGCAGTACGCGTGCCTCGACCTGCCGGCGAATGCGTTCGGCATGACCACCAGCAACTACGGGCGCATTCTCGTCGGTCTGTGACCGCGGCGACGCCCGTCACTTGACGTGCGGGATCGCCAGTTCGCGCGCCAGCGCGTTGAACGCCGCCACCTGCAGCGGCTTCTCGGTGGCGAACTTCGTGAGTTCGCTGCGGATCGAAGCACTCAGCTCCGCCGCAACGGCGGCCTGCGCCGCCGTCGGCCCGAACTCGGCCGCGTTCACCGCACCGAGCACGCCGAGCAGCTTGTCGGTGAGCTTGATCGGGAAGTTGAGCGGGTCCTGGCTGCTCTTCGACTGGGTCTGGTAGAGCGTCTCCTCGATCGGCGTGAGCGCCGCCTCGGCCGCCTTCGCCGCCGCTTCCAGCCTGGTCTTCGCTTCGCCTTCGCTGCGCGCCACGACGGCCTGCATCTGCGTGCGCAACGCCCGGATCGCGTCGATCGCCTCGTGCGCCTCGGTGACGAGCGCATTGCCGTCGCGCACCAGGCGGAAGCGCGCCTGCAGTTCGGCCGTGGTCGCGGGCGAACGTGGGTCGGGCAGGATGCGCCCGGTCACGGTGCGCTCGTGCTCGCCCATCTTCACCGTGATCGCGTAGTCGCCAGGCGGCACGCGCGGCGCGCCGCCGCGCCCCGACCACAGGATCATGCCGTCGAGGATCTTCGCGGCCTTGGTCTTCCAGGTGAGCTCGATGTCGTTCATGCCGGTGCGCACCGAGAGCTTCTTGTCGTCGTCGGTGGCGTCGGTGGCCTTCTCGCACACGACCGCGCCATCGACGTCCTTCACCACGATCGTCACCTTGTCGGCGACCGCGGCGTCTGCGGCACCGCCGATGCGGAAGCGCACGTGCAGATCCTGCTGCGGATTGCGGCCGAGGCCAGCGGCCTCCTTGTCGTTGCCGCCGCCCTGCACGACGACCAGCGGTGGGAACACGTGCAACGGCTTGCTGGCCAGATCAGGACGCACCGCGCGCAGGTGCGCGAGTCCGTCGAACGACCAGAACGAACGACCCTGCGTCGCCGCGATCAGCGAATCGCCGCGCACGACCAGATCGGTGATCGGCACCAGCGGCAGGTTCTTCTGCAGCCGCTGCCAACGCCGGCCGTCGTCGAAGCTCACCCACACGGTGCGTTCGGTTCCGCAGTAGAGCAGCCCGGGCACTTCCGGATCCGGCCGGATCGCGCGCGTGAACCACCGCGTGTCGAGGCCGCCGACGATCTCGCGCCAGGTCGCGCCGAAGTCTTCGGTCGCGAACAGGTAGGGCCGGAAGTCGTCGAGCTTGTAGCGGGTCGCCGCGACATAGCAGGCGCCGTCGCGGTGCGGATCGGCGGCGATGCAGTTGATCTGGGCCCACTCCGGCAGGCCCTTCGGCGTGACATTGGTCCACGCGGCCCCGCCGTTGCGGGTGACGTGCACGAGGCCGTCGTCGCTGCCGCACCAGATCGTGCCAGGCACGCGCCCTTCATCGACGGTGAAGATCGTGCCGTAGTACTCGACGCTGGTGTTGTCCTTGGTGATCGGTCCACCCGACGAGCCCATCTTCGACTTGTCGTTGCGCGTGAGGTCGCCGCTGATCGGCGTCCACGTCTGCCCTTCGTCGTTGCTGCGGAACAACACCTGCGCCGCCGTGTAGAGCGCGGCGCGCTCGTGCCGCGACCACAGGATCGGGAAGTTCCACTGGAAGCGGTACTTCAGGTCCGCCGCCCCGGCCCCCATCGGATTTTCGGGCCACACGTTCACGCTGCGCGACAGCCCATTGCGGTGGTCCCGGCGCGACAACAGGCCGCCGTAGCTGCCGCCGAACACGATCTCGGCGTCGCCGGGCTTGGGTGCCAGCCAACCGCTTTCGCCACCCGCCGTGCTCTCCCAGTCGTCGCGCCCGATGCCCGCACCGCGGCTGCGATGGCTGATGCGCACCGTGCTGTTGTCCTGTTGCGCGCCGTAGATCCGGTACGGCGCCGCGTCGTCCACGGTGATCCGGTAGAACTGCGCCGTCGGCTGGTTGTCCTGTGCGGTCCAGGTCTTGCCGCCGTCGTTCGACACGCAGCCGCCACCGTCATTGCCTTCGACCATGCGCAGCGGATCCGCCGGGTCGATCCACAGATCGTGGTTGTCGCCGTGCGGCACGTTGATCGTCGTGAACGTCTTGCCGCCGTCGGTCGACTTGTGGAACTCGACGTTGAGCACGTAGACCGTGTCCTTCGCCTTCGGGTCGGCGAAGACGCGCGTGTAGTACCAGGCGCGTTGCCGCAGCGCGCGGTCGTCGTTGACCTTGGTCCAGATGGCGCCCGCGTCGTCGCTGCGGAACAAGCCGCCCTGCTCCGCTTCGATCTGCGCATACAAGCGGCGCGGCTCCACCGGCGAGCTGACGATGCCGGCGATGCCAAGCGTGCCGGTCGGCAGGCCCGGATTGCCGTGCAGCGCGGTCCAACTGTCACCGCCATCGGTGCTCTTCCACACGCCGCTGCCTTCGCCACCCGATTCGAGCGACCACGGCGTGCGCACGGCCCGCCACGTGGTGGCGTAGAGCACGTTCGGATCATCCGCCTGGAAGCACAGATCGACGGCGCCGGCGTGCGCATTCACGAAGTGCACGCGCTGCCAGGAAGCCCCGCCGTCCTTGCTGCGGTAGACGCCACGTTCGTCGTTGGGGCCCGACAGATGGCCCATCACCGCGGCGTAGACGAGTTCGGGATTCTGCGGATGGACGCGGACGCGGCTCACGTGCCGCGAATCGGGCAGGCCGGCGAAGTTCCAGGTCTTGCCGGCGTCGGTCGACTTCCACATGCCGTCGCCGGACGACACGTTGCCGCGCCAGGTCTTCTCGCCAGTGCCGACGTAGACGATGTTGGCATCGCTCGGCGCCACCGCCACCGCACCGATCGAACCGCCGAAGGTGCCGTCGCTGATGTTCGCCCACGTCTTGCCGGCGTCGGTCGTCTTCCACACGCCGCCGCCGCAGGCGCCCATGTAGTAGGTGTCGCGCTGGCCCGGCACGCCGCACACGGCGGCGACGCGTCCGCCGCGGAACGGACCGACGAGGCGCCAGTCGAGCGTGTCGAGCAGTTCGCTCGGCACTGGGCCGGGCGGCTCCTGGCTGCGCAGCGAAGGCGTGGCGAAAGGAACGAGAACGGCGACCAGGACGAGCGTGCGGGCGTGCATGCGGGTGTCGATGCTACGGAACGCGCTTGGCCAGGGAGAAGGAAGTCCGCCCGCGAATGGCGCCACCTTTGCAACCTCTGCGGGCCGGCGAGCCACGCATCAGCGGCCGACCGGATCCACGGCGTCCGTCTTCGGCTTCGCTTCGACGGCTTCCTTCGGCTCGATCTCCGGCGCGGGGCCGATGACGAGTTTCACTTCGCGCACCGTCTTCTCGTCGGCGCCGACGTCGAACTCCTCCCGCACGAGCGGACCTTGGCGGCCGCGTTCCTTGGCGGGCTTGAGGCTGCTGGCGTTGCTGCGCACGAACAGGGTCACCTTGCCCTCGGGCAAGAACAACCGCAGCGACTTCGTGCCCAGGGCGATCGGCACGCCGACGCCGGTGTCGTACTCGTCGTTGCCGACGCCGAAGACCATGCCGCCCATCTCCGGCTTCGCCGGCTGGTGGCGAACTTCGAGGCGATCGATCCACGGCATCGACTCCACGCCTTCCGGCCCCGCGATCGACACCGCGACTGCGGCCAGCGGCACCGACAGCGTGCGCACGACCTTGCTGTTGTTGCCCACGACGATGCGTTCGGTTTCCTTCGCCAGCAACAGCCCCGAAGCGGCATCGACGACACGCAGCATGTGCACACCACGCGACACCGGCAACACGAACGAACCGTCCGGCTGCACGAAACAGCGTGGCCCGGTCCACTGGTTGTAGCTGGAGTAGTGCTGCTCGTCGGGGTTCTCGCTGACCTGATCGGCGACCACCAACAGCACCGCACCTTCCGGCACTGCCTTCGGGAACACCAGCTTGCCCTCGATGCACCCCGGCACGTCGGTGCTCGCATCGAAGTCGCGTTGCACGCCACCGACTTTGACGCGGAACGGCTCGATCGGCACGTAGACAGGGCCGCCGTGGCGCGGCGGCGATGGCAGTTCGACCACGAGATAGAAGCTCTCGAGCGCGATCCCGGTGAACGCGAACGTGCCGTCGCTGGCGAGCGGAGTCTTCGGCAGGTTCTGGTTGCTCGACCCACTGGAGTAGTAGTGCATGTTCGCGAATCGCGGCTGCGCCACCGGATGCAGCAGCACCTTGCTGCCCGGCGCGATCGCGAGGTTGGTGACGCGACCGGCAACTCGGGCGCCGGCGGCGAGTTTGAGTTCGACGCCGGTGCGCGGCTCCTCACTCTTGAGCGTGAGGTCGAGCGGCAGCGGCGCCGGCCGTTCCGCATGCTTCCAGCGCACCGTCCAATCGCCTTCGCCGAGTTGTTCGATGCGGAACGCGCCGTCGGCGCCGGTCGTGACCGAACCTTCGGGCGTGTCGTTGCCGGCACTCCACGAGCCCTGCGAGCGATCCTGCTTGCGCGTCGCCCACACGATGGCGCCGGCGATCGGCGCGCCGTTGCTCTCTTCGACCACGGTCCCGGCCAGCGTCGCTTCGCGCACCAGCTTGACGACGATCGGCGGCGCCGCCGCAATCTTGTCGGCATCGGGCCACGCCACGTCGCGTTCGGTTCCCGGCGCATAGCCCGCGGCTTGCACGCGCACGATGCCGGTGCGCGAATCGTTGTCGCCGGGCCCCTTCACGGTCGTCTCGTTGCCTTCGCTTGCGGCGACACCGCGCAGACTGTGCGCGACGATGTAGTCGAGGTAGGACTCGTTCTGCAGCGCGAACTGCTGCCAGACCGACGTCGCGCGGATGCCGACCACCGGTTTGCCGGCCGCATCGACCGCCTGCACGCGCAGCGAGCCTTCCGCTGGCGCGGCACTGGCGCTGGCCGCGGCGCCACCGAGCACGATCTCCAGGGTGGCAACCGGCGCATCGAGCACCGCAGACTCCCCGGCATCGGCCGGCGTCGCGCGACGGCCGACGATGGCGGTGGCGGCCCGAGGCCGCGACGCACTGACCCGGAAGCGACCGGCGTACTCGATCGGCAGTTCGAAGGTGCCATCGGCCGCGGCGCGCACGCGCGTGGTCGGACCGCTGCGTTCGTAGGTCGCCCGAACGATGGCCCCGGCGACGAGTGCGCCCTTGTCGTCGACCACGCGACCGGCGACGCGGCCGGCCTTCGCCAGCACGACCTCGAGCGATGCCCCGGCCGCGGCTCCCATCAGGGTGTCGCGCTGATGGTCCTTCGCGGCGAAGTCGAGCACGACGCCGTGCGCGAGTGCACACGGCAGTTCGAAGATGCCGCTCGCGTTGCTCACGGCGCGCACATGCGCCCCGGAACTTGCGCCGCTGAAAGAGCGCGAATGATCCAGCACGTCGCGCATCGTGACGGAAGCCCCGACGATGCCCTTGCCGTCGGTGTCGCGCACGCGACCGAACAATCGCGCCCCAACCGGCAGCACGAAGTCTCCCGCATCGGTGTCGGCACGCGGGCGCGTTGGGGCACCCGGCGTCGGCGGCTGCAGCTTCCACTGGATACTGGGTGCGATCGCCGCGTGACCCTTCGCCGCGATCTGCAGCGACGGCCAGTCGATCGCGTCCATCTCCGGAGCTGCCGCGACGCGCAGCGTGAAGCGGCCCTCGGCGTCAGTCGTGGACGGCGGCGCTGCCAGCAACTGCGCCGTCGTGATCGACTCGCGCGGCACGAACGCGACCGCAGCGCCGACGACCGGTTTGCCGGTGGCGTCCAGCACGCGCCCCGTGAGGTTCACCGTCGCCGCAGGTTCGCCCTGGGCGACCAATGCCGAACACCAGAGCACGAACGACAGGAAGGGGGTGGTGGCGTTGCGCATTGTCTTCTCCGTGGCGACCAAGGGAAGGATGGTAGCGACGGCGGCGTCACGAGGGAACTTCCCCGCCCCGGCACACTCTCGGCCCGACTCGACCATCGCAAGCGCCGCGCAACCATGCGAGAGTGCGAGCCTCGTTCGTTCGACACCGGAAAAGCCAATGCCGATGCACGCCACCTTCGCCCCGTTCCGACTCCCGTTGCTCGCACTGGCCCTCAGCGCGTGCGGCAGCCCGCCGCAGGAGACCGCACTCGATCGCCCGCCTGCGAACCAGGACGAACGCATGGCGTGGTGGCGCGAGGCACGCTTCGGCATGTTCCTGCACTGGGGCCTCTATGCGATCCCGGCGGGCAAGTGGCAGGCCGAGACCGGCTACGGCGAGTGGATCCGCGACAGCGCGCGCATTCCGCGTTCGATCTACGACGAGTTCCGGCCGCACTGGAACCCGACCCAGTTCGACGCCGACGCGTGGGCTCGCATGGCCAAGGCCGCGGGCATGAAGTACGTCGTCATCACCAGCAAGCACCATGACGGCTTCTGCCTGTGGAACAGCGCGCACACCAACTGGGACGTCGGCAGCACGCCCAGCCGCCGCGACATCCTGCGCGAACTCGCCGACGCGTGCCGCCGGCACGGCATCGTGTTCTGCACCTACCACTCGATCATGGATTGGCACCACCCGGACTACCTGCCGCGCCGGCCGTGGGAGAAGGACCGCACGACCGACGGCGCCGACTTCGCGAACTTCGAGCAGTACCTGCACGCGCAGGTCACCGAACTGGTGACGCGCTACCGGCCCTCGGTGATGTGGTTCGACGGCGAATGGGAGAACACCTGGAACCACGAACGCGGCCTGCGGCTGTTCACCCTGTGCCGGTCGCTGGCGCCCGAGATGATCGTCAACAACCGCGTCGACGTGCACCGCGGCGGCATGGCCGGGTTCTCGAACGCGAGTGAAGCCGTCGGCGACTTCGCGACGCCCGAGCAGGAGATCCCGGCCACGGGACTGCCTGGCGTCGACTGGGAATCCTGCATGACGATGAACTCACACTGGGGCTGGAACGCCGCCGACAAGAAATGGAAGTCGACGACGGAGCTGGTGCGCAACCTGATCGACATCGCCAGCAAAGGCGGCAACTACCTGCTCAACATCGGCCCGCGCGCCGACGGCACGTTCCCGCCGGAGTCGGTCGACCGGTTGCGCGAGATCGGCGAATGGATGGCGCTGGCGAGCGATTCGATCCATGGCACGACGGCGAGCGTGTTCGATGCGACGCCGTGGGGTCGCTGCACGGTGAAGCACGGCGGCGCCACGACGAAGCTCTACCTGCACGTGTTCGACTACCAGCCGGGCATGCGGCTCGACCTCACCGGCCTGCAGAATCCGGTGCGCCGGGTCGAGGTGCTGAACGCGCGCGGCAGCGTGGCGCCGGCCGCGTCCGAGCCCGGCGTCGCGGGCGTCTGCTACACGCTGACGGTCGAACGGCCCGACCCGATCGCAACGGTGGTCGAAATCGAAATCGACGGCACTCCGGACGTGGTGCGGCTGCCGCGCATCGTGGCCGAGTGCGAGCAGTTCGTGACCGGCGTCGAGGTCACGGTCACGCAGACGAGCAAACGCGCGGTGACGACCTACACGCTCGATGGCACCCCGCCGACCGCCACGTCGCCGCGCGCCGAAGGGTCCATCCGCTTGACGAACTCGTGCACGCTGCGCACCGCGAGCTTCGACGCCGATCGCCAGGTGACCGCGGTCGCCGAACGCGCCTTCACCAAGGTCGAGCCGTTGCCGCCGGTGAAGGCGCTCGCCAGCAAGCAGGGTCTGCGCTGCGAACGCTTCGCCGTCGACTGGAAGAGCATCCCCGAGGACCGTGGCTCCCTGGTGCCGCAGCGCACGCACATCGTCGGCTCGGTCGGGCCGGTGACCGGCACCGGCGAGCAAGTGGCGTTCATCTACCGCGGCTTCCTGCGCGTGCCCACCGACGAGCTGTATCGCTTCGTGCTCTCCAGCGACGACGGCAGCAAGCTGTGGATCGACGGCCAGCTCGTGGTCGACAACGACGGACTGCACGGCGCCATCGAGAAGCAGGGCGCGATCGGTCTGCAGAAGGGCCTGCACTCGATCGAAGTGGTGTGGTTCAACCAGACCGGCGGCGCCGAACTCGGCCTGAAGTGGGCATCACCGGGGCGCACGTTCGCCGCGATCGGCGAGTCGGAACTCGCGCACTGAGGCGCAGCAAGCGGCTCAGCGTCCCTGCGTGCGGCGTTTCGCGCGCGACAGCGCCCCGAGCATGCCCTCGTCCGCAGGCAACCCGGCGGCTTCGCCGGGCGCCGCGTCTGCGGTCGGCGACGGCGGCGGCGACACGACGACGACCGTGGCCGGCTGCGGCCCACGCTGCGGCCACAGCCGCACGAGCCAGCGTGGCATCGGCACCGTGATCTGCAGACGTCGCACCGTGATCTCGGCGAGCAGGAGCCCGACCAGCACCCACGCCAACATCGGCCCGAGGTCGATCGCACCGGTGCTGCGGCGTTCGCCCGCGAGCACCGACGCCGCGTTCGGCCCGAAGTGGCCAACCGTTGCCCGCGCGAGGCCACGCAGTTCGCGTTCGCCGGCCCGCGCATCGGCCTGCAACCGGAACTCCGGCGAGTACGGCAGACACACCGGTGGCAACGCCATCGACTCGGTACCGAGCTGGACGGCCGCGCGCCACGTGCCGGTGTGCAACAACGGCACGCGCGCCTCCATGCGCCCCGAGGACAACCGTTCCCACGCCATCTCGCGCGACGGCCCGTTCGGCGGCGACAACGTCGAACGCAGCGCATCGAGTTCGCCGGCGCGCTCCGCTTCGACCTCGAGCGTGAACACGCCGACCCCGCCCTCGACCCGCGACGTCGCGAACATGCCGCCCGTCTGGCCGCCGCCGAGCCAACGCACGAGCGTCGCCAGGAAATCACCGCACTGATCCCATGTCGCCAGCTCGCCCGACAACGCGCCGTCGAGTTCACCGAGGAACGCCGCTCCGCGGCCGAGCCCGATGTGCCAGTGCGCCAGGAACGGTGCGTGCTGCGCGTCGGCAGTCGCCATCGCCACTTCGGCCCGCGGCCGCGCCCACGCCATCGCGTAGCCCCCCACCACCGGGAACGTCGTCGGCATGTCGCCCAGCGCCGCCAGCGGCGGCAGCACCGAAATCGTCGTCGGCGCTTCGACCACGGACGAACGTGCGACCTGGATCGTCTCCTGCGCGAACACCCGCGGCAGCTCGGTCGCGTCGGCGACGAACTGGCAACGCCCCTGGCCGAGCTGCGCGATGCGCAGCAGCAACTCGGCGTCCTGGTCGGAGGCGCTGCCGACGGCGATCACCGACACGGTGATGCCCTGCGCCACGAGGGCAGGCACGAACGTCTCGAAGTCGCCCGGCTGCTCGGCGTCGGACGCGTCGGCAAACAACACCAGGTGCTTGTGCTGCTGGGTCGCCTTCGCCAGTTCCTCGGCCGCCGCATGCAGCGCTTCGCCGACGTAGATGCCGCCGCCACCGACGTCGATCGCGCGCGCGCGTGCCATCAGCTCCGGCTTGGCGGTCACGGCCGTCAACGGCACGACGACGTGGGCCGCGGTGTCGACGGCCAGCAACGACACCGCATCGATCGGCGACAGCAGGTCGATCGCGCCGGCGACACCGCGCGTCGCCAGCGCGATCTTGGGTTCGCCGCCGGCATCGGCGCGCATCGAACCCGACACGTCGAGCGCGATCGCCATCGCCAGCCCGAACTTGCGCTGCTCCTCACGGATCTCCATCGTCACCGGCAGCACTTCCTCGACCGGCGAACGGTGGTAGCCGCCGACGCCGAAGCTCGACTTGCCGCCCGTCATCAGCACGCCACCGCCGAGGTCGCGCACCCACTGCGCCAACGCCCGCATCCCCCCCGCCGGCAGGTCGCCGGCAGCGACGTCTTCGAGCACGACGGCGCGAAAACCATCGAGCTGGGCCAACGACAACGGCGCGCGCTCCGGCGCGGTGACGACGACGTCGAACCCGGCCGTGCGCAAGGCCGCGGTGAGGCGATCGTCGCGACCCTTCGGCGTCACGCACAGGAAGCGCGGCGCCGACTGCACGCGAACCACCGCGGTGGCGCGGTCGTTCGACGGACACACGTCGCCGTCGCGCTCCACTTCGATCGCGAACTCGTGCTGGCCCGGTTCGTCGAGCGCATGGCGGAACTGCAGCACGTTGCGGCCGTCCTGCAGCTCGACCTCGCCGCGCTGCGCGACCACGCCGTCGCACAACAGGCGCCACTGCGCCGACCCACCGCCCTGGGCCACGACCACGGCCGCGGCAACGAAGGGTTCGCCGGCGGCGATCGTTGCGGGCACGCCGACTTCGACCACGGCGCAGTCGACGCCCGCCGGCCGCGGCAGGTGCACCACATCGGCGCGCACGCCCTGCCGGCGGCACGCGCGCGCCGCGGCGTCGAGATCGGAACTCGTGTGTTCGCCATCGCTGATGACGAGCAACGAGCCGCGCCGGCCCGGCGGGATCAACGACAGCGCCGTGGTGATCGCCGCCGCCAGATCGCTGCCGTCGGGATCGATCGGCCGCGCCGCTTCGGGCCACGCGAACGGCGCCTGCGGCGCACTGTCGAGCACGGGCTTCTGGCCGAAGGTGACGACGCCGAGGCGATCACCTGCGGGCATCGCCGCGGCGATTTCGGTCGCGAGTTCGCGCGCCTGCGCCAACGACTCGGTCGGCATCGAGGCCGAACGATCCACCACCAGCACCACGTCGCGACCATCGGCGACGCCCTGCCACGCCGGCCGCGCCAGCAACGCCGCGACTGCAACCAGCAACAGGACGCGCAACACGCCGGGCAACGGCCGCGGCCACAGGCGACCGCGCAGCGCCAGCAGCACGATCGGCACCAGCAGGAACGCTTCGGGCCAGAGGAAGCGGATCATGCTTCCCTCCGCTGCAACAACCACCAGTCGGCGATCAGCAGCATCAACAGCAAGGCGGCGAGCACGCGCCGCTCGATGTCGGTGTCGCGCAGCGACGTGCCTTCGCCGGGGGCGACGCGTGGCACGCCGGGCCGATCGGCCGCAGTCACCGCGCGCAGGTCGCTTTCGCTGGCATCGACGAAGTGGGCGGCGAACGTGGCGAGTTCGCGGCCATCGCCATCGAGCCAACGATGCAGCCCGGCCTGTTCGGCGACGAATCCCGCGGTGCGACCGGCGGCGAGTTCCTGCTGCCGACCGTCCGGCGCATACACGACGACGCGGACGCTGTCGCCACCGCGGGCATGGCGACGCCACGCGATCTCACTGCCGACGGCCACTTGCGACGCACCCGGCCCTGGCACCGCCGCCCGCGCACTCTGCACCAGATCGTGGAACAGCACGGGCCAATCCGGCGAACGCACCAGGTTGCCCGCCAGCGGATCGAGCCGCAGCCACAGCCGGCGACCGAGGTCGAGCGGTTCCTCGCTGGCGAGCACGTGCGGGCCGGCGGTGATGAGCGCGCGCCCCGGCAGTTCGAGTTCGCCCGCCACCCACGTGACTCCCGCCAGCTGCAGGCCTTCGCACCACGCCGTGCTGCGATCGATCACGAACGGGCCGGCGAAGGCGAGCCGCTTGCCTTCGCCCGGCGCGACCACGACCTCGATCTGGTCCGCGGAGGGCTCGCCCGGGGCCGCCGCCAACACCAGCTGCGCCTCGCTGCGTTCGCTGGCGGCACGCCAGCCGGGAACGGCGGCGAGCACGCGCTCGATGCCCAACGCGACGCGCACATCGTCCGGCAACGCATCGGCGATCGCGACGGTGCGTTCGGGGGCGGGCAGTACGTAGGCCACGTCGTCCAACGCCAACGCGTCGGGCGACAACTGCAGGCGCAGCGCATCGACCCCGACGGGCCAGGGCACGAAGAAATCGGCGCGACCGTCGCTCCACGCCACCGGGATGCGCGCCAGTTCGCGCGCGCCGGCAAGGAGCGTGACCGTGGTTGCGGCAACGTTGCCGAACGCCAGCGCGCGCACCCGCAGCCGATCGCCGTCGACGCCGGGAACACGTTCGGCGCCCGTCAACGCGGCGTTGGCGGCAGGCTGGCCGCAACCGAGACCATGCACGTCTTCGTGGCCGGCCGGCACCGTTTCGTCGCTGACGAACACGACGTCGCCGTCGCTGCCAGCGAGCTCGCGCGCGAGGTCGAGCGTCAACCCGACATCGTGCCGCGGCCGCGCCGGCTGCCACCGCCGCAGCGCCGCGTCGACGTCGGCGGCCGGTTCGCGCGGATCGAGCAGGATCTCCGGGCGCGGCCCGCTGCGCAGGATGCCGAGCCGGGCCAGGCCCGTGTGCGCCGCAATGCGTGCGCGCACCCGCTGCAGCGCCTTCTCGTGCGTCGCCTTGGCACCCATCGACGCCGAGTCGTCGAGCACCAGGACGAGCGGCCGGGCCTCGATGCCGCCGAACGTGAGGCCGCCGAGCCACAGCCCGAGCACCGTCGCCGCGGCGACTTCGCACCAGAACGACGGCGTGCGCAGCAACCGCGTGCGGGTGCGCCCGGCACCGGCGAGCAACGCTTGCGGCGGAAACAGGAACAGGGCCGCGACCGCGCGCTGCGGCAACCGGTTGCGGAACAGGTGCAGCACGACGACGGCGGGCACCGCCAACAAGGCGAGCAACCCGAGCGGTGAGGTGAAACTCATGCCGGCTCCACGACGCCGGGCGGGAGCAGGTCGCGGGCGAACATCTCGGCGATCGGCCCCGCGGTGACGGACGCGAAGGTGCCGCCGACCGCCGCCACGGCGCCGCGCAGTTCGGCGACGAGGCGGTGCAGGTTGCTGCCGTAGGCAGCGACGGTGGCGGCGTCGAGGCGGCGTTCCTGGCGTTCGCCGGTCTCGCAATCGACCAGTTGCAGCACGTCACCGACGGTCGGCGCCAGCTCCCAGGGATCGAGCAACTGCACGCACAGGAAGTGCGCCGCACCCGCGGCGAGCGAAGCGACCACGCTGCCGGGCCCGGTGGTCCACAGGCCGTCGGTGAGCAGGATGCGCACGCCGCCGGCGCGCAGCGGGGCCATGGCCCGTTCCGGCGTCGTCTGCGGCGCGTCGAACGCGAGGTCTGCCAGGGTCCGCGGGCCGCGCCCCAACGCCTGCAGCCCGACCTGCGCCTGTTCGGCCCGCGCCATCCCGACGAACGCCGCCGCCAACGCATGCGCCGCCGCGAGCTTTTCCGGCGTCACCGCCATCGACGCCGAAGGATCGACGACGACGTCGCAGTAGGGCGCCACTTCGGCTTCGTACAATCGCACCCGCAACTGCTCGGTGCGCGCGAAGCCGCGCCAATCGACGTGGCGCAGGTCGTCGCCGGCCGCGTAGTCGCGGAAGTCATGGAACTCCTGCGAGCTGCCGCTGCCGAAACCGCGTTGGCCGCCGATGCGGCCGCGGTGGCGACGGCGATGCCACGCCAGCCGATGCCGCGCGACGATCGTCGCGACCGCCGCCGCCGCTGTCGATGACGCTTCGTTCATGGCGCGCTGCGGCGCCGTTGGGCCAGCGCCGCCCCGGCCGCCACCACTTCGCGCACAGCGCCAACCAGGACCCTGGCATGCAGCAGCAGCAACACTCCGGTGACGATGGCGGCCGGCAACCAGGCTTCCTGCCAGGTGTTCATCCGGTCAACCTGCTCGATGGTCCAGAACGGATTCAGCACGTGCCCGTAGTGCCAGTTGTGGACCTCGCCGCGCAGGAACAGATCGACCAGCACGGGCAGCAGCAGGACGAGCAGGAACGACATCGGCAGCAGGAAGCGACCGAGGTGGTTGCCCTGCAGCCCCGCCGGCAAGCGCCCGCGCAGCCACCGGCCGAACGCGAGCCAGCCGATCGCATAGACCGCGGTGAGTGCGGCGATGCCCATCATCTCCGCGATCCACTGACGTCTGGTCGTGCCGGACCAGCAGAACCATGCCAGCCCGGCGAGCCACACGAGGTAGCCGAGGAAGCACAGCAGGCCACGGTCGCGACCGGGCAGGAACGGCGCCGCCAGCAGCGCGAGGCCGGCGCGGGTCGGCACGTGCGCCCGCATGCGCGGCGACAGTTCTCCCTGTTCGGTGACCATGAACACCGCGAACACGATGCCCGTCACCAACAGGACCATCGTCAACGCCGCCGTGAACTCGTCGCGAGCCGAGGGTCCGGCGAACGCGAGAACCCAGCCAAACGCGAGCACGGGCAACGTGAACAGCAGGATCCGGAAGCCGGTCGATTTGTTCTCGAACGCATGCAGCAGGAAACTCTGCGCCACGAGCAGCGACAACGTCACCACGGTTCCCGCCAGGAGCAGGATCGCGACCATCACCATGGCGAACTCCGGCTCGCGCACCAGGTAGCTGACCATGGCCGAGTACTGCCCGCTGACGGCGGCGCCGACGAACAAGAAGGACGCAAGACCGAGACCGAACGCAGTGGCCAGGTTGGCGATCGCCTGCAGCGCCGGCAGCACCGCTTGCGCCGCCGACGACACCGCAAACGCCGTGGCGGTGATGCAGCCAATCAACGCGAACACGAGGCTGACCACGATCGTCGGCAGATCGACGCCGCGCAGCAGGTAGCTCGTCGCCAGCAACGGGGCGAGCACCGACACGTAGAGCGTGAACTGCACCATCGCCGCCAGCAGCTTGCCGTACAGGATCCGCATCGGCAGCAGCCGCGACAGCAGCAACTGCTCGACGATGCCGCCACGCAGCTCGATCCGCATCGACTGGTACGCCTGCATCGGCACGACGAACAACACCAGCGGCATCAACGTCGCCATGCCGGCGTTGAAGGCGTCGCGCCCGGCCCCGCCGCGCGCGTCGAAGGAGTTCGCGGTCGCCACCGCGATCACCACCGTGATCAGCAGCGCCACCCACACCGTGAGCGTGAACACGCGCCCCTTCACCGCCTGCTGCACTTCGCGCACGAGGATCGGGTTGAGCCGGTCCGACCACTTCGTCCAGCGCGTCGGGGCGAGCGGGAACGTGGCCGGCGGCACCCCTGCCGCGGACGGGTTGGCTTCGAGCGAAGTCATTGCAGGTTGCCCTTCGTGGTGCTCAGGAAGATGTCTTCGAGGTTGGCCTCGGTGCGCGCGAACTCGACCACGCGCACGCCGCTGGCGACCAGCTGCGCCAGCAGTTCGCCGAGTGCTGGCTCGTCACCGGCGAACGGAAAGCGGATCCGCTGGCCGTCCACCGCCAGTTGCCCGACGCCGGGCCAGGTCAGCAGGAACCGTTCCGCCATCGCCGCATCGCCGAGCACGCGCATCGCCACTGCCTGCTCGTGCTGCACCGACTTCTGGATCTCGGCGATGGTGCCCGAGACGACGCGCCGGCCGCGTTCGATCACGACCACCGAATCGCACATCTCGCCGAGTTCGGGCAGGATGTGCGAACTGATCAGAATGCCCTTGCCGGCCGCTGCCAGTTCCTTCAGCAAGGCGCGGAACTCGATGCGCGCCCGCGGATCGAGGCCCGACGCGGGCTCGTCGAGGATCAGCAGCGCCGGGTCGTGCAGCAGCGTCTTCGCCAGGTGCAGTCGCTGGCCCATGCCCTTCGACAACCCGGTCGCGGGACGGTCGGCGAAGCCCAGCAGGCCGCAAAACGACGCCACCGACCGCACCGTGTCGAGCCGTCGCTTGCCGGCGAGCCCGTGCGCCCGCGCGAAGAAGTCCAGGTACTCGAGGATGTCGAGGTTGGGGTACGGGTGGAACTGGTCGGACATGTAGCCGATCCGGTTGCGGCAGGCGCGCGGCTCCACCAGCACCGACTGGCCTTCGATGAACACGTCGCCGCTGTCGGGCACGTCGAGCGTGGCCGCGATGCGCATGGTCGTCGTCTTGCCGGCCCCGTTCGGACCGACGAAGCCGGTGATCTGGCCCCGCTCCATCGCGAACGACAGGTCGCGCACGGCCTGCACGCGGGGATAGCTGCGCGCCAGGTTGCGCACTTCGAGCAGGGGGCCACTCATTGCACGAAGTCCTCCGCGGCGAGGCGACCGCGCACCCAGTGCTGTTCGGATTCGTAGTGCGCGCCAAAGCCGTGCTCGTCAAGCCAGGCCGGCCGCGCCACCAAGGCCACATAGCTGCCGCGCCGCAGGCCCGTGGCCGGCAGGAAGCGCTCGTCGAGCGTGCCGATCTCGACCGCCTGCTCGTCCAGGAGCGCCTCCGGGCGGAAGCGATTGTGCCAGCGCTCGTCTCGCTGCACGAGCCGGCGCATCGAGGCCCACACACTTCGGGCTTCGGCGAGCCGGCCCGACGCTGCGGCGGTGTCGACGCGCTCGAGTTCGTTGGCAGGCCCGGCCCAGTAGTCACCTTCATGGTCACGCAACACCACCCGATCGAGCGGAACCACGCCGCCGTCGGCGAGCAAGCGCAGCCGATCGTTGTCGCGGCGAGCGACCAGACGCTGCCGAACCACACCCTGTTGCACCGTCACCAACGGCGTCGAGGTGCGCGACGGCAACACGCCGCCGTCCAGAGCCGCCGTTCCCACGTCCAGATGGAAGCGATCGGCGGCACCACGCGTTCGCGTCGTTGCCCGCGGCGCCATCAACATGGTGTCGGCCGGCAACACGATCGCGCCCGGCGCGCGCCCCGCGAACAGCGTGCGCGAGCACACGGTGACCGCTTCGTGGCGTTCCTGGTCGAGCACGGTCCAACTGACCGCGACGCCGCGCACGCCGAAACCATCGTGGAAGTAGCCGAAGGCGAAGATCGCCGCGGTGGTGCCAAAGCCAAGCGCTGGCACCGTCACCAACGCCAGCAACGGTTGTCGCCGACGGCGCAGCCAGAAGAAGTTCACCGGTCCGGCGACCAGCGCGAACAACACGATGACGATGACGAACACGCGCACCGGCGCCTCGCCGAGCCCCGGGATCGGCATTTCGTCGTGCAGGCCCTCGCCGATCGGCAGTGGCCCATCCCCGAACTGTCCGAGGTCGCTCGGCACCGTCACCGGCCCCGCCAGCGAACCGATCGTGACCAGGGCGCCAAGGCCATGCGGCACCGTGGTGCTGCCGGCGAGCGTGCGCAGCGGACCCGCCGGCAGGCTGTTCGGGTCGGCGAGCAGCACGGTGGCACCCGCGAACGCGGCGCGGCGCAGTGCTTCCTGGACTTCCGGGGCCAACGCCGCGCGGCCGTCGACGATGACGACGTCGAAACCGGTGTAGAGGCGCCAATCGGTCGGCGCATCGGCCGACGCGACCTGCCGCTGTTGTGGCGCTCCCGACGGCCCGAAGCGCAACCGGTGCAGGCACGCGACGCCGGCGGCGCCCGCATCGGGCCGATCGCTGACCAGAAGACCGGCGATGCCCTCACCCTGCGTGAAGTTGACCTGCTGCGCCTGCTCGACGCCATCCACCACGAACCGCAGGATCGGGTCCGGGAACGGCGTCGGCAGCGGAAAGAAGGACACCGCACGTTCCTTTGGCGGCAGCACCACCGAGCGGACCACGCGCACGTCGGCGTTGAGCCAGGTCGGGGTGACGAGCTCGACCAACACGTCGTGTTCGCGCGTGTCGACGTTCGCGATCTCGATGCGAAGGAAGCCGAACCCGCCTGGGTTCGACGAACCGGCGCAGGCGAGGGTGCGCAGCGTGCACGTGGCGGTGCCGCCGCGTTCGTGCGCGAACGAACCTTCCTGCGCGGTGGCGCTGGCCAAGAAGAAGCCGAGCGCGGCGATCAGCACGGAACGACGACTCATCGCATGCCTCCAGGCAAGGTGCGATCGACGATCGGCACCTGTTCGAGCAATTCGGCCACGACGGCGCACGCGCGCACGCCGGCGACGAGGGCGGTGTGCTGCAGCACCAGCCGGTGCGCCAAGGCGGGCACCGCCACGCGCTGCACGTCGGCGAAGTCGACGTTGGGACGACCGGCGAGCAACGCCGCCGCCCGCCCCGATTCGGCGATCGCGATCGCTGCGCGCGGCGATGCCGGAAAGCGCACATGCTGCCGCACCATGGGCGGCGCCTCGGCGCGGGCCGGATCGCACGCTGCCACCAACCGCGCGACGTAGTGCGCCACCGCCACGGGCAGGAACACGCCATCGACCAGCGCGAACAGCTCGTCGAGCTCGCCAGCCGTGAACACGGCCCCGGGTGTCGGCGGCTCGCCACGACGCCGCGTGGTGAGGATCTGCGCCAGCACGTCCGGACTGACGCCCGGCACCTCGACCTTGAACAGGAAGCGGTCGAGCTGCGCCTCCGGC
>SXPB01000253.1 GCA_005776475.1 Planctomycetia bacterium
CTCGGCCAGTGCCTGCTGCAGGTCGGATCGGCTCTTTGGACGTGGGCTGGGTCCAACTGGAACGTGTCCCCCATCGCTGCTCCGCCCGGCGTGATTGCCTACGACGTTTCGCGCGATCGGCTCGTCGCCGCCAACTACAACTCCGCCCACGAACTCGATCCCGCCACCAATGTCTGGGTGCCGATCGCAGCGCTGGGTGTGTCGGGCACGGGAACATTCGACTTGTCGCAAGGCGCGTTCGCGGGCAGCGACGGCCTTGGTGACTACGTTCTTGGTGTCGCCGGTGCGGCGCGGTTGCGTCCGTTCGGCGTCGGCTGCTCCGGCAGCTCCGGCGAAGTCGTGCTGCACGGCGAAGACGCGCCGCGCGTCGGCACCACGTTGCCGTTGCACCTCGCGCGATTGCCAATTGGGGCACCCTTCGTCGGCATGCTCGGTGCCGAGGCCACCACGTGGAACGGCCAGCCGCTGCCGATCGACCTCAGCTCCTTCGGCATGCCGGGCTGTTTCTTGCACACCGCGATCGACGCGCACGAACTGCGCAGCGGCACGACGTGGCCGGTCGCGATCCCCAACCTCGGCACGTTGCTCGGCCTCGAGTATCGACTCCAGGCATTCGTGTTCGACGCCGCCGCGAACGCCCTCGGCGCCACCACCAGCACCGCCGTAGCGATCCGAATCGGCGGGTGATTCGCCGCGATTCGCCGTGGGAGTGGACGACTTCCCACTACGAGGCGTATCCGGGTTACCGGCCGTTCCCCGGCGCGCTGACGGAATACAACGGTAAGTTCATGGACAACCAGAGGGTGCTGCGCGGTGGTTCCTTCGCGACGCCGCGTGGGCAAGCGCGGCTGCACTACCGCAACTTCTGGCCGGCGGACACGCGCTTCCAGGTCACGGGAGTGCGACTCGTGCTCGATCGCTGAGTGGCGCGCCCCAGGGTTGATGACTCGGCGGCTTGGTGCATAGGAGTGCCCCAAGCTCTACCAATGCTCGGAAGGGAACGCCGTCGCCGTTGCCTGCTTCGCGCCGATGGCGGTGGCGCAGTGCAGACCTGTGCCAACGGTCCAGGGTGCTGCCGTCGACGTCGGAGTTGCGCGGGTGATCTCGGCCCGCTGAGGTTCAGAGCCAGCCGATCGTCAACGCCAACGCATTCGTCGCTGTCAACGCGACGATGTCGTTCTGCACATCGAGTTCGACCGGGACGACCTGGTGCCAGAACGTGCCGCCGACGACCGCCGGCGACGGGGGAATCGCGATCTCGCAGTCGACACTGCCCGCGCTGCGGGCGAAGTGCAGCAGGATGTCGTCCGTCGTGCGCAGCATGCAGCCCGGGTGGCCCAACGGATGCACGCTGGGCATCGGTATCGCCAGCGGCGCGAGACCATAAACGACGGCGGCGAGCGCGTTCGTGCCGAAGCCAGTCGCCCGCGAACGGAACGTGCTGCCAGCCCAAGGCGGCGAAGTCGCCGCCAGTGCCGTCGTGTTGCCTGCAAACGTGCAACCGGCACCGACGATGGTGGTCGCGGTAGGGCACGTCGTGGTCAGCCGCGCTACGCGCCGCGCGGCCGCCGCGCCGGTGAAGAGGAATGACCCGCCGGCGAGCACCTCACCGCCTGGCGACGACGCCATCGTCCAGACGGTCGCATTCAGGCTGCCGGCGAGCGCGGACCAGGCACTGCCGTCCCAACGCGCCGCGAAGCTCGCTGGCAGGCCGCCGGCGACTGTGAACATGCCGCCAGCGAGGACGTCGCCGTTCGGCAGCGTGGCCAACGCGAGTACGTAGCTGTTCATGCCAAATCCCATGGGCAACCACGACGAGCCGTTCCAGCGCGCGACGTGAGGCGAAAAGGCGCCGCCTGCGCTGAACGAGCCGCCGGCCACCACTTCACCGTTTGGTCGGATCGCCAGGCTGCGCACCTCGCCGAAGAGGCCAGCGCCGATCGGCAACCAGGTCGCACCCGTCCACCGCGCGACGCTGTTCGCGGCGCTTCCCCCGGCGAACGCGAAGTTGCCCCCGGCGATCAAGTCGCCGTTGTCGGCGATCGCGAGCGCGTTCAGCCAACCGTTGGTGCCCGCACCCAGGGGCGACCAGGTGATCCCGTTCCAACGCGCAATGTTGTTGGCCGGTACGCCCCCCGCCGTGTTGAAGAATCCCGCCACGATCACGTCGCCGTTCGCCAGCACACGCAGCGCGCGCACATCGCCGATGATGCCAGCGCCGAGTGGCGACCATTGGCTGCCGTTCCAGCGGGCAATCTTGATGGCGGCGACGCTGCCGGCGGTGGTGAAGCCGCCACCCGCGATCAGATCGCCGTTCGGCAGCACGGCGAGGGCTGATACGCTGCCATTCGTGCCGCCACCGAGGGGAGTCCATGTTGCACCGTTCCACCGCGCGATGTTGTTGGTGGCGACGCCGCCTGCCGTGACGAAGTAGCCACCAGCAACCACGTCCCCGTTCGGCATGGCCACCAGCGAATACACCGCGTCGTCGGGTCCCGTATTCGCGGACGCGACGAGTGGGGCCCAGCTCGTGAGACACTGCGAAGCGGCCGCGCTGGCGAGCACGAGACCCATGGCGAACGCGAGCGAACCGGCGAAGTCTTGGTACACGAGGACCACAGGATAGCCCCTGCCAGCACTCCGTGATAGGTCACCAGTGTTTGCGGGGCTTCGGCACCAGCACACACAGGCGCTCCATCAGCTCGTCAGAGCCGTGGTTTGACGGCTTCCGCGAGCGAATGCAGGTGCGCGGCCTCGACGCGATCGATCGCCCGGTAGCCGCGCCGCGCACGTGGCTGCTGCGTACCGTCTGGCGCCGGCACGGATTGCTTGCCGATGGCGAGCTACCCGCTACCGAGTAGCGGTCGCGCGCCGGCTCAGCGCTTGCCGGAGCCGGGCTTCTTCTGTTCGAGCTCGTCGGCGAGCTTGCCGGCCGCGTAGATCTTGCGCAGCGACTCGATGATGATCGCCGGGTGCACCGACACGGTGCGCGCGACTTCATCGTCGAACACGTAGTTGTTCGACAGGCTCTCGATGTTGCCATCGAAGATGAGCCCGACCACGTTGCGGTTCTTGTCGATCATCGGCGAACCGGAATTGCCGCCGATGATGTCGCAGGTCGCCGTGAAGTTGAACGGCGTCTTCATGTCGAGCGACTTCTCGGCCTTCAACCAGGCGGCCGGCAGGTCGAACGGGTGGTGCGCGCCGAACTCGTGGTGCCGCGCGAACAGGCCGTAGAGCGTGGTGAAGTACGGCGCCAGCGTGCCGTTGTAGGAGTAGCCCCTGACGACGCCGTCGGAGAGGCGCAGCGACATCGTCGCGTCCGGCGGGATCGAGTTGCCGTAGACCGCGAAGCACGCCTCGCCGATGCGCTTGTTCTGCGCGGCCTCTTCCTTGGCCAGCGGTGCCGTCTTCTCGGCGTTGCCGAGCGCTTCGACCTTCTTCGGTTGCAGCTCGGCGATCTTGTCCCAGGCGTCGCCGTACTTCTCTTGCAGCTCGGGCTTGGCAGCGACTGCGGCGCGCAGGGACGACTCGGCCTTCTGCTTGATGGCGATGATGCGCGGGTTCTTCAGCCCATCGAGGTAGCCAGCCACCGCCTTGCGGGTGTTCTCGAGCCGCAGGATGTCGGCGCGCAGCACGCGCTCCTTCGCCGGATCCTTGGCTTCGGCGTAGAGCCTGGCGAGCTGGTCGACCGTCGACTGCAACCGCGTCGGGAAGCCGTGGTCACGCATGAACTCGACCTGTGCCAGCGTCTGCAGGCGGCCGGTGCGGCCCGGGTTGCCGGTGACGAACACGAGGTCGCCTTCCAGGGCGCCCGCCGTCTTCCATGGGAAGAAGTGCGCCGAGCTGTCGACCGCCTTGTCGTTGGCGTAGGCACGCACGAACGTGAAGTCCAAGCCCCAGCGCGGATAGCAGAAGTTGTCCGGGTCGCCGCCGAAGTGGGCGCTCTGGCCATGCGGTGCGCAGACGAGCCGCAGGTCGTCGAAGACCTGGAAGCTGTAGAGCTGGTAGTTGCCGCCCTGGTAGAGGGCGATCACCTGGTGCAGATGGTTCGGATCGGTCTTCTTCGCCTGCTCCAGCACGGCCTCGCGGCCGATGTCGTTGACCTCCTTGGTCACGTCCTGCTGCCGGATCATCTGCGTCATCACGAACCCGGGCAGCTTGACTTCGTTCTCGAACGCGCCGGCGTAGAAGCCGTCCTTGAGCCAGTCGGCTTGGCCCTGCACCGCGGCGATCGCGTCGCGGGCGCAGTGGTGGTTCGTCATCACGAGGCCATGCGGGCTGACGAACGACGCCGAGCAGAAGAATGCGTAGCCGTCTGGTGCCTTCGCATCGACGCGACCGAACCGCAGCGAGCTCATGCGCGCGTGCTCGAGCCACTTCGCGTCGGGCTGCCAGTCGTAGGCCTGCTGGAACCAGCCGAGCGGAGCCGCTTCGAAGGTCCACATGCGGCCCAGTTCCTTGCGCTCCTGGGCGACGCAGGGCAGGGCGAACAGGCCGGCGACCGCGAGCAACGCGGTGCGGGCGAACGAGGAATGCGGAGCGAGGCCGCGGGCGATCGACGTCTTCATGGGATGTTGGGGAACGAGCGCCGCAGTCTACGGACGAAGACCCATGCAGGCGAAAGCGCGTCCACGGATTCCCCCTCTGCGCCCTTCGGCCCGGTCGTCAGGAAACGCAGGCGCGCTAGGTTTGCCGTGTGACCGCAGCCCCTGAGCCACCCGCCGCCGACCCGATCACCGTCCTCCTGGGCGAGCACCGCACCATCCTGCAGGTCCTCGACGAAGTGGATCGGGAGAGTCGCCGCCTGGAGACCGATGGCGTCCTGCGCGAGGCGTTCTGGCACGACCTGCTGCAGTTCGCCGACGTCTTCGATGCCGGCGTGCACCATAAGAAGGAGGAGGCGCTGCTGTTTCCGGCGCTCGAGCGGGCCGGTCTGTCGGCGAGTTCGGGGCCGACGGCGGTGCTGCGCGACGAACACGGCCGCATCCAGTTCGCTCGCGATCGGCTTGCCAGTGCCCTGCAGGCCCGCGATCGCTTGCGCCTCGTCACTACCGTGGCGTCCTACGTCGATCGGGTGCGGTCGCACGTCCTGAAGGAGAACCAGATCCTGTTCCCATTGGCTCGCCGCCTGCTCGCGCGCGACGAACTCGACGGGCTGGCGCAGGCGTTCCTGGCGTTGCGTGCATCGACCGACGTCGGCCTCTGGCTGGCGCACCCGCTTGCGTTCGAAGCCGGCGCGTGAACGCAGCGTGAGTCAGAGCTTGCGCTGCAAGCGCAGCCACAGCAGCAGCAGCTTACGCTGCAAGCGAAGCCACAGCAGCTGCGCCACGGGCGTCAGCAGCAGACTCATGGCGAGGCACAAGGTCTGGCCACCGATCACCACGATCGCGATCGCTTTGCGTTCTTCGGCGCCAGGACCCGCCCCGATTGCGAGCGGCAGCATGCCGGCGACAAACGCCAGCGTCGTCATCAGGATCGGCCGCAGGCGATTGCGACTGCCCTGCACCACCGCCTGCAGCGGCGCTGCGCCAGCGGCGAGCAGTTGGTTGCTGTGGTCGATCTGCAGGATCGCGTTCTTCTTCACCATGCCGAACAGCACGAGGATGCCGAGCGCCGAGTAGAGGTTGAGGCTCTCGTTGGCCAGCAACAGGGACAGCAGCGCGCACGGTAATGCAATCGGGATCGCCAGCAGGATCAGCAGCGGTTGCACGAAGCTCTCGAACTGCGCCGCCAGCACCATGTACATGAACACCAGTGCCAGCAGGAAGGCGCCGACGAACTCGATGCCCGCCTGCTCCAGTTCGCGGGCGCTGCCGGCGACGGCGGTTGAGTACTCGGCGGGCAGCTGCATGCCGGCGGCGAGGCCGCGCAACGTCGCCACGCAGTCGGCCAACGCGACGCCCGGGGCCGGGCTGCCGCGCAGGCTGGCTTGCCGTTGCCGGTCCATGCGGTCGATGCGCGACGACGTGGTCGCCGGCTCGATGCGCACCAGATTGTCGATGCGCACGGTGCTGCCATCGGCGCGTCCGACCAACAGTTCGCGGATGCGCTGCACACGGTCGCGGTCGGCTTCGCGCAGGCGCAGGCGCACGTCGTACTCTTCGTCGAGCTTCGGATCGCGGAAGCGGGACACCTCGGTGGCGCCACCGACCTGCAGGCGCAAGGTGCTGGCGATTTCCTGCGTCGACACGCCGAGTTCGGCCGCGCGCGGCCGGTCGATCTGCACGCGCAGCTCGGGCCGGCGCAGCCGCAGCGTGGTGTCGAGATCGACCATCTGACCGCTGCGCAGCGCTTCGCTGCGCAGGCGTTCGACCTGGTCGGCGAGCGTCTGCAGGTCCGGGCCGCGGATCGCGAAGTCGAGCGGGAACGGACCGCCGCCGAGGTTGAAGCTGCGCTGGTTGCGGACCGAGATGCGCACGTCGGGGAACTTGCGCAGGCGGCTGCGCAGTTCGGCCATGACTTCGGTCTGCGTGTAGTTGTTGCGGAACGCTTCGCCCGGGTCGCCGCGCAGCAGCCCCCGCCACAGCCGCGCCATCGAGAACCGGCGCTCGTCGTGCGGCGCGATGCGCACGTAGACGCTGCCGTTCGACAGTCCGCTGAGAAAGCCGCCGCCCACCTGCGCCAGCGCCACACGCACCGCGGGCACCTGCTGCAGTTCGGCTTCGATCGCGCGCATCACGCCGTCCATCGCGCCGAGGCTGGCGTCGTCGGGACCGTTAACGTTGATCTCGAACTCGCCTTCGTCGACGTCGGCCGGAATGAAGTCCTGCCGCACCAGTTTCGCCAGTGGCACGGAACTGGCCACCACCGCGGCGGCGACCAGAACGCACTTCCACGGCCACCGCAGGCACACCTGCAGCGCGCGCGCGTACAGGCGATCCCAGAGTCCTTCGCGCAGGCCACCGGCCGCGGTGGTCTTGCGCACCAGCCGCGCGCACATCGCCGGCGTCAGCGAGAACGACACCACGAGACTGAGCAGTACCGCGACCGCCGCGGTGATGCCGAACTGGTAGAGGAAGCGGCCGGTGATGCTCGACAGGAACGACACCGGTACGAAGATGACGACCAGGCTGAGCGTGGTCGCCAGCACCGCCAAGGCGATCTCGCGCGTCGCTTCGCGCGCGGCGACGAACGGGGTCACGTGCTTGGTGTCGGCCCAGCGCTGCACGTTTTCGAGCACGACGATCGCATCGTCGATGACGACGCCGACCATCAGCACGAGTGCCAGCATGGTGACGCCGTTCAGCGTGAAGCCGAGCGTCCACATCACGCCGAAGGTCGCGACCACCGACACCGGGATCGCAAGTCCGGCGATCAGCGTCGCCCGCCAGCTGCGCAAGAACACCAGCACCACCAGCGCCGCCAGCAGCGAGCCCACCACGAGGTGCAGTTCGATCTCGTGTTGCGCGGCGCGGATGTAGCGCGACTGGTCGCGCACGACTTCGAGCCGGAGGTCGGGCGGCAACGACGCGCGCAGGCGTTCGATGGTGTCCTTGACGCCGTCGATCACGGCGACGGTGTTGGAACCCGATTGCCGCCGCACTTCGAGCACGACGGTCGGCACGCCGTCGAGCCGTGCCATCGAGCGGGGTTCGGCGGTGCCGTCCTCGGTGCGGGCGACGTCGCGCAGTTCGACCGGCACGCCGTTGCGGCGGGCGATCACGAGGCCGTCGAACGCGGCCGGATCGACGAGGCGCCCCATCGTGCGCAGGGTGCGCTCGCGGTCGTCGTCGGTGACGTTGCCGCCAGGGCTGTCGCTGTTCTGGGCCCGGATCGCGCGACTGACGACTTCGACCGGCAGGTCGTAGGCGGCGAGCCGGTCGGCATCGATCCACACGTTGATGGTGCGTTCGAGGCCACCGACCAGGCGCACTTCGCCGACGCCGCGGCCACGTTCCAGGGCCCGCTTCAGCCGCTTGTCGGCGATCTCGGTCAACTCGCGCAGCGGCCGGTCGCCGGCCAGCGCCAACGTCAGCACCGCCCCGCTGTCGCTGTCGAACTTGCCGATCACCGGTGGTTCGACGTCATCGGGCAGACGCCGCACCACCTGCGCGACGCGATCGCGCACGTCCTGCGCCGCGGTGTCGATGTCGCGGCCGAGATCGAACGTGATCATCACCAACGACGTGCCGGAGCCCGAGATCGAACGCAGTTCGCGGATGCCCTCGACGGTGTTGACGACCTCTTCGATCGGATAGGTCACCGCGACTTCGACTTCTTCGGGGGCGCCACCCGGCAACTCGGTGCGCACGGTGACGGTCGGCAGGTCGTAGGCCGGATACCGGTCGACGGCGAGGAAGTGGAAGCCGACGGCGCCGGTCACCACCATCGCCAACACCAGCATCGTCGCGAAGACGGGGCGTTCGATGCAGACTTCGGCGAGTTTGCGCACGGGGCGGGATCAGGGGCCGAGAGTCACGGGGAGGTCCGGCGACAGGCCGGTCGCGTCGGCGACGATCGAGGTTCCGGCCGCGAGGCCTCGCACGACTTCAACGCGGCCGTCGAACTCGCGGCCGAGTTCGACCAGGACGCCCTTGGCGACCGGCGTCGTGTCGGCGGGGTCCTTGTCGCCGCCGCGCGGGCCGACCGTGAACACGCGGTGCACGCCGGCGAAGGTCACCACCGAGGCCTTGGCGACGACGACCACCGTCTGGGCCGCGGCGACGACGATCTGCGCGCGGCAGAAACCGCCCGGCAGCAGGCTCGCGTCGGGGTTCGTCACTTCCGCTTCGAGCAAGCGGGTCCGGTCGAAGCGGTCGATGGCGGGGCCGACCCGCACGATGCGACCGGTGCGCGGTGCGGCGGTGTCACCATCGACGGTGAACTCCACCGTCTGGCCGATCGTCGTCTCTGTGGCGAGGCGATCGGGCACGCGCAGCCGCAGGCGCAGCGGGTCGATGCGCAACAACGTGACCACAGGCGCGCCGGCGGCGAGCACCTGGCCGGCGGTCGCGTGGCGAACGCCGACGCGGCCCGACCATGGCGCCTTCACCGAACTGTCCGACCGTCGTTTCTGCGCCTGCTGCAGTTCGACGCGGCGCAGGCGCACGTCGGCGATCGCGCTCTGCACGTCGTCGCGGGCGCGCTGCAGTCGGCTCTCGGCCACCAGCAGTGCGGCCGCCGCGGACTCGAGTGCCGAGTCGGGCTGCATCTTCTCCTGCACCATCTGGGCGGTGCGGTCGCGGTGCAGCCTGGCTTCGATGACCACCGCCTTCGCTTCGCACACGGCGGGCACGGCCTCGACGTCAAATCCCTCGAGATCGACGCCGCTGCCGCGGCCCAGGCGCGACTCGGAAGCGGCGAGCACTGCCTCGGCGCGCGTGACGGCGAGTGCGAACTCGAGCGGCGCCAAGGCCGCGACCACGGTGTCGGCATTGACGACGTCGCCGACGTCGACGGCAAGCGACTGCAGCCGGCCGGCGACTTCGAGGCCGAGCACGAGTTCTTCCTGCGCGGCGAGCACGCCGGTGACGGCGACCTTGCGCGGCAGTTCCTGCGTGGCGACCACCGTCAGGGCCACGCGCGGCAGCGGGCGTGCGGGGCCTTGCGGTTGACTCCCGGCCTTGCTGCACGCGCCGACCGCGCCGAGCAGAGCGGCGAGCCCTACGCAGCGCGCAGCGATCGCGTTCATTCGGCCACGATGCGCAGGTCGTTGACGAAGCGTTCGCTGATCTGAAGCGCCGTGGCCTGGTCCGGGTGGCGCACCACGATCCAGCCGTCGCCCACGACGACCTTCTTCCAGTCGCGTTTGGGTTCGCCGATCGGCGTCAGCTCGATCGTCGCCACATGCTGGCCGTACTTCTGCATCAGCTCGCGCAGGCCCTGGTGCGCGCGCACGGTGCCTTCGCCCTGGGCGCGCTTGAAGATCATCGAAGCGGTGTACTTCTTCGAGGTGTCCTGGCTCAGGCGGCCGTAGCACACCGCTTCGGCCCAGCCGCGGAACAGGTCGATGTCGCAGGCGTAGTTCATCGCGTGCACCAGCCGCGCGCCCGGCGGCCGGCCGCCGATCTCGCCGAACACTGCCTCGCCCTTCGCGGTGCGGAACCACTCCATGTGCGTGAAGCCGGTCTGAAAGCCGAGCGCCTTCAGCACGCCGTGGCCGAGTTCGACGCCGGGCCGCGGGAACTCGTGGCTGAGGTCGCGCAGCACGACGTTCTGCATCGAGATCCAGGGGTTCTGCGCCAGGATCATCGGCTTTGGCCGGTACCACGCGACGTTCTCGAACAGGATGCGGCTGTCGGCGCACACCGTGTCGTAGGTGAGTTCTTCGCCCTCGATGAACTCCTCCACCGACAGTTCGTCGATGTGCTTCACCTTCGCCAGCGCGTCGGCGAACTCCTGCTTGTCGTTGCAGCGGTAGGTGTCCTTGCTGCCCGCACCGTCGATCGGCTTCACGATCGCCGGATAGCCGCAGCGTTCGACCGCGGCCCAGGCTTCCTGCGTGCTGCGCGCCCGGCCGTGCCGCGGCACGCGCAGGCCGGCCTTCTCGACCGCCACCTTCATGGCTTCCTTGTCGCGGAAGATCGCAGTCTGCGCGCGCGACATGCCCGGCAGGCCGAAGGCTTCACGCATCCGGGCGGCGAGGTACATCAGGCGTTCCCACAGGCACTCGACGCGGGCGACGTCGCGGCCGCGCAGCCAGGCGCGCACTTCCTCCACCACCTTCGCTTCGTCGCCGAACGACGACACCTGCAGGTAGTCGCTGAGCGCTTCGCGCGCGTCTGCCGGCAAGGCCCCCGCCGGTTGGTCGCCGACACCGAGTACTTTGGCGCCGACTTGGGCAAGGCCGCGCACGAACAGCGGCATCTCGGCGGGGAATCCAGGGCTCAGGTAGACGACGTGCATGGTTCGCGGGACGACAGGCGTGGTAACGGAGGGGAACGGCGAAGCGTACTCAGCCCAGCTCGACGCGTACCGTGCGCACGATCCACTGCACGGCTTCGGTGACGACCTGGGTGTCGGGGTGGCGCACGATGATGTAGCCGTCCCCTTCGTAGCTGGTGTTCGGTGGCTTGCCGGGCACGGGCAGGCGCGCTTCGACGACCAGGTCGCCGAGTCGCTGCCGCACTTCCTCGAGGCCGTGCACCTGCTGCACCACCGCGTCGCGTCGCTGGCCAGCACTCGGAGCACTCTGGCCGCGCAGGTAGGCGCAGCCGGCGGCGAACTTGCGCACCAACGGCGTCCACGTCTCGAACACCATCAGCTGCGCGAACGTCGAATACATGTCGGCGCCGGTGACGTGGCTCATCAACGTCATGAACTGCGCGCCGGGCGGTCGCGCCGCGACTTCGCCGATCGCGATCGACCCGTGGTTGCGGCGAAACCACTCCAGGTGCGACATGCCGGTCCACATGCCGAGCGTGCTCAACGCGCGCGGGCCCAGCCGATGGATGTCGGCGAACTCCGGCCCGGAGAGGTCCTTCGGCAGCACCACGCACCACTGGATCCATGGGTTCTCCATGACCTCCAGCGGGGTCGGGAAGTAGCAGCAGATGTTGTGGAAGCAGTGCTGGCCGTGCAGGGTCACGCTGTCGAACGAGAACTCGCGACCGAGCACGAACTCTTCGACCAGGACTTCGCGGCCAGGGGCCGGCCGGCTCTGCTTCAAGAACGCGAGCAGGCCCGGCAGGTCGTCGCAGCGCGCCGTCGACTTCGACCCCGCCCCGGCCGGCGGCTTGCCGACCAGCGGGAAGCCGACCTGTTGCGCGAACTCGCGCGCGTGTTCGGTCGACGCCACCAAGGCGTGCCTGGCGCACGGCAGGTCGTGCGCGGCGAACAGTTCCTTCATGCGCGACTTGTCACGGAAGTTGCGCGCGGTCGCGGCATCCATGCCGCGGATGCGCAGTAGTTCGCGCACGACGGCGAGCGGCTCCTGCAGCGGTTCGAGCACGCCGAGCAGGCGTTCGACGGGGCCCTGGCGCGCCGCCAGCGCCCGCACGCCGCGTTCCAGTTCGTCCGGCAGCAGCGCATCGCGCACCGCTTCGAAATCGGCGAGCAGGGCCCGGAAGTCGGCGGGGAACTTGTCGGCCGGGTCCTGCGACACGACCGACAGGCGCACCCCGGGCAACGCCGCCGCTGCGCGCGCGAAGCGCAGGGTGTTCTCCATCGCGAATGGAATGGCGAAGACGACGTGCACCATGTGGCGCGCAGAGGCTAGCGGCGCCGCAGGCCCACTGCCATGGTCACCACGCGCCGATCCGCCCTGGAGTGCGCGCGCAAAGCGGGCATGGTCGCGCCGGGACTCCGGCATAGACTGGCAGCGTCCATGTCCATCGCCAGGCAACGCCTCCTCTGCCAGCTGGTCGGATTGCTGGGTGCGCTGTCTGGCGTCGCCATCGCGCAGTCGGATACCGGCTCGCCGCCTTCGTTCGCTGCGCTCAAGGCCGAAGGTGCCGCGCGTTCGAGCTTCCTCCGGCCGGAGGCGAAGCGGGCTCCCGGCGAAGTGCCGAAACCCGATCTGCAGACGTTCCGCCGCGACATCGAGCCGATCCTCGCGAAGGCCTGCGTGCACTGCCACGGGCCCGAAAAACAGAAAGGCGAGCTGCGCATCGACACGTTGGACCCGGACCTGTTCCACGGCACCGACGTCGACGGCTGGCTCGACGTGCTCGCTGTGCTGACCAACGGCGAGATGCCGCCGGAGGACGAAGAGGAACTGCCGGCCGCGGAACGCAGCAAGGTGATCGAATGGCTGGCCACCGAGAGCCACACGGCTTCGTCCATGCGCCGGGCGAGCAAGGAGCACTCGTCGTTCCGGCGGATGGCGCGCTACGAGTACGAATACGCGCTGCAGGACCTGCTCGGCCTGCCGTTCGACTTCGCCGACCCGCTGCCGCCCGATCCGACGTCCGCCGACGGCTTCCAGAACAGTTCCGAAGTGCTGCACCTGTCGGGCATCCAGTTCCGGGCCTACCTCGAATCGGCGCGCCGCGCCCTGAAGCTCGCGACCGTCGCCGGGGAACGCCCGACGCCGATCGTCTGGCGGGTCGCGATGGAGTCCGCGGCGGCAGTCGAGTGGAAGCGGCAGGACGCGGAGTTCGAGAACCTGCAGAAGAAGCACGAGGGCGATCCCGAGAAGCTGCAGGCGGAGCTGCAGCAGCGGACCAGGCGGCACCAGCAGCGACCGGGCGGTGCGCACTACCTCGACCGGTGGACCGGTCGCATGGCGTCGCAGTCGTGGGGTTACGACGGCGCCAGGTTTGCGTGGGCGCCAACACCGCTGGTGGGCGAATGGCCGGTCAACTCCGACGTGGTGGCCGTCATCCCCAAGGGGCACGGGCTGATCGTCGAACTTGGCGACCAGATTCCCGACGACGGCACGCTGCGGGTGCGGGTGCGGGCGGCGCGAGCCAGCGGCAACGACGGCCAGGCGCCGAGCCTGCAGCTCGTGTTCGGCTGGCAGGCGAGCAACGACTCGCAGGCTTCGGTGCGGATCAGCGGGCAGGACGTCGTCGTCGCCAACGCGCCGGATGCCATGCGTGACTACGAATGGGACGTGCCGCTGAGCCAGATCTATCCGCGCAACCTCGTGCGCAAGGTCACCAGGCTCGGCGACATCCCGAGCCCGTCCGAGTTCATCAAGCTCGTCAACGCGTCGGTGTCCGGCGGTGCCATCCACGTCGAGAGTGTCGAGGTGGCCGGTCCCGTCTACGACCAGTGGCCGCCGGCGTCGCACACGCGGATCTTCTTCGACACACCGCAGGCAGCGAACGAGTCCGCGCGCGCACGGGCCCTGATCGCTGCCTTCATGGCGCGCGCGTGGCGACGCGAGGCGACGGTGGCGGAGATCGAGCAGAAGATGCGGCTGTTCGAACGGCTGCGTCCGGCCTGCGACAGC
>SXPB01000029.1 GCA_005776475.1 Planctomycetia bacterium
CATGAACGGGATCGTGCCGCCTTCGCCCATGTAGACGCACGGCTTGCCGAAGAACGCCTTCGACGCCGACGCACAGGCGTCGCCAAGCCAATCCGCGAGCGGCGGCGCATCCCAGCCGACGCTGGCCTTCTCCGACGAGAAGGTGATCTTCGCCCCGCTGGGCGGGTCCTTCGTCATCAGCTTCTTCAACTCGGCGATCGCCGCCTTCTCGTCGCAGCGCGGCGGGATGCGCAGCGACAGCTTGAACGTCGAGAACGGACGCAACACGTTGCCGGCCTTGTCGACGTGCGGCACGCCGTCGGCGCCGATCAACTCGACGAACGGACGCCACGTGCGGTTGAGGACCATCTCGGTCAGGTCCTTCGTCATCGGCTTGGTGCCATTCACCCACGGGAACCGCTGCCACATGAAGTTGCCGAGCACCTTGGCACAGGTCTTCGCCTGGTCCTGCCGCTGCTTCGGGATCGGGACGTGGAAGGCCTTCGGCAGGATGCGGCCGGTCTTGCTGTCCTCGAGCCGCTCCATCAGCTGACGGAAGATGCGGAACGTGCTCGGCACGAGGCCGCTGGCGTCACCGCTGTGCACGCCCTCGGTGAGCACGTCGATGCGGATGTCGCCGCCGACGAGGCCACGCAGCGACGTCGTGCACCACAGCTGGCCGTAGTTGCCGCAGCCCGAGTCGAGACACACGACGAGGCTTGGCGTGCCGATGCGGGCCTTCAGCGCGTCGATGTAGAAGGGCAGGTCGAAGCTGCCGCTCTCCTCGCACGCCTCGATCAGCACGACGCAGCGAGCGTGCGTGCCGCCGGCCTCGCGCAAGGCGCGGATCGCCGTCAGCGACGCGAACGCCGCATAGCCGTCGTCGGCGCCACCGCGACCGTACAACTTGTCGCCCTTCAGCACCGGCTGCCACGGGCCAAGACCCTCGAACCAGCCCGTCATCTTCGGCTGCTTGTCGAGATGCCCGTAGAGCAGCACCGTGTCGTCACCAACACCCGGGATCTCCATGTAGATCACCGGCGTGCGGCCCGGCAGCGTCACGACTTCAACGGTGAGTCCTTCGATCGGCTGCGCCTTGCACCAGCCGGCGATCAGGTCGACCGCTTTCTGCATGTGCCCCGCGGCGGCCCATTCCTTGTCGAACGCCGGCGACTTGCACGGAATGCGGATGTAGTCGACGAGCTGCGGAACGATGTCCTTGTCCCAGACATCGCTGACGAACGGGAGAAGCTTCTTGTGGTCCATGAGATCGGTTGTGGAGGGCGTGCGATGCGAGCCCGCAAGTCGACTGCGCGCAACCACGAACTCACGGACACTGCGGCATTGGTTCGCCGGCGCCGGGGCCGGATCAAGCCCCCCACGGCCGGGCACCCGTCAGTTGCCGCCGAACGCAGCACGCAAGGCGGCGCGAACGGCATCACGCTGCGCGACCTCGCCGATGTCGAGCACCGCCGAGGTCGATGGTGCCGCCTGGGCGATCTTCGCCAGCGTGTAGCGCGACCGCACGAACACTTCGGGCGCCGCCGCGTCGGCCTGGGTGCTGGAGTACGCCTCGATGGTGATCGTCGCATCATTGATCGAACCACCGGCAACGCCGACTCGCTCGCGGCCCAGACCCTGGGCAAACCGGTCGAGGCCGATGCCGTAGAGCAGGGTGCGGCCGTTCGCCTGGTTCACATAGAGCGACAACGGGCCCAGCAACGCCTCGAGGTCGGCGCGCGCCACCGACAAGCCACCGATCGAGACGATCCTGGCGCCGTCGAGCACGATCGGAGTGCCGTTCAAGGGCACCACGGGGTTCGGCGAATTGGTGTCCACCACCACGGCGTTGCGGATCTCCCACGTGCCCGTCATCTGGATGACGACCTTGCCGGAATCGATCGGGATCACGGCCCCGACGTCAGGCGCGGGAGTCGGCGCGGGTCCACCACCGCCACTGCAACCCACGAGGAACATCGCGAACCAGAGTGGGGCCGAACGCATTTTGTGGATCATCGAGGGAATACCTGATTGTCGACGCCAGCGAACGCACTCGCGCCGCGGAACTACGCGGCGTCACTGCACCGTCGGCTCCACAGAGTAGAGCACTGACGCAATGCGCCAACCACGGCGATCTCGCACGAACTGCATCGACTTGCGCCCTTCGACCGTGAACGGTTCGCCGCGGCGACGACCGCGGCTGCGAAACACCGACCATCGTTGCGCCATCGCGCCATGCACCTCGGTGCGGCTCGACTCCTCTACCTCGTGGAACTGCTCCAACTCACTTGCGAACAAGTCCAACCGCTCACTTACGAAGGTGCGAAGATCAGCGACCACACAGTCGTCGCCCGCGAGGCGGCGGAACGTCACTTGGGCCACACACAAGTGCGGCAAGATCGGCAGCGTCATCGGCGCTGGCCCACGCTGATCGAACGCCGCGTAGAAACGCGCGACGAGGCGATCGATCGCCGCCGGATCCCCTGCTGCACCCGCCTCGCCACCGACGCAACCCCGACGCTGCGCCCGCTGCCACACATGGCGCACCACTTCGCCTTCGGCATCGCGGCGCGGCGCGGTCGGATCGACGACCATGCCGAGCTTCGTCAGCAGCATCGCTGACCGCGAATTGTGCGGCGCCGTGATCGCCAACACGCGATCGAGTTCGAGCACCTCGTCGGCATACCGAAGGCAACCGCGCGCAGCTTCGATGGCGTAGCCCTGCCCGCGAAACTCGGGCAAGAACGCAAAGCCGAGGTCGGGCTCCGGCAGCCCTTCCCGGTGCGTGAGCCCACACATGCCGAGGCGCTCGCCGTCAGCTCGCCGCTCCACCATCCAGAAACCAAACCCCTGCTGCCAACACCCGGCGCGCAAGCGGTCGCGCACGTAGGAACGAGCCGCCGCTTCGGTCCGCACGCCGCGGTCACCGATGTTGGCGAGCCAATCCGCGTCGTTGAGCAAGCGCTGCAACCACGCGGCATCCTCATCTGCAAACCACCGCAGGCGCAGGCGCTCGGTCAGCAGGATCAGCATCGGCGCATTGGAACGCGTGATGGCATCGGCGCCACCGCCAAGGCCCCGTGGCGGCCGAACGGAACCATGTAGCCTTGGCCCCGGATCTCCGTGCGCACCGCGGGCGGACGGTTTTGGCGGGGAAGTCGAGCCGGAACTGCAACGCGGTATGGTGACGTGGCTATCCGCCGCTGCATCCCCATGTACCGACTCGCCAGCCACGCCGTTTGCTACGCCCTCCTCGCCACCTTCGTCGCCTGCGGCGGTGGGGGCGGCGGCGGCAACGATCCCGACCCGCCCACCGGCCCCAACTCGCCGCCCACCATCGGCGTTCCCGTCGGACTCGGCGGCAGCTCGCCCTCCTACAACCTGACGTTGCCGACCGGCGACAGCCGCACGCTGCTGTTCACGGCCTCCGACCCGGACGGCGATCTCGTGCAGTGGCAGGTTGCCGGAAGCGGCCCGGGCGCAGTTGCCACCGGCCTGACCTTCACCGCGCCGATCTTCGGCACTGCCTTCCAGATCCAGATCGCACCGGTCGCCGGCCCCGCCGTCGTGACGTTGTCGATCCTGGTGGAAGACCCCGCCGGCGCGGCCAGCGCGATCGACTTGCGGATCGTCCGGTCGGGCCTGCCGGTGATCACGGGCATCACGCCGACCAGCGCGTTTGCGACGCGGGCGCAGAAGGTGAACGTCACCGGCTCGGCACTTCTGCTGGGCGGCGCCGTCAACACCACGCTCGCATTCGACGGCCTGCAGGCCAGCAGCATCGTGGTCGCCAGCGACACTGCGATCACCGCGAACACTCCGACTTCGGCAGCGATCGGCGACACGGTCGTCAGCGTGGCCAACGTCTTCGGCTCGACGAGCCTCGCCAGCAACGCGTTCCGGATGCACACGTTTCCGCCGGATCTGTTCAGCGCCGATGCGCGCATCGATGCCGGCAGCGCCAGTTCGCTGGTGGTTGCACGCGATCGTGACGTGATCGCGGCGGTCTGGCTCGAAGGCTCGGCGCTGGTGTATCGCGTTTCCAACGATCGCGGTGCGAACTGGTCAGCGGCGCTGACACTCAGTGGCGCCGAGGCCGCGAGCGAACCGTGCCTGACACTGGCGAACGGTGCCGTGATGGTTGCGTGGATCGGCGACGGCACGTCGGTGCGCGTGCGGCGTTCGACGAACGGCGGCGCGCTGTTCGAAGCCGTGCAGCGCGTCGACACGTTCTCTTCCGTCGTCGAAGCGCGGCGACCGCGCCTCGCGCAGTCCGGCGACAACCGCTACCTCGCGTGGCTGTCCGGCAACGTCGGGTTGGGAACGTCGCGCCTGCAAGCGGTCGCATCCACCAATGCCGGCGTGACGTGGAACGCTTCGGTCCCGGTGGCCAGCGGCGGCCAGAACCAGCAGAACCACGAACTCGCCTGCGACGGCGCCGTCGCCTGGCTCTTGTTCGAAGACGATCGCGTAGCGCCACGCGCGGCGTGGATCACGCGCACGACCGACGGCGGCACCACGTGGCAGGCGGGGTTGCGTCTCAACTCGCCGGCGACCGCGGCTTCGTCGCCCGTGCTCACCGCCAGCGCCGATCGCGTCTACGCCGCGTGGTTGCAGAACGGCGGCTTGTTCCTGTCGACCTCGGCGGACCGCGGCGCGACCTGGGCGACGACGATAGTCGAACTGCAAGGCCCGCAAAGTGGTGCGGTGACGCAACCGAGGGGCGTCTGCGACGCGACCCAAGCGATCTTCACCTACATCGTCGGCGGCACCATCGTGCGCACGGCCCGCTTCACGCCAGCCGGCGCCTCGGTCCAGCAAGCGACGCTCGACGCAACGGCGGCGGTGTCGGCGAGCCCGATGCTGGCACTGAGCGGCAACTACGTGTTCGTCACCTGGCGCAAAGGCGACGTCGGTTCCGGCGCCGCCCGCACCAACTTCTCCGTCTCGGTGAACAGCGGCAGCACGTTCGAGAACGCCACCGGCTTTGGCGACGGCACTGCCGCGCAAGACCTGCC
>SXPB01000254.1 GCA_005776475.1 Planctomycetia bacterium
ACGAAGCGATCCGGCCCGCCGGCAACGACTTCGTGCACTACAAGGAACTGCCCGGCGACGTCGGCATGGACGAGCGGGCGATCTACGAACTGATCTGGCGGCGCACCGTGGCGAGCCAGATGAAGGACGCGCGCGGCCAGCGCACGACGATGTCGCTCGGCATGCCGACCAAGGCGTCCGGCCAGGCGAAGTTCGTGGCGACCGGCAAGACCATCGAGTTCGCCGGCTATCGCCTCGCCTACGTCGAAGACATCGACGACGCCGACAGCGAACTGGCCGAAGCGGAACGCGTGCTGCCGGACCTCAAGACCGGCCACAAGGCAACGGCGCGCGAACTGAAGCCCGCTGGCCACACCACGCAGCCGCCGCCGCGCGTGACCGAAGCCGGCCTGATCAAAGAACTGGAAGCGCGTGGCATCGGCCGCCCGTCCACCTACGCCGCGATCATCGAGACGATCGTGCGCCGCGAGTACGTGTTCAAACGCGGCACTGCGCTCGTGCCGACGTTCACGGCGTTCGCAGTCGTCGACCTGCTGGCGCAGTACCTCGGTTGGCTCGTGGACTACCAGTTCACCGCCAAGATGGAGGACGATCTCGACGAGATCAGCAACGGCAAGGCCAAGCGCCTCGACTACCTGAAGCAGTTCTTCCTCGGCAACGAGTCCGCGAAGGGCGGCGTACCCGGCCTGCGCGATCGCGTCAGCGGCGTCGAGGAGCACATCGACCCGCGCAAGATCTGCTCGATCCCGCTCGGCACCAATGAGGCCGGCGAACTCGTCGAAGTGCGCGTCGGCCGCTACGGCCCGTTCCTGTCGAGTGGCGACAAGCGCGCACCGGTGCCGGACGAGACGCCGCCCGACGAGATGACGCTCGCCAAAGCCATCGAGTTGCTGCGCAAGGGCGGCGAAGGCCCGAAGAAGCTCGGTGACGATCCGGTCAGCGGCCTGCCGGTGTTCGTGAAGGTCGGTCGCTTCGGTCCCTACTTCCAGCTCGGCGAAGCCAAGGCACCGCCGAAGAAGGGCAAGAAGGAGAAGAAGGAAGACCGGCCGAAGATGGCGTCGTTGCTCGCCGGCATGGACATCGAGACGGTGTCGCTCGACCAGGCGCTGGCGACGCTGGCGCTGCCGCGCACGGTCGGCATCGCGAAGACGACCGACGGCAAGGACGAGCCGATCCTCGCGGCGAACGGGCGTTTCGGTCCCTACCTGAAGTGGGGCACGGACACGCGCAGCATTCCGGCCGGCCACACGCCGCTCAGCGTCGACATCGGCCTCGCCCTGCAGTTGTTCGCGCAGCCCAAGACCGGCGGGCGCGGGCGGCCGGGCGGCGGCGCGATGCAGAAGGCGCGGCGGGAACTCGGCGAGAGCCCGGTGACCAACAAGGTCGTCAAGCTGCTCGACGGTCGTTACGGCACCTACGTCACCGACGGCACTTCGAACGCGACGCTGCCGAAGGACGAGAACCCGGACGAGTTGACGTTGGCGCGCGCGCTCGACCTGCTGGCCGCACGCGCGGCGAAGGGCCCGGCGAAGAAGCGGCCGGCGCGGCGCGGCAAGAAAGCGGCGACGTAGGCGCCGCGAACTCTCGCGGCGCCGGCGGTGCCTTCAGCGGCGTTCGACCAACGGCTTGTTGGCCAGTTCGCCGACGCGGACGACCAGCAGCGTCGCCTGCTCGCCTTCGACGGCGCACGCGATCCACGTCTGCCCTTTGGCGAACGTGGCGGTCTTCGCGATCAACGTGACGGCGCCGACCTTGGCTGCGCCTGCCACGGGTGCTGCCGTGCGCGTGAGGTCGAGCGCCAACGCGACCTGGTCGGCCTGCACCGGCACCATCTCGGCCCGCAGCGCGTAGCGCTGCACCTCCTTCTTGCCGACGCTGCCGCTCACGTTGGCGGCCCACAACGGCGCCAGCTCGAGCTCGGGCAGGTTGAGCAGGGCACCGCCGCCTTGGGCCGTCCGACTCAAGGCGACCACGGTGTCCTGTTCGACGAGAACGACCTTGTCCGGGACCACGCCGTGCTCGGCGGCCACCTTCGCCGGCAGCTTCAACACCGAACACTGCAAGCGCGCATGGATCGGCTCCTCCACCTTCAGTTGCTCGTACGCGCTGTTGAAGACATCCATCTGCGGTTGCGGCAGCCGCGCGAGCAGCAACCCCTGCTGCAGTGTGCGCACGTAGCCTTGCCCGCGCCCCCCCGCTTCGACCGCGAACAGGCGGCACAGGAAGGTGACCAACCGGTCCGCGCCGCGCTTTGGCTCGTCGCCCACTACAGCACTCGTGTCCGGCGTCTTCTTGTCGGCTGCCTCTGGCGAGTCCAGCACGTCGTAGCGTTGCAGCGGCTGTGCCGAAAACGGTCGCGCCACCAGCGGGGCCTTCGGCGCCACCGGCGCGGGGGCTTCCTGCTGCTGGGCCGCGAGGGAGACACCCATGGCGGCGAGAACGACGAAGGCTGTTCGACTTCGCATGGGCTGCACGATACCCGAGCCAGCGTCAGCGCGCCGGACGGCGTGCGTCGCGAGTGCCCGGAGGCATCGCTCTACGCCCCCTGGCCACGCGCGCGCCGCGGCGCCCGTTCCCGCTTCGCCGGGCCACTGCGCTGCGCATCGCGGCGCGGCGGCTCGAGATCGATCAACTCGCCCGACGCGGTGCGGCAGACGATGCGCGGCACCCCGTCGATCGGCAGCGGCCGCAGCACGAGCCCGCGGAACAGCAGTTCGCGCACCTGTTCCTTCGTGAAAGTGACCGCGCGCCACGTCTTCGGCAACCGGAACGCGCAGTCCTCGCGCCAGCGCGAACAGCCATACGCCTCGCGCCCCTCGACCACCTCGGCGCGGCAGCGCGGACAGGTTCCGAGCCCGGCGTGTTCGTTGCGCGGCGACAGCCCACTCGCGATGAGCGCGTCGATGCGGTCGCGGATCTCCTGCAGGAACGTCGCGCGCGCGCAGCGGCCACGCTCCATCTCGCCGAGCTTCCACTCCCACTCGCCGGTCAGCTCCGCCGACTTCAGCATCGGGTCGGCGATGATCGCGATCAGGTAGCGACCGAGGTCGGTGCAGCGCAGCGCCTTCTTGTCGCGCCGGATGTAGCCGCGACCGAGCAGCGTCTCGACGATCGACGCGCGCGTCGCCGGCGTGCCGAGCCCACGCCCGCGCATCGCCTCGCGCAACTGTTCGTCGTCGATCGCGCGCCCCGCCGTCTCCATCGCTGCCAGCAGCGTGTTCTCGGTGAACGGTCGCGGCGGTTTGGTCTGGCCCTCGTGCAGCTCCGGCTGGTGCGGCCCGCTCTCGCCTTCGACCAAGACCGGCAAGCGCTGCGCGTCGTCGTCGCCCTCGTCGTCGTCGCCCTCGGCGCCCTTCTGCTTGCCGCGCTTCTTCTTCGGCGACTCGGGCTCGAGCGCGCTCCAGCCCGCGTCGGTGACGACGACCCCGCGCGCGCGGAACGGCACGCCGTTGCTCTGCGCGTGCGCCGTGGTCACGTCCTGCACGCGGTCGCCGAGGAAGGCCTGCACGAAGCGGGTCGCGACGGCATCGAACACCTGCTGCAGTTCGCCCGCCAACGCCTCGACGCGGCCGGTCGGCACGATCGCGTGGTGGTCGCTGACCTTGGCGTCGTCGAATACGCGCTTGCTCTTCGCCTTCGGCCCGCGTTCGCCCTCGGCGGCGCCACTGATCCACTGCTGCAGTACCGCGAGCTTGCCGGCGTCCCAGGCGCGCAGCGCGGCCAGCGTCGTGCGCACCGGATCGACCATGTCGAGCGACAGGTGCCGGCTGTCGGTGCGCGGATACGTCAGCAGCTTCTTCTCGTAGAGCTCCTGCGCCACTTCCAGCGTGCGTTGCGCCGACAGCCCGTGCCGCAGGTTCATGTCGCGCTGCAAGGTGGTCAGGTCGTAGAGCAGCGGCGGCGGCAACGACTCGGTGCGGCGCTCGAGCTTCTCGATGACGAACGGCTGGTCGATGACCTTCGCCAGCAGCTCCTGCGCCGGCGTGGGTTCGCGGAAGCGTTCGCCGGCGAAGCGGAAGCGGGCCCCGCGGTACTTCGTGCGCAGTTCCCAGAACGGCCGCGGATCGAACACGCGGATCTCGTCGTCGCGCTGCGCGATCATCGCCAGCACCGGCGTCTGCACCCGACCGACGCTCCACAACACGCTGCCGCCGCCGTAACGGACCGTGTAGGCGCGCGTCGCGTTGAGGCCGACGACCCAGTCCGCTTCGCTGCGGCTGCGCGCTGCGGCATGCAGGTCCTCGTAGGCACTGCCCGGCTTCTTCGCCGCGAACGCCTGCGTGATCGCCTGCTCGGTCAGCGAACTCAACCACAGCCGCGTGTGCGGGCGCTCGGCACAACCGGCCCAGTCGAGGATGTAGCGGAAGATCAGCTCGCCCTCGCGGCCGGCGTCCGTCGCACACACGAGTTCTTCGGCCTCGCGGCAGAGGCGCGCAACGATCTCGAGTTGTTGTCGGGTCGAGTCGCTGCTCGGTCGCAGCTCGAACTTCGCCGGCACGAACGGCAACCGATCCATCGACCAGCGCTTAAGCGCCGGGTCGTACTCGTCCGGCGTCTTCAACTGCACGAGGTGGCCGATCGCCCAGGTCACCGTCCAGCCATTGCCTTCGAGAAACCCATCCGCGCGCCGCGTGGCGCCGAGCACGCGAGCGAGGTCGCGGGCAACGGACGGTTTCTCGGCGACGACGACGCGCATGGCTGTGCCCACACGCTACCGGCTGCGGCGGGCTGCGGCCACGCCACGCACAATCGTCAGCGGGACAGTTGCTCGACGGTTTCGCCGCCTTGCATCAAGGCGAACTCACACGACGCCACGACACCGGCGCGCCGCCAGGTCGCGCGCCAACGACCAACCGGCAGCTGGAACGAACGCGACGCTGGTTGCACACCGTCGGCGCGCACGTCGAGGTCGTCGCGGATGCGGCACAGCTCCAGCGCTTCCAGTTCGCCCTCGGCTTCGAGGCGCAGATGGCCCGGTGCGGGCAGCGTGATAGTCCCGAGATCGGCGACGCCGAGGCCGTCGATCCAATGCTGGCCGAGTTCGAGGAACCCGCTGCCCGGAGTTCCCACCTCGACGCGGTAGAAACCCGAAGCCAGCCCAGAAACGTGCCAGCGCCCGTCGGCGCGCTTCTCGAACGCCGCCCCGCGGCCGGTCTGCACCTGCCACAGCCGCGCTTCGAGATCCTCAGCCACGGCACCGTCCGCATGGTGCACGACCAACTGCACGCTGCCGAGCGGCGCGCCGCGTTTGGCGAGGTCGAAACGCACGAGGCCACTTTCGGGCAAGACGTTGGTTTCCTCGGCGATCGGCAGCTTCTCGCCGCGCACGCCCCACAGCAGCAGTCGACCGAACCCAGCCGGCAGGTTGGCAAAGGCGAACTGGCCGGCGGGGCCAACCTCGGCGAAGTCGCTCACAGTGCCGTCAGCGGCCTGGTACTCGACGCGCGCGCCGGCCAGCGGACTGCCCTTCGCATCCGCGGCGGAACCGCGCAGCGTGCGGCCCGTCGCCAGCATGAGGTCCTGGCGCATCGGACTGTTCGCCGTGACTTCGACCATGCGGGTCACGAAGCCCTCGGCGCCGCCGCCGGCGCGCACTTCGTAGGTGCCAACCCCGAGGTCGCGCACTTCGAACCGGCCGTCGAGCACCGTGCGCACGAGGTGGGTGAAGCCGCGGTCGGGGACGCGCTGCACGGAGACGCGCACGCCTTGCACGGGTTGGCCGTCGGCGCCGAACACGGTGCCTTCGAGCGTGGCACCGATGACATGTCCGGCGGGCTTGGGGCGGTACTCGCTGTGAGCAAGAAACAGTGAGGTCGTAGCGAACTCGTCGATCTGGAGACTCGTCCCAGCACCCGTGGGCGGAGCCTCCGGCAGCAGGCAGCGTTCGCCAAACTGGGCGAACGGCTGCAATCCCGCGGCGAACGAGCCGCGCACCTCGAAGACGTCAGGGCCGTTGGTCGGTGCGTGGCACTGACGACAATCGACCGGCGCCTTGGAGCACTCAGGAACGTCGACCACCTGCTCGCCGCGTTCGTTGACGCGCACCTGGAACGGCGGTGGGGCGGTGCCGACGACGAACCCCAGATTCCCTTCCTGGCCCGCCGTCAGGCGAACCTGCTGCAGCGACGAGCGGCTGCCGGCAGCGACGCCAACCGCCATCATCATCTCGCGAACGCGGCCATGCCAATGCAGCGTCACGAGGCCGTGTTCATCGGTTGCCTGCGACCAGAGTGCGAGGGAGCACTGCGGCGGTGCGAACGCGATCTGCACACCGGCGACCGGCAAGCCTTCGGGATCGGCGACGAAGCAACGCAGTCGGAAGAGGAAGGGCAACTCGGTCGCGGGCGACACGGGGGCTCCGCCCGAGCTCGCGACGACCTCGCGCGCAGCGGCATCCTCGATGCCACCCGTAGTTGCTGGCAACGTCGGGTCCGCTGGCGCTGGCGATGCGTGCGGAGCGACCGGCGCAACCTCCGGTCCCGACCACGACCACCACGACCACGCCACCATCGAGACGACCGCGCATGCGGCCACGGACTTGCCTAGCATCGACATCGAGACCACCGAGATGGGAAGCAGCCACGGACCGGGTGCAGCGAGGCCGAACGCCGGCAGCAGCGCGGCGCGCCAGTCGCGGCCATCGCGACGCGCCATCTGCGCGCGAAGCATGTCGAGGCCACGTTGCAACCGGCTCTTCACGGTCGGCAGCGGCGTTCCCGTGCGCGCGGCGATCTGGGCAGGGCTCTGGTCCTGGAAGTAGCGCATCATGAGCGTGCCCTGGTACGGCTCGGGCAACGACCACAGCGCTTCGGTGACGGCGCGCACGCTGTCGCGCTGGATCGCCAGTTCGGACGCCGAAGGCGCACCGCTGCTACCGCTGCCGGCAGCCTCGCGACGTTCGCGCCGCTGCCGACCGCGTCGTCCGTTCGCCGCCAGGTTGCGCATGACCGTCGCGAGCCAGCCGAACAAGCCGCCGGCGGTCGTCGGCCGCGCCTGCAACGCCCGCACCGCCGTGTCCTGCACGAGGTCCTCGGCGTCGATCCCACCGACCAGATCCTGGGCCAGGCGCCGCAGCGACGCGCTGTGCTGCGCCAGTTCGTTGCCGACGCTCGGAGGCTCGTTGATGTCCGTCACGCAGGGCAACACTCCGCGGCGGCGCGATCGGATGCACGAAATTGCCGCCGACGCCATGTCACCGCTTCGGCACCCAGATATACTCGATCACGTTGTCCGGGTGTTCGCGCCGGACGATGCGGACCGACGCCATGCCGCCGTCCGGCGTGCGCACGAAGAAGCGGTCGGCGTTGGCCTCGCGATTGTCGCTGGCGAAGTGCTCGCCGTAGCCGAGCTTCGCCGCTGCCGCGAAATCGCCGAACGTGACCTCGCCGGCCCCCGCCATGCCTGCCTTGGCCTGGAAGCCGAGATACGACGCCCCGCCGGCGCTGTTGACGATCGCCAGATCGGGGCCGTCGCTCATCTTCGTCAGTTCGCCGGTCGCGAACGTGATGCCGTTGTCGCTGCCGATGGTCGCTTGGGCAAAGCGGGCTGCGGGACCGTGCGTGTGCAGCACCGTGCGCGCCGCCGACGACAACTCGCCGTCGGCGCCGATCGCCTGCACGCCACATTCGAACACCGCGCAGCTGGCGAGGCCCTTCAGCACACACGCGGTGTCGGCGCCCTCGAAGACGATCTTGTCGCCGATCTGCACTCGATGCCGCAGCCCCTGCTCGCCTTGCCACGCGAGGCGGATGCCGTCGGCGATGCTGCCCCACGTGAGTTCGCGCGGCGGCGCCAGCAGCCTGCGCCGGCCGTCGGGAAGGAACACGAAATGCACACGCATGCCACTGCGCACGTCAGCGCCCTTCGCCGGTTCGAGCCAGACCTTGCCGAACCGGCCATCGGCGGTGCGGATGGCGAGCACGTCGTGGTCGTCGAGACGGCCGTAGGTCGGCGGGTAGGCTCCGCCCGGCAGTTCGTGCAGGGCGGCGAACACGCGTTCCCCCTCGCCCATCTTGCGCACGCCGCCGCCGGGCACCGTCACGCCGTAGAGGTAGAACACGACTTCCGCATCGATGGTCACCGGTGCGCCGGTGCTCAGCTTCAGGCCGCCGACATCGTCGTACCACCGGTCCGAGTACTCGGCGACGCCACGCACCGGCACCTGCCGCGGCCCGTGCTGCACGACGTCCGCGGGCATCGTCACGGTGCCCTCGGCGGCGACTCCGCGCACGACGATGTGGTGGCGTGCCGTCGGCGCGAGACCGGGAATCGACGCGCGCTTCGCTTCCACCAGGACCTTCGTGGTGGCGCCGGCGGTCGTGACTTCGACGAGCCACCGCGGTTCGTCGCCTTGCCAGGTGACTTCGAGCGTGTCGCCCTTCCACGTCGACTGCAGGTCCGTGGGCGCCGGCAGGAACAGCGGCGACTTCGGCGGCACCACCACCCATCGCAGCGAGGCGGACGCCGTGGCGTACGGATCCGCGACCATCAACTCGACGCGCGCCATGCCGCGGTCGGTGCGCGCGAACAGCACCAGGGCGCCATCGTCGTGGCGTGCAATGCGGACCCGCTCGGTCGACAGCTCGTCCGGCGGCGACACCGCATCGCTGCGCGTGCGCGCCCCACCCGCCAACGGTTCGAGGAAGAACCCGGCGCCGTCGCGGCCGAAATGCAGGTCGGCCTTGTCCTTGCGGAACGTGCGCGACGGCAACAACAGGCCGGTGTCGAGATCGATGAAGGCACCGGGCGGCACGATTTGGACGTGTTCCGTCGGCAGCCCGTCGCCTTCCTGGGCCATGACGGCGCCAGCGACGACGGCGAGTGCGAACGGGACGACAACAGCACGAAGCGGTTTCATTGCGACTCCAGGATGCGGAACGCGAACGTGGCGGCGTCCTCGTCCTTGGCCAGCACGTGCACGAGCACGAGGTCGCTGCGCTCGGACTCGACGGTGCGCAGCAGATAACAGTGTCCGACGACGACGAAAGCCGAATCGTCGACGTTGTTCACCGTCGCGGTGACCGCCTCCGCGTCGCTGATCGCGAACGAACCATCGACTCGCGTCGGGCGCCACGCCCGCAACCACCGCGCTTGCTGTTCGTTCCCGCCCTCACCCACGATGCCGACCGCGGCGTCGCGCAAGGCGACCGCGCCGAGGTCGACGACGAAACCGCACTGCACGCGGAGCGTGCCGCCATTCAAGCAGATCTCGTGGGCATTCCAGTCGTGCGACCGCTTCGCGAACGAATAGCCGCTCGCGCCACAGCGTTCCGTGGTGAGCGCATCGAAGCGGCCGAGTTCGAGCACGCGACACAGTCCGTTCGCCGGATCGAGCAACCAGTCGGCATGCGCCGTCTGCACCGGTGCCGCCACGGCGAGCAGGCGCGACTGCGCCACCCCGCGCACCCGCCGCAGCGTCGCCAGCAGGGCCTCGACGTCGCGGCCCGTCAGCCATTCCGGCACTTCGCCGTCGGGGCGAGCCGGCAGCCGCGCCGGTGGCACCTCGCCGCGCGCGAACACTGCCAGTTCGCGGAACACCAGCGTGTGGCCGAACGTGTCGGTGTCGACCACGCGGAACGCGAACAACGCGTCGCGCTCTCCGGCCGCACTGCGGCGCAGCATGTACGTCGTGTCGGCCGTCGCCCGCCGATCGGCATCGAGGCCCTGCTTCTGCACACTCGCGAGCCATCCCGCGTCGACCTCGCCATCGCGTTGCGACGGTTGCCACAGCAGTTCGTAGGCCTCGATGTTCCCGGCGAACGCCGCCGGCGCCGCCGCGGCGACGTCGGCCAGCGGCACGTTGCCGATCGGCAGCAGCCACGAGCGTCCGCGATGCGGCCCGTACTGTCCTTGTTCGAGGCTCAGCTCGGTCTGGTCGTCGTACGAGTGGCTGCGCTGCACGAACGACCAGTACGAGCCGCCCTCGCGCACTCCGACCGCGTCGTTGCTCTCGAAGTGCGCCCACTCCCGTCGCAGCAGGCGCGTGGCCCCTCCGGCGCCGCGGCTGGCGAACGACGCAAGTTCGGGCCCGACGATCTCGGCGGCCGGCACCAGCAGGCGCTGGCGCAGCAGATGCTGGATCCACGCGACCACGCGCCGTACTTCCGGCAACGGCATCACTGCGAAATCCGGATCCGGCAACAACACCACCGCTGGCTCGGCCGCGACGGGAATGCGCTCGCCGGCACCGTCTCGCGACGGCGCGTCGGTTGGCGTCGAATCGGCATCCGGTCCCTTCACGTCCGCGGCGGCATTCGCCAGGGTTGTCCCGACGACGGGAACCTCCGGCACGGGCGATGACCAGAACGACACCGAGGCGACCACTGCCGCGGCGGCAACGAACGCGACGCCAACCCACACGACGGCGCCGACGGCAACCGTTTCGCCGCCACCCGCCAGCATCGTCACGCCCGGCAACCAGGCGGCGCGCCCGCGCGGGTCCTGGCGGTCCAACCGCTCGCGCAGATCGGCCAGGGCTCGACTGATGCGCGAACGCACGGTGCCAGCCGGCACACCCAATCGCTGCGCGATCGCTTGCGCGGTCAACCCTTCGAAGTAGTGCAGCAGCAGGGTGGTGCGCTGCGGCTCGTCGAGTGCCAGCACGGCCGCCACGACGCGCTGCTGGATTTCGAGCCGTTCGACGGCGTCGGAGTCGACGACGTCGCGCGCGCGCGCAACGACGTCTTCCCGGACGGCTCGCCGCGTCGCTTCGCGGTGGCGGTTGCGGGCCCGGTTCTGCACCACTTGCGCGAGCCAGCCCCGCACCGCACCGGCCAGGCGCGGCGGCCGCCGCAAGAAGGTGAGCCAGGTGTCCTGCGCAACGTCTTCGGCGGCATGCGGATCCCGCACCAGGCTGCGAGCCAGGGACCGCACGAAGTCCTGGTGTTCGTGCAGGCTGGCGAAGGTGACTTCGTGGATTGTGGTCATGCCGGTGGAGACACCGCCGATGGCTGCGCTGCTGCAAGACGACCCGGAATTTCTGGGCGCAGGCCCCGACCGGGCGAAGTGGTCAGGTTACTCCATGCCGGGTCATGGCTATTGTCCGGCAGCCGCTCTCTCACTGCATTCCGTCCATCCAAACGGACCCCCCATGCAGTTGTTCCCTTCGCTGCTGACCGCAACCACCCTGTCGGTCACCCTCGCTGCCCAAGTCAACCCGTTCGTCTTCTACCCGCAGGATCCGGAACGGCAGACGCTGACCTGCACGTCCTACGTCGGGCGGCCCGACGTGGCCAACGCGGGAGAAGCGCTGATGGAGATCAGCGTCGAGCACTTCCGCGGGGTCGGCGATGCGAACGGCATCATCCGGATGTTCGGCATCTACCACTGGCTCGCCGACGAGAAGCTGTCGACCACGGAGACCTACGACCTCGTGGTGCGCCGAGGCACGGCGGCGAACGGTCCCGACATGTCCGCGGCCGCCGAGTACCTGCGCGTCAGCGGCCTCACCTCGCCGCCGTCGACGAACCCGCTGCGCGGCACGTGGATCCTCTACGAAGGCTTCAACATCACCGGCGGCCTCGTGGTCTACGACGTGAACACCACGGTCGGCGCCGGCATCCCGGATCGCTTCTATGTCGGCATCGGCCTGCCCGCGAACCCGTTGTGGCCTGCCACGGACGGCCACTCCCTGTTCCGCGCCGACATGATCGGGGCCAACACCGCGGCGACGCTCGGCGACAACGAACGCGCTGGCGCACCACACCCGACCTGGGCCGGCAAGCAAGGCGTGCCGTCGTTCACGACGCCGTGGACGTACGTGCTCGGCCCGTTCGTCACGAGCCCGAACCTGCACATCGGCGGCGTCGATCCGCTCAGCACGCGACTCGGTGCCGCGGGCGCCAACTTCGGCATGAACGGGCTCTACCCGGATATCGGCGGCCAACCGCGCCGCGACGGCCTGATCGTGCGCGTGACCGACAACCTGGCGCCGTTCAGCGTGGTCGTTCTCGGCGGCTCGGTCGGCTTCAAGCCGGCGTCGTACTGGGGCTTTCCCGGCTTCCCACCGTTCACGAGCCTGATCGGCCACAGCTTCATCGGTGACCCAGGCTGGAGCGCGGACGTGCCGACGTTGCTCGCGGCCGGCGTGCTCAGCAACGGTGTGCGCGAGTTCACCCTCGCCCTGCCGAACACGCTGTCGACGGCGGTGATCGGCAACGACCTCGCCTTCCAGGCGATCGTCTGGGACGTCAACAACGGCATTGCCGAGTGGACCAACGCGCAGGAAACCCACCTGTGAACACGTCCGCTCACTTCGGAGGAATCGCAGCCGGCGCCGCAGTGGCCATGGGCCTCGGTGTCTGGCTGTTCGCGGGGTCCGTGCAGGCGGACGCTCCCGCAATCGTCGCAGATGGGGCCGCAGTCGCCCCGCAGCCCGCCGGCATCGCAGTACCTTCGCAGGGTGCCGTGATGCCGGCGGCGAAGCTGGAGCAACCGGCGACGACGACAACCTCGCGCGAACTCCAACTGCCCGACGGCTCGGCCGTGCCAGCGCTCAACGGCGCCACCGATCCAGCCCCCCTCGCGCAGTTCTGGGGCAACTTCCCGTGGAGCCCGATCGTCGGCACGCAGCGCAGCGACGGTATCGACTGGTACCAGCACGCCGATGGTTCGTTCAGCACCACGATGATGGTGTTCGCGCACGGACTCGGCCGCGAGATCTGCATGACGCGCGTCGCCCACCCGGGCCCGGCCCCGGCCGTCGCCTCCGCCCAGCGCTGAAGGAATCGGCGGCGGCGCTGCCCCCGGTCCCCCCACTTGTGAAGGGGACCCCGTGCAACCGAGCCATGACCAACTGTTCCACTTCGTGCTGCGCCATCGCGAGCTGGCGGCGTCGTGGATCCGTTCGCTGCTGCCGCCCGCCGAAGCCGACCTGATCGATTGGCACACCTGCGCGCCCGTGCAGGAGCGCATTCCCGGCATCCGCCTGCGCACGCACGTGGCCGACCTCGTGTTCGTGGCCAGGCGCCTCGATTGCGACGAGTACGTGTGGTTCGTGATCGAACACAAGAGTGATGTGGCGCCGGATTGGCGCGAGCAACTGTTGCGCTACTGCGTGCACCTGCGGCGATTAGTGCAGCGAACGCGCACCCACTTGCCCGACATCGTGATGGTGCTGTTCCACCACGGCGTTCCCGTGGTGCCGCTTGCCAATGCCGCGGACGAGCACGATCCGTTCGCGCGGTTCGCCCCGCACCTGCCGGTGGTAGTGGTGGATCTGGCAGTGCAATCGCCGGAGTCCTTGCCGTTGGACCTGCCGCCGCTGGTGCAACTGCTCTTCCGTTGCCAACACGCGATCCTGCGCTGCACCGACGACGAGCTGCTCGCCGCCATCGACAGTTGGCGTGATCTCCTGCAGGCCCTCGAACGCAGCCCCGGGCCGCCACTGCCCGAGGACGCACTGGACGCGATCGGCTGGTATCTTGTCGAGCACAGCGACCTCACCGAAACGCAGGTGCTCATGGCCTTGTCGAAGAACCTCCGCGAACCCCAAGGACTGAAGATGACAACAGGACAACGCATCCGCATGGAGAGCCGGGCCCAGGGACATGCCGACGGCGTGGCTCAAGGTGTGGCTCAAGGTGTGGCTCAAGGTGTGGCTCAAGGCACCCTGCGCGGCCGCGCTGAAGCCTTGCAACGCCTGCTGGACAAGCGCTTCGGTCCCCTTCCACCCGACGTCCGGGCCCGCCTCGAAACCGCCGCACTTCCCGAAATCGACTTGTGGACCGACCGCATCCTCGACGCGGGCTCCCTGGCCGACGTGTTCGGCGCCTGAACGCGACCGCGCGCCGCGCGCGTCACTCCGCCAGGTAGACCTTGCGATCGTCGCGCCGCGCGAACAACCGCTGGAACGGGGCGCGCACGATGCCTTGCGCATCGACCAGCACCTCGGGCCGATCGGAAGGCCGCCGTTGCTGCTGCCAACGCCGATCGATCGCGACGCCGAACGCCGCCGCGACCTTGGCCTCCGCCAGGAAGTCGTAGCGCTCGAGATCGGCATCGTAGGCAGCCAACGTGCGCAACGAACGCGCCGCTGCGAAGCGCACCACGTAGTACGGATCGTCGAGCAACCGGCCGAGGTACGGCGCCATCCACTCGTCCGCCGCAGTCTGCTGCGCCGGCCGCCACCCGTAGCTCCACGCCGCCAACAACCGCAGGCCCGCATCGCCGGTGAGCAGCCAACGCACTCCGGCCGCAACGGTGCGCTGGTCCTCGTCGAGCGCAGGCGCGGCGGTGCCCCAATGGGTCGCCAACGCGGTCGCCGTCCACTCCAGGGTCTTGTCGAGGTGGCAGAGGTTGCAGGCGTTCGGCCGCCCGGTGGCCAGCTCACTCTGCACCGACGGACTCGTGATCTGGTGGCTGCGCGAAGCCTTCATCAAGCCGATCGAGGTGTGCGGCATGTGGCAGTCCATGCAGGAACTGCCGATCGAATCCGGCGCATGGTGCGTGTGCGCCGCCAACTGGGCGGGCTCGACGAACTGCGAATGGCACTGCGTGCACGCTGCGTTGCCGGTCGCCATCGGCAGCAACTGGTCGTTGCGCCACGCCGCCGGCGCGCTGCCGTCCGCGGTGTGCATCGCATGGCATGACGCGCAGTCGATCTGCTTCTGCACATCGCCGTGCGTGTAGCACGGGGACTGCTTCAGACCGCTGAACTCGCGCCCCGACAACCGCACTTCGCCATCGGACCAGAACGAACTGCGGAAGAAGTGCGGGTTCTTCTGCAGCTCGCGCACCAGCTCCGGGGCGTCGCCGTCGTTGGTGCCGATGGTCAGATGCGTCGACTGCAGGTCGCGGCCGGGCCGGAACGGCGACCCGCTCTCGCGCCACGCATCGAAATACTGCTCGCGCAGGATCGACACCGAATGGCAGTGCCCGCACACCTCGGCGGAACGCACGGGCGGCAGCGCCCCCGGATCCACCACGCTGGCGTCCTTGCCGTCGAGGCGATGTGCATACCGCGCCATCGGCGAGTGGTTGGCAACGACGTGATTGTGGCCGGGACCGTGGCACGCTTCGCAGGCGATGCCGAGTTCGGACACGTGGGTGTCGGTGCGATCGAAGTCGACGCGCGGTTGCGGCGCCGTCGAATGGCACATCAGGCAACTGCGATTCCAGGCGCCTGGTTCCGGCACGTCGCGAAACTCCGGCGGCAACACGAACACCGTCGTCAGCGGAATCCAGATCCGCTCCTCGATCTTGAAGCACATCGGCAACGGCGCCAGTTCGCGCTCGACGCCAGTCGAGTACCACAGCACCTGCAGATGGTGTGAGCCGGTGAGTTGTTCGACCGGACGCTCCACCGGCCCCGGCCGCGCCCCCGTTCGCGTGAAGCGGACCCACAGTTGCTCGCCACGCCAGGAGAGGTGAACGGGCTGCCCGAACCAATCGAGGTCGAGCTCTTCGAAACGATCGACGACCGTCGCCCGCGTCGCCACCTGCGTCATCGTGCGATGGAACGATCCGTGCCACGACGCGTGTTCGGCCGGATGGCAGGATCGGCAGGCCCCCGACCCCACGTAGCCGTCGGCTGGCACGACGAGCGGTCGCTCCGAAGGCAGCGAGTCCGGGGCGCACAGCAGCACATTGGCGGTCACAACGACCAGCACCGCCGCGACAGCCCACCAAGTCTGCATCAGCAGCGAATCTACCGCGTGCCGCAAGCCCCACGCCATGGGCGTTTTCCGACCACGCGGCGACGCCCGGAAGCGGCGCCAGCGGCGCCAGCCGTAGCCCCCTTCCGAAACCGTCGCGAAGTCGTTGGCCATCGCTCCAACAACATCGCTTGGTACGACATAGTGTTTCCACTCCCGATGCACCCCATGCGACCGCACCGTTTCCTCCTTCCCGCCGCCACCTTGCTCGCCGCCGCGACGACCCTCAACGCCCAATGGCTGCAGAAGGCCCCCGCCACGTCGCCAACCGCGCGCTCGGGCGCGGCGATGACCTACGACCCGAACTCGAACGGCCTCGTGTTGTTCGGCGGCAGCGCGCCGGGACTCAACAGCCAGACCTGGACCTATGACGGCATCGACTGGACGCAGCAGACGCCAGCGACGTCGCCGTCCGCCCGCTTTGGCGCGCAACTGGTGCACGATGCGACGCGCGGCGTGTCGGTGCTCTACGGCGGCATGGCCAGCGCCATCAGCATCCCGCCGCCCAACAGCGACACCTGGGAATGGAACGGCACGACGTGGACGCAGATCACCACCCCGACGACCGCAGGTCCTCGTTACTGGTACGGCGCGTGCTTTGACTCGGTGCGGTCACGCACCGTGATCTTCGGCGGCGCCACCACCCAGCTGATCTCGCCGCCGAGCAGCCAGACGTGGGAGTACAACGGCACTACGTGGACCCAGATCACGTCGGCCGGCACGCCCGGGCCGCGCAATCGCCCGGCGATGTGCTTCCACCTCGGGCTCGCCAAGGCGGTGCTGTTCGGCGGCCACGACGGCGGCAACTTCACCGACAGCACCTGGACCTACAACGGCACCACGTGGACGCAAGTCACGATTGCGGGCAGCAAGCCTTCGCCGCGCAGTTCGGCGTCGATGGTCTACGACCTGGCGCGCAACGTCTGCGTGCTGCACGGCGGCCAAAACGCATCGGGCCCACTCGCCGACACCTGGACGTTCGACGGCAGCACCTGGACGCAGCAGCCCTTCACGACCCAGGCGGGACGTGACGAAGCGCTCGCGTACTTCCCGACGATCGGCCAGACGATCCGCTTCGGCGGCTTCGTCTCGGCGCCAAACGTGCTGTCGAACCAGACCTGGGAGTTCGGCTCGGGCATCTACGGCAGCGGCTGCGTCGGCAGCAACGGCGTGCCGGCGCTGGTCGCAACTGGCGCTCCGCAGAACGGCCAGAACTACACGTTGAACCTGACCAACCTGAACCCGGCCCTCAGCCTCGGTTTTCTCGCGTTCGGGTTCACGCAGCTGCCAGGCATCGACCTCGGCGCGATCCTCGGCATGCCGGGCTGCGCCGCGTTCGCTTCGCCGGACGTGCTGCTGACCGTGTCTGGCGCTGCCGGCAGCGCGAACTTCGTGTGGGCGCCGGTCTCCGGCCCGATCGGCGCGGCGTTCTTCTGCCAGTGCATCTGCCTGGATCCAGGTGCAAACGCCGCCGGGTTGACGATCTCGAACGCGACCTTCGCGACGATCGCGAACTGATGCGAGCGGCTCGATGCCATCGGGTCGGCCGCAGGGCCCTTTGCTTTGCACTGCAAAGCGTGTAGAGTGTGGCAATGGAAGTCGATCGCGATCCGTCGCTGCTCCACACCCTCGATCGCGTGCTGCGCGGCACGTTCCTGCAGAACGAGAGCCTGGCGCGCGGCCAGATCGACGCGCCGGTGCGACGACTGGTGGCGCTTGGCCTCCTGCTCGGTGCGGTGTATGGCCTTGCGCTCGGTTGTTTCGCCGCGTTCCGTGGTGCCGACCAGGCCCTGCTGCAGGTCCTGGCCAGCGCCGCCAAGGTGCCCCTGCTGTTCCTGCTCACGCTGGTGGTGACGTTCCCGTCGCTCTACGTGTTTGCGGCGCTGCAGCGGTTGCCGCTCGACTTCGGCAGCACCCTGCGCCTGCTGCTGATCGCGATCCTCGTCAACCTGGCGGTCATCGCGAGCCTCGGACCGGTGTTCGCGTTCTTCGCGGCCAGCACGAAGAGCTACGCGTTCATGCTGCTGCTCAACGTCGCCTTCTTCGCCCTGGGTGGCGTGCTCGGCTTCATGGTGCTGCGCCGCGCGACCCGCTCCATGTTCGCAAACCTGCCGACCGTGACCGTGGTCCCTGGAACGACGGTTGCGACGAACCCGGATGCCGCCGCCGAAGCGACAGCGCCGCCCCTGCCGTCACCGAACCGCGCCGCCCAATTCGCTGCGAACGACCAGGCCCGCCGCGTGCTGCGCACGTGGTGTCTCGTCTATGGCGTCGTCGGGGCGCAGATGGGCTGGCTGCTCCGCCCCTTCCTCGGTTCGCCGGACCTACCCTTCACGCTGTTCCGGCCCCGCGAAGACAACTTCTTCCTCGGTGTGATGCGCGCCCTGCGCCAGTTGTTCGCGGGATGATGCCCCTGGCCGCAGAACGGCTCCTGCGTGGCGAAGTGGCAGAGGCGCCGTCGCCGCGCATGTGCGCGGCGATCGCCGCCATCGGTGCTGCCGTCGCCGGCATGGCCCTCGGCGGCGCGTCCGGCGAATGGCGCCTCGCGATCTACGCCGCGATCAAGGTGCCACTGCTGCTGGCAATGGCCACGGCGCTGTGCCTGCCGAGCTTCTTCGTCGTCAACACGATCCTCGGCCTGCGCGACGACTTCCCGGCCGCGGTGCGCGCGCTGCTCGCGGCACAGGCGGTGCTGGGAATCGGGCTTGCGGCACAGGCGCCGGTGTCGGTGTTCCTGTCGGCTTCGATCGCCGACCCGTACGCGCTGACGCTGCTCGACGCCGTGTTGTTTGCCACGGCGACATGGGCCGGTCACCAGGTGCTCACCCGCCACTATCGACTGCTGATCGCGCGCGATGCCCGCCACCGTTTCGCGCTGCGCGGCTGGCTCGTGCTCTACGCATTCGCCGGCGTGCAGATGGCGTGGACCTTGCGCCCCTTCCGCGGCACGGCCGGCTTCGCGGTGCAGTTCCTGCGACCCGAAGCGCTCGAACAGAACGCCTACGTGGTGCTGTTCGAGCACGTGACGCGGCTGCTCCGTTGAGCGCGGGCCGGCGACATCGCCGGTGCCCGACAGTCATCCACTGGTAGCGCCTTCGTCGAGCCCGCGCCGCACCGGCACTTCTCCACACCGATCGCGATACCAGGGGCGCAGGGCCAGGCACAGTTGCCTCGCGAGCTCGTAGTCACTGGCGTCGATCGCCTCGATCATCTTCATGATGATGCGCGCATCCGCCCGGTCGCCGGCAGCGTGGGCTTCACAGGCGAAGGTCCACAAGGACCGCTGGAAAGGGGTTTGGTGCACGGTTTTCGAGGCGACACCGCCAGGGCAAGGGCGGAGCGCATGGACTTGTAGGCATGAACACCTGCGGGGCCGGATTCTGGCCAGCGCGACAGACTCGGTACAGCGCGCCAGAAGCAACTTGTGCGCGTCATCGCCCGCCTTGGGCCACCTGCACAGATCGCTACGCAGTCGCGCGTGGGGAAATCCGATCCGGGTGCACCGGGCATTCTCTGGGAGTGCTCGCGGCCCGACCAGTCCCTCTTCATGGCTGGTCGAGCCGACTCTCATGCCCGCGTTGCAGCCGCAACCGGACGGCGCGGGGCGCAAGCACCACGCCCGAGGCGGCGAGGCGCGAGCACACGAAGGCAACCAACCGTCGCCCGCGACGGTTTCGGCACTCACGCACAAAGGTCTCCGCCCGGCCCCACGACAGCTTGAAAAGACATGGACAGCCCTCCGGGGCCGGGCGGGGGCCCATTTTCCGGGTTGGCCCGAATGACTCGACGGTGACACACCGTCCGCAACCGAGACCTAGGGTGCCGCGCGTTCTCGCCGCCGAACGCGGCTCGCGCACCCTATGCGACTCCCCTACTTCACCCCGTGCCTCTGCCTCGCAGCGGCGTCCCTTCCCGCCCAGAACTACCTGACGCTGCCCGCCACGGCGGCGCCCGCGTTCGAACTCGGCGCCTACAGCGTGCTGCCGTTCATGCAGCCGAACGCGCGCGTGCAGATGTTCTACGACGCGCTGGAAGTGGCATCCGGACCAGTCGTGCTCGACCGGCTCGAGCTGCGGTTCGATGGCCCGATCCCCGCGGTCGGCGCGCCGGGACCGTTCCAGATCAGTCGACTGCAGATCCGTGTTGGCGTGTCCACGGTGGCCGCACCCACGGCAGTCTTCGCCAGCAACCTGACGACGCCCCTGGTCACCGTGTTCGACGGCCCCTGGACCTACCTGCCGGACAGCGGCTCGGCGGCTCCGCACCCGTGGGGCGGCACCGGCGGCACGATGACGTTCCCGTTCACCACGCAGGTGCCGTTGGCGCTGGCGACCGGGGAATGGCTGGTGATCGAACTGGTGATGGAAGGCAACAACATCCAGAACTTCGGCTTCGCGCACGCGATCCTCGACGGCGCCTCGACCAGCGGCGGCTTCGCCAACGGCAGCACCACGAACTACGGCCAGGGCTGCAGCGCGGCGCCGAGCGCACCTTTGGCGACCGCGTCGGTTTCGGGCCTCTACGGCCCCGGCGGCGTGCACCATCTCGCCGGCGCCAACCTCGGCGCCAACGCGGCCGCGATCGCGATCTTCGGCCTCAGCAACACCAATGCCTCGGTGCCGCTGCCGTTCACGCTGCCGGGCACCGCGTGCACGCTGCTGGCGAGCACCGACGTGACGACGCTGGTGCTGGCCGATGCCAACGGAGCCGCGGCGGGTGCACAGGCGGTGCCGTTGGCGCTGGCGGCGAACCCCGCGTTCTCGGGCCTCGTGATCTACGAACAGTTCGCGTCGCTGGTCCCGGCGGCGAACCCGTGGGGCATCGTGCTCAGCGATGCCGTCGGCGTGACGCTCGGCAGCTGGACGCCGCCCGGCCGCGGCACCTTCACCGTCGCGCACGACACCAATGCGAACGCGCAGCACGCCAATACGCTGCGATCCTTCGGCTACGCGGTGCGTTTGCGTACGCTGTGACCCCGTGACGGGTCCCCGCAGTTCACTCGCCTTCGCCCTGGTGCTCGGGCTCTCGTTCGCCCTGCTGCTCTGGTGGACGATCTTCCAGTTGCTGGCCAGCGCCGAACTGGAAGCTGCGGGAATCCGGCTCGCCGCCGGCGACGTGCACGGCGCCGCCCAGGCACTCGGCGCCGAGTCGGTGCCGGACCTGCACGCGATCGCCGCGCGACGGCACTTCATGTTCGCCAGCGAAGGCGCCTTCTTCGCCCTCGTGCTGGTCGCGCTGACCTGGCTCTACGTCGCCTCGGTGCGGCGCGAGGCTGCGGTTCGCGCGATGCAGGATCGCTTCCTCACCGGCGCCACCCACGAACTGAAGACGCCGCTGGCGACGATGCGCCTGTTGCTCGAATCGCTGCGCGACGGGCGCGTGCCGGAAGAGAAGCGCGAGAAGTGGCTGGCCACCGGCCTGCAGGAGGCCGAACGCCTCGAACGCGGCCTCGACAACGTGCTCACCGCCGCGGGGCTGCGGGCGACGCGACCGGTGCCACGCCTCGACGACGGCGACCTCGCGGCCGACGTGCACGCCGCCGCCGAAGCGATGCGCGCCCGCGCCCTGGCGGGCGACGTCACCCTCGACGTGCAAGCCAAGGGCCCACTGCCCTGGCGACGCGACAACACATCGATGCAGCTGGTGCTGCGCAACCTGCTCGACAACGCGATCAAGTTCTCGCCGGCGGGCAGCGCCGTGTGCATCCGCGCAACCCAGCTCGCCGAACGCATGCAGGTCGAGGTGAGCGACCACGGCCGCGGCCTCGACGCGACCGAACGCGCGCATGCGTTCGAGCCGTTCTGGCGCGGCTCCGAAGACGCCGGCGGCGGCACCGGGCTCGGCTTGCATCTGGTGCGTCAGCTGGTGCAAGCGCACGGCGGCACCGTCGCCGTGCACAGCGATGGGCGCGACCGCGGCTGCACGCTCACGATTTCGCTGCCGTTGGGAGCGTCCACATGAGCCGCTGGATCCTGGTTGCCGAAGATGAACGCGCACTCGGCGAGATGCTGTGCGACAACCTTGGCCTCGAGTCGTGGCACGCCGACCACGTCCTGACCGGACCCCGCGCGCGCGAGCGCATGCTGGAGGGCGGCATCGACCTGCTGATCCTCGACGTG
>SXPB01000255.1 GCA_005776475.1 Planctomycetia bacterium
CGCCGATCTCGACCAGTTCGCCGCGCGAGATCACGACCTCACGGCCGGCGGTCAACGCGGCCAGCATCAGGGTGACGGCAGCGGCGTTGTTGTTCACCACCAGCGCCCCGTCGACGCCGGTGATCGCCTGCAGCTGGGCGGCGACGCCGAGTTCGCGCTGGTCGCGCTGCCCGCTGTGCGGATCGACCTCGACGACCGCATAACCGGCGGCAGCTTGCAGCGCCGCGACCGCGGCGACCGGCCACGGCGCACGACCGATACCGGTGTGCAGCACGACGCCGGTGGCGTTGAAGACCCGTTCGTGCCGCGGGCGGATCGCCGCCTGCACTCGCGCCAGCAAATCGGCGACGAGGGCCTTCGGCTGGCAGCGCGCGGCCACGGCTGCGGCGTCGAGCGAGCCGGCGAGCACGGCGGCGCGGGTTTCGTCGATGAACGCCCGCGCGACGCGGGTCAGCACCGCGCGTGGCGACGCCTGCAGCGCCTCGATGCGGAGGATCTGGTCGACGGGCGGCAGCTGCCGCAATGCGGAGGAACGGTCGGAGTCGGTTCTAGGCATCGCGCGGGTACCGGCTACCATACCGCGCCGCAATGCGAGGCACCGCACCGAAGACGCCGCCACCCGATCCACGCGAACAGGCGTTGGCACGGACGATCGGCCTGCCGCCCCTGCTGGTGCGGGTCCTGCTGGCGCGCGGGCACGATTCGCCCGAAGCGGTGAAACGCCACTTGCGGCCCGATCTCGGCTCGCTGCACGACCCGTTCGCGTTCCACGACATGCAGAAGGCCGTCGACCGGATCCGTCGGGCGCTGCGGCATGGCGAGAAGATCCTCATCCACGGCGATTACGACGTCGACGGCATCAGCGGAACGGTGCTGCTGCACAAGTTCTTCGGGCTGCTGTCGGCGACCAGCCGACCGTTCATCCCGGCCCGCGCCGACGGCTACTCGATCTCGCGCGCCTCGGTCGACGCCATCAAGGCCGGTGGTCACACGCTGGTGATCTCGGTCGACAACGGCACCAACGCCGTCGCCAGCGTCGCTGAGTTGCAGCAGGCCGGCATCGACGTGATCGTCACCGACCACCACGGCACCAACGAGAACCGGGCGCAGCCGTTCGCGCTGCTCAACCCGCGCCTGCCCGACGCCGGCTATCCAGACCGCGACCTGGCCGGGGTCGGCGTCGCGTTCCGGCTCGCCGCCGGCATCGCTTCGGCGTTGTCGGGCAGCCTGCTGCAGAGCCCCGAGTTCGCCGAGTTCCTGGTCGACGCGATGGGCTACATCGCGCTGGGCACGATCGCCGACGTGGCGCCGTTGCGCGGCGAGAACCGCACGCTGGTGCACAACGGCCTCGCCGCCCTCGCCCAGAGTCGCAATCCCGGCGTGCGCGCGTTGATGGACGCCGCCGGGCTGCAGCATCGCGGCGCCGACGTCGAGGACATCGCGTTCCGGCTGGCGCCCCTGATCAACGCCGCCGGCCGCGTCGGCCACGGCAACGACGCCGTCGCGCTGCTGTGCGCGAAGGGATACCACGAGGCGCAGGTCGCGGCGAAGGTGCTCGAAGGCCACAACGAGGAACGACGGCGCGTCGAACGGCTGCTGCAGGACGAGGTGCTGCTGCTGGCGAAGCAGGAGACCGGCCCTGCGGTCGTGCTCGGCGCCGACCACTGGCATCCGGGCGTGCTCGGCATCGTCGCCGCGCGCGTCGCCGAGAGCACCCACAAGCCGTGCGTGCTGGTCGCGTTCTCGGGCCCCGTCGGCCGCGGCTCCGGCCGCTGCACCAATGGCCTGCACCTTCGCCATGCGCTCGGCGCCTGTGCCGACCTGCTGGTCGCGCACGGTGGCCACGCCGCCGCCGCCGGACTCGAGGTCACGCGCGACAAGTTCGAGGCGTTCCGCACGCGCTTCGCCGAAGTCTGCGCGACGCAACCTCGCGCCAACGACGACTTCGGCCCCGACGGAATCGCGACGTTCCCGGAACTCGACCCGCACACGGTGCGCAAGCTCGACATGCTCGGCCCGTTTGGCATGGGCAGTCCGCGGCCGCGGTTCCTGACCCGCGCGGTGATGGCGGTCGGGCAGCCGTTCATCGACGGCCGCGGCCAGGACCTGCGCATCCGGTTCGTCGCCGACGGCTGCATCCTGGCGGCCCGGCTCGTGCGTGGTCTCAGCCGGTTCGAGGAACTGCGTGCGCACAAGGGACCGTGGACCCTGGTGTACTCGCCGCGCATCGCCCGCTCGGGCGAGGACGGGCCAGTGCAACTGGACGTGCACGAGATGTACGGCCCGGCCGACCGATAACCCCCTACCTACCGTGCCCGAACCCACTCTCGACACTGCTCCTGCCGTCTCCACCGGATCGCGCAAAGGCCTCATTCGCCGCCTCTACGACTGGGTGCTGCACTGGGCCTACACGCCCTACGCGATCCCCGCCCTGGTCATCCTGAGCTTCGCGGAAAGCAGCTTCTTCCCGATCCCGCCGGACGTCCTGCTCATCGCGCTCTGCATCGGCAACGTGCGCAAGGGCTACGTGTTCGCGGCGTGGTGCTCGGTCGCGTCCGTGCTCGGCGGCATCGCCGGCTACGGCATCGGGAGGTTCCTCTGGAACCTGGACTACGTGTCCGGCTTCTTCCTGAACTACGTATTCAGCCAGGCGACGTTCGATCGGGTCGGCGAACTCTACAAGGAGTACGACTTCTGGATCGTGTTCGTCGCCGCGTTCACGCCCATTCCCTACAAGGTGATCACGATCACCGCGGGGGTGTTCGCGACCAACTTCCCGATGTTCGTGCTGGCCTCGGTCATCGGCCGCAGCGCGCGGTTCTTCCTCGTCGCCTGGCTGTTCCGCCGCTTCGGCCCACCGATCAAGGACTTCATCGAGCGCCGGTTCGCGATGGTCACGATCGTGGGCACGCTGATGCTCATCGGCGGCTTCGTGGCGTTGAAGATGCTGACCGGCTGACCCGGCATGGCCACGCTGTTCGTGCTCGTCGCGACCGGACCGGGCGAGCCCCACGCACTGGCGGGCGCACCGAGCCCTGGCGTCGCCGTGCGTCGTTATCCGAAGGCCGATGGCCCAGAGCATCTGGCCAGCCTGGTGCGGGCCGGGCGCGATCCCATGGCGACCCGCTGGCGGCGCGGCGCCGCGCGTGCGGTCGGTCTCGGCGCCATCCTCGGCGGCGCGACCAACGGCCTGCTCGCCGGCGGGTTTGGGTTCCTGGGCGGGCTGCTCGAGATCGCGGTCCCGCTGGGTGCGGGCGTCGGCGCCTTCCTCGGCGGCTTCACCGCGGCGATGACCGGCACCGAACGGCCGCGCGACGAACTGTTGCCGCTGCTGCAGCAGGCCCGCCCCGGCGGCGTCCTGGTCCAGTGCACGGCCGCAGCGCGCGAGGCGCTGCAGCCGGCGCGCGCCGCCGCCGAGCAGTGCGGCTACCCGCACTGCCTGGTCGACTGACGCGCGCCGTGCCCGCTCACGGGCAGCTCGAGTTGGCGACGTTCAGCACGAACGAACCCGACGCGCTGTTGTAGCCACCGACGCGCACGTAGAGCGTGGTCGCTCCGGTGGTCGTGACCGCGACGCGCGAGCGCACGGTGCTGGACGAGCAACCGCTCCAGTCGTCGTTGCAGCCGAGCGAGGTCAAGGCGCTGCAGCTGCCGCTGTAGACCTGCAGGACCGTGTCGAAATTGGTGCTGGTCGAGCAGGTGTGGAACGTCACCGTCGCCGCACAGTTCGTGGTGTACTTGAACCACAGGTCCTTGCCGCCGCTGCCGCAGGTGAACGCCGGCGTCGACGTGGTCGCCGAGGTCGTCGAGTAGGTCGCGGAGTTGCCGACGGCCACCGTGATGGCGCCGCTGCAATTGTCGTTGGCTGGCGTACCACCGCCACCGCTGCTCATCGCCGTGATCGCCGCTTGCAGGCTCGCGTGCGTGATCGCAGTGCCGGCGTTGCTGCCACCGCCCGAGGTGCAGCCGCCGTGCGAGTGGATGCCGACCACGGCGTTGGTCGAGTTGTTCATCAACACCGAACCGGAGTTGCCGCCGCAGGTGTCGATGGTGTGGTTCAGCGCAGTGCCCGACGCGCTGCTGAGCGAGCCGGTGTGCGTCTGCTGCGTCTGGTTGCGCGAACCGGTGCCGCCCGACGCCGAGCACGAGCAACTGCTGCCGGTGGCATTGTTGGCACTGGTGCCGTCGAGGCCGAAACCGTAGTTGCGCAGCGTCGTGCCGTTCGCCGGGATCGACGTCGACAGCGTCAACGCCGTCGCCTGCTCCTGCCAGCTGGTGCGGCCGGTGGTCGAGTTCGGGAAGCACTTGAACACCCACCAGTCATTGCCGACGCCGCCGTTGGTCGACTGCGAACCCGCCGAGTCGATGGCGAACTGCTTTGCCGCGGGTGGATGCACCAGCGAGCAGTTGTTGTTCGACGACGGCACCGCGAACTGCAGCACCTGCGAGGTTGCGTAGCAGTGGCCGGCCGACAAGTGCAGCTTGTCGGTGGTCGACCCACCCGCCGCATTGGTGATGATCCAGCCGCTGCAGCCGATCGAGAAAATGCGGCCGACGGCGCCGTGCGTCGATGGCGTGCGGTTGTCCTGGGTGCCGCAGATCGAGTCCTCCCCGTCTTCGCCCGCAGGATCCCCGGCCATCACCCGGTCGATGTCGACGAAGTTGTTCTTCGTGCGTGGGCCGGCGACCAGTTCGAGCAACACGGTGTTGCCGTTGAAGTAGGCGCTGGTCGACTGCCACTGGTCGACGTGGTGCGCGCGCATGGTCTGGAAGTCACCGTCGGCCAACGACACGATGCGCAGGTAGCTGCCGCGATCGAGGTGCCACCGGTGGAACTCGAGGCGGATCCAGGTCGCCGCCTGGCCGGCCGACACGAAGTCGCGCCAGACGACGCCTTCGACCGGCGTCGGATTGTCGAACGATCCACTCTGGTGCCGGACATATTCCCAATGGCCGATCGGCGGCGCGGTCTGTGCCAAGGCGGCCGTGCTCATTGCCGCTGCGAACAGAAACGCGGAAACAGGCCCCGTGTACATGGCGGGGTTTCGCATGGTGACTCCTGATTCGAGAGAGGTTGACAGGGAGCCCGAGACGATCGCGGAGTGCTAGCGCCTCGGCGCACACGCTACGACGCGTCGGCTTGTAACCGTGTTCCGTGCCAACGGCAAGCGTGCGTGGTTCATGCTCACGCCCTCCGCTACAAACGCAACCATGGCGCAGCGGCTATTCCTGATCGACGGCACGGCACTCGCCTACCGCAGCTTCTTCGCATTCCAGGGCACCGGCCGCTCCCCGCTCACCACCAAGAGCGGCCACCCGACGGCGGCGACCTACGGCTTCTGCACGACGCTGCGCGCGCTGCTGCAGCGCGAAAAGCCGGACGCGGCGGCGATCGCCTTCGACGGACCGCGCGGCGAGTTGCAGCGCACCCAGCTGTATCCCGAATACAAATCGACGCGCCAGAAGATGCCCGACGAGATGCGCGTGCAGCTCGCCGACATCCGCGAAGCGACAGCCGGGTTCGGTCTGCGCGTGGTCGAAAGCGACACCCACGAAGCCGACGACGTGATCGCGACGCTGGCGGTGCAGGGCCGCGACGCCGGCATGGAGGTCTTCATCGTCACCGGCGACAAGGACTTCCTGCAGATCGTCGACGACAAGGTGAAGCTGTGGAACCTGCGCAGTTCGACCAGCAAGCCGGAGATCGTCGATGCCGAAGCGGCGCTGGCGAAATGGGGCGTGCCGACCACGGCAATGATCGACCTGTTGGCGCTGATGGGCGACAGCAGCGACAACGTGCCCGGCGTGCCCAAGGTCGGCGAGAAGACCGCCGTCGAGTTGCTGCAGCAGTTCGGCTCGCTCGATGGCATCTACGCGCGGTTGCCGGAAGTGAAGAAGGCGTCGATCCGGCAGTCGCTGACCGACAACCAGGCCCTGGCGATCCTGAGCAAACAACTGGTCACGCTGGTCACCGACGTGCCGCTGCCGGTCACGGTGGCCGAGTTGTCGGCGCCGGCGCTCGATCCCGAGCTGCTGCGGCCGGTGTTCCAACGGCTCGAGTTCACCAACCTGCTCGCCGACCTCGCCGCCCGCCCCGCCCCGCAAGCGGACGTGGCCCAGCAGTACGACGTCGTGCACGGCGAAGCCGATCTGGCGGCGTTGCTGGCCCGCCTCGCTGGCAAGGCGCTGGTCGCGGTCGCGCCGGAAGCGACCGGCGGCACGATCCGGCAACGCAAGCTGGTCGGACTCGCGTTCGCCGCGACCCCGGGCCGCGCCACCTATGTCCCCCTCGACGCCCAGCCGCCGGTGCTGCCGGGCGGCCGCACCGCCGTGCTGGCGGCGCTGGCGCCGTGGTTCGCCGACCGCGCGATCGGCAAGGCGGCGCACGATGCCAAACGCCTCGAAGCACTGCTGCGGCAGGCCGGACTCACGCTCGCCGGCATCGCCCTCGACACCGAGCTCGCCAGCTACTGCTGCGAACCGGGCACCGCCTCGCACTCGCTGGAGGCGCAGGCGTTGCGGCAGTTCGCCTTCAAGAAGACCGCGAAGAAGGACCTGGTCGGCACCGGCAAGAAGCAGCGCACGTTCGCCGACGTCGACGTCAGCCTCGTCGCCGCGTTCGCCAACGAAGAAGCCGACCTGATCCTGCGCCTTGCCGCACCGCTGCAGGAGCAACTCGACAAGCTCGGCGTCACCGCGATCTACCGCGACCTCGAACTGCCGCTGCAGCCGGTGTTGCTCGACATGGAGTGGGAAGGCATCGCCATCGATCGCCACCACCTGGGCCAGTTGTCGCAGGACCTGCAATCCCGGATCGACGCGCTGCAGCAGCGTGTGCACGAACGCGCCGGCCACGCCTTCAATCTCGGCTCGCCCCAACAACTGGGCACCGTGCTGTTCGACGAACTCGAAGCGCACCGGCTCGCCGACATGCAGAAGCCCAAGCGCACGGCGACCGGGCAGTACAAGACCGACCACGACGTGCTGGAGAAACTCGCCCCGCACCACGAAGTCGCGCAACTGGCGCTCGAGTGGCGACAGCTCAGCAAGTTGAAGGGCACCTACGTCGACAGCCTGCCGCTGCTAATCGATCCGAGCAGCAAGCGCGTGCACACGACGTTCAACCAGACAGTGGCGGCGACCGGGCGTCTCAGTTCCGAAGATCCGAACCTGCAGAACATCC
>SXPB01000256.1 GCA_005776475.1 Planctomycetia bacterium
GGATGGTCGGGACCGTCTCCGTGCCGAGGTAGTGGTCGATGCGGAACACCTGCCGCTCGTGGAAGGCGGCGCGCACCTGGTCGTTCAGGGCCACCGCGGTGCCGATGTCGCGGCCGAACGGCTTCTCGACGATGACGCGCGCGAACTTGCCGTCCTGCTCCTTGGAGAGGCCGGTCGTGGCGAGGTTCTGCAGGATCGCCGAATACGAACTCGGCGGCGTCGCCAGGTAGAAGATGCGGTTGCCGGCGGTGCCGCGCTGGCGGTCGATCTGGTCGAGCTTCTGCTTCAGGGCGAGGTAGCCGGCGGTCTCACCGAAATCCGACTGGTGGAAGGTGAAGGCGTCGGCCAGCGCATCGAAGTGCGCCTGGGTGTCCGGGCGGCCGAACTGCTTGACGCCGTCGGCGAGTTCCTGCCGGAAGCCGTCGTCGGTCCACGGGCGACGGGCGAAGCCGACCACCGCGAAGGCGGGCGGCAGCAGGCCGTCCTTGGCGAGGCCCATCAGCGACGGCACCAGCTTGCGTTTGGTGAGGTCGCCGGTGGCGCCGAAGATCACCAGCACGCAGGGCCTGGCACTGCGGCCGGTGCGAAGTTCGTCGGCGAAAGGATTGCTCGAGACTGCCGCTTGCGGGGTGGTCGTGGTCGCCATGGTCCTTGGCATGGCATGTTGCCACCTCGGTCCCCGCGATGCACCTGATGCGTTCGGGTTCGCGGTTGCTACCGCGCGACGCTCAGACCACGTCGGCTTCGCCGACCGCGACGATGTCGCGATCGTCGTCTTCGGGCGGCGGCCAGACGCAGGCCTCGACCGCGGCGGCGGCCGTGGTGATCGAGTCGGCGCACGCGGCCACTTCGGTGGCGGCCGTCGTCGCCGCTTCGACCTGCTGCAGCAGGTCCTCGCTGCGCGCACACGCGATCACCACCGCGTCGCTCTGCGCCGCCATTTCCTGCTGCAGCTGCAAGGCTTCGCCGTGCAGGTCCTGCATCGAGCCCAGTGCCTCGGCCAGCGCCGTGTTCATCGCCGCCACCAGCTCCTGCCCCTGCACTGATGCGCGCAGCGAGCGGGCGATCACGTCCTCATTGCCGTGCGCCGCGTCGGCGCTGCGTTTGGCCAGCGAGCGCACCTCGTCGGCGACGACCGCGAAGCCGCGACCGTGGTCGCCAGCGCGGGCCGCGTCGATCGCGGCGTTCCGCGCCAGCAGGTTGGTCTGGAACGCCACCTGGTCGATCGTCTGCAGCACGGTCTGGGTGGTCTTGCTGGCGTTGCCGAGTTCCTGGATGGTGGCGCCGATGCGGCCCATCTGCTGGCAGGCCTCCTGCAGCCGTTGCTTGCAGGTTCGCGCCCGTTCGGCCGTGCTGTCGACGCGACGCTGGGTGGAACCGGTGCCGTCGACCGCGCTGCGCACGCGCGTTGCGACTTCCTGCACGGCTTCGGCCTGGGCCTGGGCGCGTTGCGCCAGATCGGGGCCCGAAGTGCTCAGTTGCTGGGCGCCGGCGTTGAGCGCCGTCGCCATGTCGCGCACCGCGTGCATCTTGATGTCGAAGCGCAGCGCAAACCCGTTCCACGCGGCGACGATGCGCTCCACTTCGCGAGGACCGCGCGCCGGCAGGTTGCGATAGAGCGGGCTGCCGTCGAGTTCGACGCTGTCGATCGCCGCCGCCAGTTGGTGCAGCGTCGCCAGTTCGCGGCCGAGCAACCAGCGGCACAGCGCGAAGACGGCGCCGGCGACCAGCATGGCGATGGCCGCCACCTGCAGGAAGGCGCGCAGGGCCGCGCCGGGCGAATGCATCGCCGCAGCGCTGGCGACGCACAGGCCGCCGAGGGCCGCGATGGCGGCGCAACCGAGCGCTACTCGCGTCGCGATCGACAGGTCCTGGAACCACGTCCGCATGTCGCCTGCATCGGCAGGCGTCGGTGGGTTCTCCGTTGCAGGCAGCGGCATTGTCTCGCGCCGAGACGAGGCGGGCTCGCCGCCGGGGCATCGTGCGGAACGATCGCCCCACGCCATCAGCTGATCGCGAGCATGCGTTCGAGCGGCACCAGCGCGCGCACGCGCAGTGCTTCGGGCATCTCGATGCGCGGCTTCAGGTCGCGCAGCGCCAGGTAGATCTTCTCCAGCGTGTTCCGCTTCATGTGCGGGCACGCATTGCAGCCCTGGCAGGCGGCGGTGCGGTCTTCGTAAGGAACCGGGATCAGCTCCTTGTGCGGCGCTGCCTTGTGCATCGTGTGCAGGATGCCGGTCTCGGTGCCGACGATGTACTTGCGGCCGGCGTCCTTCTGCACGAACTCGAGCAGCTTGCTGGTCGAACCGACGAAGTCGGCGAGCAGCAGCACGTGGTCCTCGCATTCTGGATGCGCGATGAACTTCGCGTCGGGGTGCTTGCCCTTCAGCGCCGCGATCTTCTGCGAGCTGAACGTCTCGTGCACCATGCAGGCACCCGGCCACAGGTCCATCTTGCGGCCGGTCTTCTTCATCAGGAACGCACCGAGGTTCTTGTCGGGGCCGAACAGGATCGGCCGATCGGCGGGCACCGAGCGGATGATCTTCTCGGCGTTGCTCGACGTGCAGATGATGTCGCTCTCCGCCTTCGTCGCCGCCGAGCAATTGATGTACATCACGACCCAGTGGTCGGGATGGCGCGCCTTCCACGCGCGCAGTTGGTCGGCCGGGCATTGTTCGGCGAGCGAGCAGCCGGCCTCGAGATCGGGGATGATCACGACCTTCGACGGGTTCACGATCTTGGCGGTCTCCGCCATGAAGTGCACGCCGCAGAACAGGATGACCTCGGCGTCCTTGGCGTCGCGCGCGCGCTTCGCCAGTTCGAGCGAATCGCCGAGGTGGTCGGCGATGTCCTGGATGTCGGGGTCCTGGTAGTAGTGCGCGAGGATCAGCGCCTTCTTCGCACGGCGCAGCTTGGCGATCTCGGCGAAGAGATCGAGGCTCGGATCGACGAAGGACGGCGCGGTCGGCATGCGTTCGATCATCGTTCTACGGCAGCGGTGCGCAAGGGCGGCATCGGCTGGCTTGGGACGAGGCAGTCGAAGCGACGTTCAAGGGCCTAGTAGAACCGGGTGATCAGGGCGAGGCCGCTGATCGTGCCGACTGGGCCGAGTGAGCCGGTGAGGTAGACGCGTTGCACGCCTGGTGCCAGGTACGTGGCACACAGTTGCTGGGTGATCAGGTTGCTGGCGGTGAGGCCGAGTGCGTTGGCGGGCTGATCGAGGCCGACGACCTGCGTGTAGAACGTGGCACCGTGCAGTGCTGGCGTGAGCGGGAAACTCAGGATGTTCGTCGCGGTTCCATTCGCAGCGGCAATCGCAGGGCGAGTGAAGCCGAGATCGGTGAGCAAGGTGCACGGGCCGGAAGGCGCGCCGGTGCTGCCCGGGATCAAGAACGGCAATGGCAGGCCGTTCCACGTGGTGCGGTCGGTGCCGTGCACGAACACGACGATCCCGTTGGCGGCGAGTTGCACCGCGCTCGTTGCGAGCGAGCCATTTCCGTTCTGCCACGACGTCGGCGCCAGGATCGGATTGAAGTACGGCGACAGCGTCATCGGCAACGTGCGCCCGGTTGCTAGGCAGCCGGTGTACGACGGGGAATGCAGCGTGGGCGGATTCGCGTTGCCGATGTTGGCGACGGCGTCGAATGGCACGTTGTCCGTGTTGGTGCGAGCCGTAAGTTGCATTTCCCAGCACAGCGAAGCGCCACCACCCGCAAACAGGAAGGTGACGCCGGGGTCGAACGGCACGTCGATATTGAATGGGTTCGGAATGCGCGATGGATCGTTGCCTGGAATCGAAACTACGCGGTTGGTGACCACCTGCACCTTGTTTGGCCCGTGGTTCGTGGCAAACGCTGCAAACGCGGCGGTTGCCGCCACCGTCGATGTCGACATCCAGACATCGACCGTGACCGTGAACGGAGCATGCACCACTCCGAGGAGCGATGTGTTGTGTCGAAACGCCATGCCGCTGATCGTCATCGCCGGCACGCCATCGTGGATCTGCAGGTAGCGCAGCGGCGTCATGCCAGCGCCTCCGGCACCGAACGGCAGCGAATTGTTCGTCGGTCCCTCGGTCACCGCGAAGTGCAAAGGGCTCGTATGGCTTTGGCCGAGGAGAGTGGCGGTGAAGAGCAGCAGGGACAGGTGACGCATGGCGAGACTTGCGTGGCGGGCGCGGCGATTGCCGAAGCTCAGGCCGCGCATGCTATCGCGGCCGTGCTTGCCGGGAGAACCCTGTCGATGACTCGATCGCGCACGGCCCACTTGCCGACCGTCACTTCACGCGGAAGTCGACGATGTTGCTCATGTTGAACAGGTTCAAGCACTCGCTGCCGAGCGCGAAGCCCTGCGCCGAAAGGTCGATGCCGACATCGACCGGATTGTTCGGCACGGTCCACGAGAACGATGCAGGCCCGTAGATGCCGCCGATGGCGAGCCGCGCACTTCGGCGACGGCGAGGAAGTTCTGGTCGTAGTTGCTGTCGACGCACGCGACCTTCAGCCAGTGTCCGGTCGCGAAAGGCATGGGCGGCGCGTTCGATGACGACGGTTTCCTGCGGTTCTGCCGCATCGGCAGCGGGTGGGAGGGTGGCTTCTGGGCGGGGGTCTGGCGTCTGTGCTGCCAAAGGAACGAGAAGCACGGCGGTGGCGACGGCGGGAAGGTGCATGCGTTGGTTGGGGTGAGGGCACTGGGCCCACCCTTGCCAGCGGCGGGGTGTGCAGAACCACACACGGACGCGCGATTTCCCCGACAGTCGCGGCCACGGGGCGGAGGCATCGGCCTTGCCAGAGGCGGCTGCACGGCAGCAAGGCGAACTTGCATGGTGGGCTGGGGGGCTGGCTATGCTCCGCGTCGACCTCGATGAACGAAGACCAACGCCGCCAAGCTCCGCCGCCCGCCGACGTGACGGCCTGGATGCGGGCCGACTGGGACGCACGTGGTGGCGAGAACGCTCGCTACTACATCAACACCCGCGAGTACACGGGGTTTGACTTCGCGTTGTCGGGCTGCCGCGACGCGTTCGAAGTGCTCGGCTACCTGCACACCGAACTGCGCCACGACATGCGCATGCTCGAGATCGGTTGCGGCATCGGGCGAATGCTGCCGTTCTTCGGGGTGCTGTTCGCGGAAGTGCACGGCATCGACATCGCGCCGAGCATGATCGCGCAGGGTCGCGAGCACGTGCGCAAGTCGCCGAACGTCACGCTGCATCTCGGCGATGGGCGCACGCTGGCTGGTTTGCCCGATGCACACTTCGACCTGGTGCTCAGCTTCCAGGTCTTCCAGCACGTGCCGAGCCTGGCCGTGATCACCGACTACGTGCGCGACACGTTCCGCGTGCTGCGACCGCGGGGGCTGTTCAAGTTCTTGGTGAAGAGCCAGCCGTGGACCGGGCAAGGACCGCGGCCCGACACCTGGAACGGCGTCGACATCGGCCGCGCTGACATCGATCGGTGGCTGTCGCTCGATCCGTGGATCGGGCGCGCCCACTACGACGACGCCGTTCCGACCCTGTCGTGGGTCGTGCTGCAGAAGCCGTGACGTTCCTTGAAGGCGCCGCGCGTTCGGCGGTAATCACCGAAGCCCTGCAGCGATGGTTCGGATTCGACACGCTGCGGCCGATGCAGCGGTTGGCGATCGATGCGGCGCTCGACGGCAAGGATGCGCTCGTGGTGCTGCCGACC
>SXPB01000257.1 GCA_005776475.1 Planctomycetia bacterium
CAGCCATGTCCGACCATGTCGTCCAGGCCCTCGTGCGCGCGCTCGGCGAACGCGGCGTGCTCACGAGCCCCGAGGACCGCGCGCGCTTCGAGACCGGCTGGCGCTACGGCAAGGGCGTCGCCCGCTGCGTGGTGCGCCCCGCCTCGACCGCCGAAGTCGCCACCGCGCTGCGCGTCTGCGCCGAACACGGCGTGCGCGTCGTGCCGCAGGGTGCCAACACCGGTCTCGTGGCGTCGTCGACGCCGGACGCGTCGGGCACGATGGTCGTGCTGAGCCTCGAACGGCTGAATGCGACGATCGAACTCGACCCGAAGGGTCGCACCGTGCTGGTCGACGGCGGCGTGCTGCTGAGCCAGCTCAACGAGACGCTCGCCAGGCACGGTTTCTGGTTCCCGGTCGATCTCGGCGCCGACCCGCAGGTCGGTGGTATGGTCGCCACCAACACCGGCGGCACGCGGTTGCTGAAGTACGGCGACGTGCGTCACAATCTGCTCGGCGTCGAAGTCGTGCTCGGCGACGGCCGCGTGCTCACGCAGTTGAACCGGCTGCGCAAGAACAACACCGGCCTCGATGCCAAGCATCTGTTCGTCGGCACCACCGGCGTCTTCGGCGTCGTCACCCGGGCCGTGCTGCAAGTGGCGCCGTTGCCGAAGCAGCGCGCGGTTGCCTTGGTCGGCTGCCGCGACGGCGAGGCGGTGCTGGCGTTGCTGCAGGCCCTCGAAGGCGATCTCGGCGACGTGCTGAGCGCGTTCGAAGTGATGAGTGCCAACGCGATGGCGGCGGTGTTCGCGCACCAGCCGAACCTGCGCAAGCCGTTCGCCGAACTGCCGCGCTACGCGACGCTGGTCGAACTGTCGACGACGTTGCCGGCGGACGCCCTGGCGCTCGATGGCGTGCTCGAAGCGCGGCTTGGCGCCTTCCTCGAAACGGCCGGCGACTCGATCACCGACGTGCTGGTGGGCAAGGGCGACGAGTTCTGGCAGATCCGCCACCACATCAGCGAGAGCCTGCGCAGCGAAGGCAAGATGCTCGCCTTCGACATCAGCGTGCCGCGTTCGCGCTTGCCGGCGTTCACCGCCGAAGTCGAGCAGGTGCTCGCCGCCGAGTGGCCGCTGGTGCGGCTGTGCGACTACGGCCACTGGGGCGATGGCGGCACGCACCTCAACCTCGTGTGGAACGAGGCCGCGATCGGCATGCCGGCGGCGGCAGTGGTGGCGGCGCTGCAGCCGCGCATCTACGAGATGGCGGTGCGTGAATACTCCGGCAGCTACTCGGCCGAGCACTGTGTCGGCCCGCACAACCAGCGATACTACGACCTCTACACCGATCCGCTGGTGAAGCAGTTCTGTGCGTTGCTCGGCGATTTCTGTGATCCCGACGATCGGCTCGGCACGGTGCGGCTCGCATGAAGCGATGGTGCTGCGGGCTGTTGCCACTGGCGTTCGCGGTGCCTGCTGCCGCGCAGCAGGTGGCGACATCGGCGGAGCTGCGGGCAGCGCTGGCAGCGGCGGCGCCCGGCGCCGTCGTCGCGGTGGCTCCCGGCACCTACGACAGCCTGCACGTGGCCGAGGTGCACGGCGCTGCCGGCAAGCCGATTGTCGTGCGCGCTGCCGATCCGAAGTCGCGCCCCGGGTTCCGCGGGCAGGTGCACTTCGCCGATGTCTCGCACTTCGAATTGCACGGCCTCGAGTTCACCGGCAGCGCCACCAACGGCCTGAACATCGACGATGGCGGCACGCCCGCCTCGCCGTCGCACCACGTCGTGTTGCGCGACCTGCACGTGCACGACAGCGGCGGGGGCGGCAACCACGACGGGATCAAGTTGTCGGGCGTCGACGATTTCCGCATCGAGCTGTGCACGGTGGAGCGGTGGGGTCGCAACGGTTCGGCGGTCGACATGGTCGGTTGCCGCCGCGGCCTCGTGCTCGATTGCACGTTCCGCGATCGCGAGCAGGATGCGGCCGCGACCGGCGTGCAGATGAAGGGCGGCACGCGCGACGTGACGCTGCGCGGCTGTCGCTTCGAGCACGCCGGGCAGCGCGCGGTGAATCTGGGCGGTTCGACCGGGCTCGACTACTTCCGGCCGCGGCCCGAAGGCTTCGAAGCGAAGGACCTCGTCGTCGAGGGCTGCACGTTCCTTGGTTCGTTGGCTCCGCTCGCGTTCGTCGGTTGCGATGGCGCGGTCGTGCGGCACAACACGTTCTGGCGGCCGGGCAAGTGGGTGCTGCGCATCCTGCAAGAGACACGGGAGCCCGGGTTCGTGCCGTGTCGCGGCGGCGTGTTCACCGACAACCTCGTGGTCGTGAACGGCCTCGACGCGAGCGTCAACATCGGCCCCGACACGGCGGCGGAGTCGTTCTCGTTTGCCCGCAACTTCTGGTTTCGCGACGACGGCCCCCAGCGTGCGCCGCAGCTCCCGGTGTCCGAAGCGAAGCCGGCCGGCGGTGCCGATCCCCGGTTCGTCGACGTCGCGAAGGGCGACCTGCGCCTGCAGCCGGGCAGTCCAGCCAAAGCGCACGGTGCCACGTCCCTGGCGGTGTCGAAGCAGCCTCCGGCGAAGCGCTGAGATGACGGTTCGATTGCGGCCTGCGCACAGCCGCCGTAGGGTGCGCCGCCACGCATGACGCGCACGTCGTACCCACGCCACAAGATCCGGATCACGCTGCTCGAGAACATCCATCCGGCCGCGCGCGAGGCGCTGGTGGAAGCGGGCTACACGGTCGACGTGATCCCGAAGGCGCTCGAAGGCCAGGAACTCGCCGCCGTGCTCGCCGAGTCGCACGTCGTCGGTCTGCGCTCGCGCACGAAGCTGCGCGCGGCCCAGTTCGAAGGGGCAAACAAGCTGCTGGCGATCGGCTGCTTCTCGGTCGGCACCGACCAGGTCGACATCGCCGCCGCCGCGCAACGCGGCGTGCCGGTGTTCAACGCGCCACACGCCAGCACGCGTTCGGTCGCCGAACTCACGATGGGTTGCGTGATCGCGCTGGCGCGGCGGCTCGGCGACAAGAGCCAGATGCTGCACGCCGGCACCTGGGACAAGTCGCTGTCGGGCGCGCATGAAGTGCGCGGCCGCAGCCTCGGCCTGGTCGGCTACGGCCACATCGGCCAGCAGGTGGGCCTGCTCGCCGAGGCCTTCGGCATGCGCGTGATGTTCCACGACATCCAGAAGAAGCTGCCGCTCGGGTTGGCGAAGCCGCTGCCGACGATCGAGCAGTTGCTCGACGAAGCGGACTTCGTGTCGCTGCACGTGCCGGAGACGTCGCTGACGCGCGGCATGCTGGGGGCGCCGCAGATCGCGCGCATGAAGCAGGGCAGCTACCTCATCAACCACAGCCGCGGCGCGGTGGTCGCGATCGACGCGGTGCGCGCGGCGTTGCAGAAGGGCCATCTCGGCGGTGCTGCGTTCGACGTGTTCCCGCAGGAACCGACGCCGACCCAGGCTGCGTGGAAGTCGGAGTTGGCTGGGTTGCCGAACGTCCTGCTGACGCCGCACGTCGGCGGCAACACCGAAGAAGCGCAACGCAACATCGGACTCGAAGTCGCCGGCGCGGTGACTTCGTTCATCGACAGCGGCAGCACCGAGGGCTCCGTCAACTTCCCACCGATCAACCTGCCGCCGCGCGAGGACACGCACCGCGTGCTCAACGTGCACCGCAACGTGCCCGGCGTGCTGGCGTCGGTGACGGCGATCGTCAGCGAGCTCGGCGCCAACATCGAGGCGCAGCAGTTGAGCACGACGAAGGACATCGGCTACCTGGTGATGGACGTCGATCGGCAGTTGTCGGATGTGGTGCGCGACCGCATTGCGGCGCTGCCGGTGAGTGTGAAGACGCGCATCCTCTACTGACGGGGCTGCGGGCCGGATCGCGGGTTACCGCCACGGTGTCGCTGACGTATCACGGGGTGCTGGCACCGGCTTCAGGGTTGCGCTCGCGGGCGGTTTGCTGCAACTCGATCCGAGCAACGCTGCGGCTCGCGACGTGCAGCGGCGCCTGAACGGCAAGTGAACAGCTCGCTGAGCGCGTGGCCGACGGCGAGCCGGCTCAGTAGCCGAGGACCAGCGAAAAGCCGTTGCTCGCCTTGAACGGCGGGGTTGCCGGCGACAGCAGCAACTCGACCGCCTGCGCAGCGAGTGTCGCGCCGAGCAGGGCCGAGTCGTTCGGGATCGCCAACGTGAAGACCTTGGGACCCGTCAGGTTGAAGGCGCCGATGTCGAAGTTCACGAGGGCGCTGCAGCCCCCGCCAAGCGGCAAGCCCGGAGCCGGGATCGCGGCAGTACCAAATGCCATCAAGGTGAACGGCTGATTGGTGACGCCGTCGAGAGTCAGCTTGAAGTCAGCGCTGCCGAGGATCGGCAGCGCGCTGGCCGTCATGCTGAGCCCGTGGCAGCCAGCACCGTTGGTGGCTGCACTGGCGCAGTTGGTTGCGGCGCTGCCAATCACCAGGTAGCCCGGACCCAACGGCTGCATCATGACGCTGGCGCTGGCGATGTCGAACGTCTGCGGCAGGTTCCAAACCTCGAACGTCGTGACCTGGTTCGAGAAGCTCACGGTGGGGCCGGGCGCGTCGAACAAATCGTTGCTGGACGTCGCCGGCACCCCACCACCGGGGGTGATGCCGCAGATGCCGTTGTTGAAGGGTGCCTGCAACGTGGAGTTGTTGGTGACGTTGGCGCCGTACACGAGCCGCACCTCCCCGTTCGGATACAGCGCCATCTGGAAGTCGAACCGCGGCAGCGGCGCGCCATAGTTCTGCATGTTGATCCACGAGATTAGGCAGCGGGTCGCAGAGCGGTTGATGAAGATCTGGCCGCCGGCGGTGCCGACGATGTCGGCGTACAGCGCACAGACCTTCGGCGAGCCAGCAGTGAAGTTTGCGAGAGTCGGCGTGAAGAGCACGTTGCCGCCCACCGGGGCCGGGATGCCGGCATTCGATAGCTGCACGTAACCGTGGTCGGTGATGTGCAGGTGCGTGTAGGTGGTGCCGCCGAGCGGGAACGGGAAACCGATCGACTCCATCGGCAGCAGCACGTCCGCGGGGCTGGTTGCCAGCAGCGTGCCCCGGTGGGGATCGAGGCAGTTCTGCGCCGGTGCAAGCGGGGCGGCGAGGGCGAGGTGCAAGCAGAAGACGAGTCGGTTCATGGGTGACTTCTGACGACAAGTCTGCGGGAAACTACCGGCCCCGTCGATCCGGACATGGCACGAGGGCGGCTATCACGGCGATGGGCTGCCAGTCTAGTGTAGTGCGTCATGCGGATGCGGCTCGCGCCCGTGCAGCAGGAACGCTTCGCCCGGCAGCGGCAGCTTCTAGTTCGCCGGTGGCGGTGCACTCGAACAGGCGACGAACGCGATGCCAGTGAGGCCGGCGATGGTGGTACGACGCAACCACGACCAACAGCGCATGGGCATCGTCGCATCATCACCCGAACGCGCGCGCAGTCACGTTCGATGACCCGGCGCCACGGCACGCATGGTCCAGAAGGGCCATGCAACCGCGCGTTGCGACCGAGCTATACTTCGCCCGAGGTCCAAACTCTGCGTGGGTGACGCCGACAACCAACTGCCGATGCCAACGGGAAGACGATGGGGCCACGCCAAGGCGGCGCTGGGCTGCTCGTGGTTGCTGGCACTGGCTGCCTGCGGCGGGGGCGGTGGCACCACGGTGCCCGTGGACCCCGATCCCGTGCTCGCCGCCGCGCGCTTGGGCGCTGCGGGAGGCACGTTGGTCGTCAGCGGAGGCGACCACGCGGGCGTTGCCCTCGTCGTGCAGCCCGGTGCCGTGTCCACGCCGACCGACTTTGCGATTCGCGTCGAACGTGACTCCGCGGTGCCGAGCCTGTTCCCGGTCTACCGCTTCGAACCCGCCGACCGCGACTTCGCTCCCGGCACCGTCGGCATCACGGTGCGCGTCGCGGCGCCGTTCTTCGCTGCGAACGGGACCGTGTCGGTGCCGTTGACCGTGTTCTCGCGCACCGCCGACGAGGCGTCGTTCGTCGCCAACCAAAACGTGGTCCTCAACGAAGCGGCGCGCACGATCTCGACCGTGCCGTTGCGACTCGGCCGTTGCTTCGCTTCGACCGGCGACCTGTTCCGCGTGTTCTCGCAGCCGCTCACGTTTGTCGATCCGGCGGTGCCGACGCCCTTCCAATCGCTCGCCGGCGTCGAGGTCACGGTCGCGAACGGCACGGAGGCAGCGGGGCTCGGGCGCGGCAGCCTCGCTGCGTTTTGGAGTTCCCCGGCTGCGGCGAACTTGCTCGTGCTGCACGGCCTGCAGGGCTCGCCGCTGGATTTCCGCGGCCAGTTCGATTTCGCCGCGAGCCTGCCGGCGGAAGTGCAGAACGTCGTGTTCGTGACCTACCCGTCGGGGCGTGGAGTCGCCGCGACTGCGAACGCGCTCTACGACGCGATCCGCAAGAACCAGCAACCGGGTTTTGGCTGCGCGATCCTCGGCCACAGCCTCGGCGGCAACATCGGCCGCTACCTGCTGGAGCAATCGCACCGCGATGCATCGCGGCAGGAGTTCGATGTCGCGGATGCGCCGCTGACCGACGTGGTTGCGAAGTTGTTCCTGCTCGGCGTGCCCAATGCCGGCTCCGACATCGCCGGTTCGCTGTTCGCGTCGCTAGTGCCCGCCCTCGCGGCTGCCGATGTGGTGTTCGTGCGTGCCGGCGTCGACCTGCGCGAAGGCCCGGACACGTTCACGGCGCAGCAGAACCTCGCCTACGGCGACAACGCCGCGCGCTACCACACGATCGCCGGCGACCTCGGCATCGGCGGCGACGGCATCGTGACGCTGGCGAGTGCGCGCGCGGTGCCGCTGTTCTTCGGCGACACCGAGAACGTGTTCCCGGTCGGCCACTTCGACCTGCATCGTGGTGCGGGTGGCAACGGCATCGCGGCGTTGGTGGGAGCGCTGCTGCAGGTGCCCTGACGAGCCGCGAAATCCAGCGCCGGTTCGCCCCCCGGTTGCGCACTAGGAAGTGTGCGCCAAGATGTGTCGGTGACCACTTCGGATGCTGACTTCTCGGCCAGATGGAATCAGGTCGGGAGGTTCTTCATGGGCACGGCGGACGTTCAGATTGCGTTGGCGAGGGTCACCGGTCGCCTCGACGAGCTCGGCATTCCGTATGCGGTGTGCGGCGGGCTCGCCGTCAATGCGCACGGCTACGCGCGAACCACAACGGATGTCGATCTGCTGATCACCGCGGAGGGTCTGCGACGCTTCAAGGATGCTTCGCTCGGGTTGGGTTGGCTTGAGCGGTTCGCCGGCAGCCGTGGAGTGCGCGACACTGATCGGCGCGTCCCGATCGACTTCTTGCTCGCCGGGGGCATTCCTGGCGACGGCAAGCCGCACGGGGTGGTGTTTCCCGATCCGGTCGGTGTGACGATCGAAAAGGCAGGAACGCGGTTTCTGGCGCTGGCGAAGTTGATCGAGCTGAAGTTGGCGAGCGGCGTGTCGCTGCCGCATCGATTGCAAGACCTCGCCGATGTCGCCAAGTTGATCGAAGTGAATGCCCTCGGCGAGCACTTCGGCTACCAGCTGCATCCCTGGGTGCGGCCCAAGTACGCGGAACTATGGCGCAACGCGCAAGCGCGCGATCCACAGGCCGAGTGATCACCAGGGCGGCGCCGGCTCGCCCCGTTCGCAGGCCGCGAGCCGCCGCTCGAGCAGGCGACGTTCCGGTTCCGAACACGGCTGCTGCAACGCAGCGCGCAGTTCCGCCGCCGCCGCCGCGCACGCGCCGAGTTCCCAGTGCAACTGGGCCGTCACGGCACCGAGCAGGAAGTAGTCGTCGAGCGCCTTGTCACCAGCGAGCCCGGCCAACGCCTGCAACCCCGCCGCGGCGCCGTGCACCTTGCCGACCGCGACCGCGCGATTGAGTCGCACGACCGGCGACGGCCCGATCTGCAGCAGCCGATCGTACTCGCGCAGGATGCGCGGCCAGTCGGTGTCGGCGTAGGTCGTCGCCGCGGCGTGCACCGAGGCGATCGCCGCTTCGCAGTGGTAGGCGGTCAGGCGTTCGCCGCCGATCGAGTGCCGGAAGTGCTCGAAGCCGTACGCCAGCCAGGTGCGGTTCCAGTGCGACCGGTCCTGTTGCGCCAGCGGCACCAGGTCGCCGCTGGCATCGACGCGCGCCGGCATGCGCGCGCCCAGGAACAGCATCAATGCCATCAACGCGTGCGCTTGCGGCGCTCCGGGGCCGGGGCGTTCGAGCACCAACGCCAGCAGGCGCAGCGCTTCGTCGACGAGGTCCGAACGCACCAACGAGGCGCCGGCGTGCGCGCGATGGCCTTCGGTGAACACGAGGTAGATCACCTGCAGCACCAGGTCGAGCCGCGCCTGCAGCTCGATCGGACCCGGCATCTCGAACTGCACGTCGCCGCCCTGCAGCTTCGCCTTGGCGCGCACCAGCCGCTGCGCGATCGTTGCTTCCTTCTGCAGCAAGGCGCGCGCGATCGCCGGCACGCCGAAGCCACAGACGGTCTTCAGGATCAGCGACACCCGCGCGTCGGCGGGCACCGCCGGGTGGCTGCAGAGAAACAGCATGCGCAGCGTGTCGTCGGCGATGCGGTCGTCGTCGCCCGCCGCCGGTGGCAGGATCGCTTCGTTGGTGTCGCGCTGCAGTTCGGCGTCGATGCGCGTCTTCACCTTCTGCCGCCGCAACGAGTCGAGCGCCAGATTGCGGGCGACCCGGAACACCCAGGCTTCGGGGTTCTCGGGCACGCCTTCCGCCGGCCACACGCGCAGCGCGCGGACCAGCGCCTCCTGCACGACGTCCTCGACCAGGTCGAGCCGGTTCGGGCCGATCGCCGAGCACAGGCTCGCCACCAGCCGCGCGTACCGATGGCGGAACAGGTCGGCGACGAGGTCGGGCGGCAGGCTCATGCGAGGCGATGGCGGGCGGCGGGGCGACTACGTCTCGGGACCGCCGAGGAAGTCGAGTTCGCGCACTTCGATGCTGCCGAAGGCGAAGTTGGGGTGCCCGGCGCACAGCTTCACCGCGTGGTCGTAGTTGTCAGCCTTCACGATGTAGACGCCGCCGACGACTTCCTTCGCTTCGACGTAGGGGCCGTCCTTCACCTCGACCTTCTTGCCGGGACGCGGCCAGATCACCTTGCCGCCCTGGTCGGTGAGCTTCTGGCCGAGGCTGAGGCGGCCTTCCGCCGCGAGTTTGGTGCCCCACGCCTCGTACTCGCCAAGGATGCGTGCGAAGTCGTCGGGGGTGAACTGGCTGTAGTCGGCGGTGGCGTCACCGCGCAGGATGAGCATGAACTTGGGCATGGGATTCTCGTGATAAGCGCCGGGATTGCCGGCTGGATACGGACCTGACGATCGATGGGAAGTGGGAACGACGTGGATCTGTGAAAATCCTCCGCGAGCCTTGGGGTGGCGTCCCGGTTTCCGCCATGGCACCGCGTGTCGGGCATCGCTAGCATCGCTCGCCGGACTGGAACGCTCCGTATGGCCCAACACTCGTCTCGTTCGTGGTCGCCGTCACCGTCGTCGTCCCGTCGCGGGGCCCGCATTGCGGTGGTCGGTTTCGTCGCTCTCGCTGCGTTCCAGCTGTTCGGCTGCAAGGCGCCGATGCGGTCGGACTGGCGGCCGTACGAACGGCCGACCGACGAGATGCGCAGTGCGATCGCCGCCGATGCGGCGGCCAAGGGGGCCGATGGCAGCTTCACCGGCGATGGCTCGTGCGTGACCTGCCATGTCGGTTGCACCGATCCGCACCCGACCGGGCGCAAATCGTCGTGCACCCATTGCCATGGCGGTGATCCGACCAAGACCGACGTCGTCGGCGCCCATCCGACGCCGCGCTTCCCGAAGGAATGGAAGAACTCGGCCAACCCCGAGCGTCCCTACGTCCTGACCCTGAAGGAGAGCGAGGCCTGGATCCAGTTCGTCAATCCGGGCGACCTGCGCGTCGCCAACAAGACCTGCGGCCCGTGCCACGCCGACGAGACGCTGCGGGTGATGAAGTCGCTGATGACGACGGCCCAGCACTTCTGGGGCACGGTCACCTACGCCAACGGCATCGTCAGCACCAAGCGCTCCATCCTCGGCGAGTCCTACGGCCCTGACGGCACGCCGCAGATCATGCAGCACGTGATCCGCGAGCCGGGCAAGCCCGATCGCCTGCCGACGCCCGAAGAACAAGCCAAGCACAGCTGGTCCGTGGTCGCCGCCCCGCTGCCGCACTGGGAAGTCACCCAGCCGAGCAACGTCTTCCGCATCTTCGAGAAGGGCAGCCGCCTCGGTACCGCGGCGCTCGGCCTCAACGGCCTCGCCTCGCCGGTGCCCGGCCTGCCGGACAAGAACGAGGACCCGGGGCGCCCGAACAACCGCTCGTCGGACCGCGGCCTGGGCACGCTCAACCGCGTCGACCTGCCGACGTTGAACGTGCACAAGACCCGCCTGAACGACCCGCACCTGTCGATGTTCGGCACCAACGACGGGCCGGGCGACTTCCGCGGCAGCGGGTGCACGGCCTGCCACGTCGTCTACGCCAACGACCGCGAGCCGCGGCACAGCCTGACCTATGCCAAATATGGCCGCGACGGTCAGACCGCCACCGTCGACCCGACCATCGCCAGCAAGATGGAGCCGGAACATGGCGCGCCCAAGGGCGGCGAGGCGCATGCAAAGCTGAACCACGGCAAGCTCAAGGGCGGCACCAAGTCCACGCTCGACGCGGCGCCCGCGTCCGGCGGCGGCATGCCGACCGACTCCGCTCATGCCGGCGTGAAGGAGAAAGGCCACCCGATCGAGCACGACTTCACGCGCGCGATCACCACGGCTCAGTGCCTGAACAGCCACATGCACCAGCCCAATATCTTCCTGAACTCCTACCTCGGCTACACAATGTGGGATTATGAATCGGACGCGCCGCAGATGTGGCCGGGACCGGGCAATAGCGCGCCGCGCCCGCCGGGGATGAGCGACGCGGAGTATCAGAAGACATACAAGCAGCAGCGCTATCCGACTGCCGCCGAGGCGCACAAGGTGCTCGAACGCAATCCCGAGGGCGCGGCGACGCGCGGGCTGTGGGCCGATGTCGAATTCCTGCGCGACGTCTATGACGTCAACGACAGCAACAAGGACACCCAGTTCGCCGACTA
>SXPB01000258.1 GCA_005776475.1 Planctomycetia bacterium
CCCAGTCCGACGACGGCCGCGACCGGCGCCACGAACAGGCCCGCGAAGATCGTGGTGCGCACGAGGGCGCGCAGCAGGAGCCGCCGGTCGGCGACGGGCACGGTGAGCAACGCAGGCACGTGCGGGCCGTCGAACAACTCATGCCGCAGCAACGGGGGAACGAGGACCAGCGCCGGCAGGCACGCGGCCAGCAGCACGATCGCGACCAACGTGACCAGAACGGCCCCCGAGTCATCGGCGCGCACCGCATTCACGACTTCGCTGCGCAGCAGAGTGCGCCGCGCCAACACGTGGGCGAACAGCCCGACGCCGACGAGGGTGATCGCACATGCGCCAAGGACGCTACGCCCCGCCTTCGTGCGCAGCAGGTTGCGCACAGCGCACAGGTCACTGCGCCACATCGCCACCCGCCGAGTTCTCGGTGACTCGCAAGAACACGTCTTCGAGCGATCGGTCGCCACTGGCGCGCAACTCGGCGATCGGCCCGCACGCCAACATGCGCCCTCCGGACAGGATGCCGACGCGATCGCAGATCGCTTCGGCCACGGCCAGGACGTGCGTGCTCAAGAACACCGTGGCGCCGCGATCGCGCGCCGTGCGCAGCACTTGCTTGAACTCGTGCGTGCTGCGCGGATCGAGCCCGTTGGTCGGTTCATCGAGCACGAGCACGGCGGGCGCCACGGTCAGCAGCGCGGCGAGGTGCACCTTCTTGCGGGTGCCGTGCGAGAGGCCTTTGCAGAGTTGGTCCGCGTATGGCTCGAGGCCGAACGTGCGCAGCTGCTCGGCGGCGCGCTCGTCGCGCACGCGAGCGGGCAGTCCGTACAGGCTGGCGACGAACCCGATGTGCTCGAGCGCCGTCAGGTACTCGTAGAGAGGTGGCGTGTCGGGGGCGAACGCGAACAGGCGGCGGGCGGCGGCTGGGTTCGTCGCGAGATCGATACCACCGATGCGGATCGTTCCGGTCGTCGGCCGCAGCAGGCCGCACAGCAGGCGCAGCGTCGTCGTCTTGCCCGCTCCATTCGGTCCGAGGAACCCGAAGATCTCGCCGCGGGCGATCGTGAGGTCGAGCCCCGCCAGTGCGGGCAAGTCACCGAACCGTCGGCTGAGACCGCGGATCTCGATCATGGCTCCATACTAGCGAACTGGTCCGCCGGCCAATTGCCCAGCTTCGTCTCGTCGTGAGGCTCCGCGCGCGGGATGGCGCCGGTGCCATGCTTGCGCCGGCTACGCGAGCGATCCGACCGTTCGCCGGGGGGGGGGCAACTGTGGCACGGGTGCCATGGCGTGCCCGCAGTCAGAAAATCCGTTCGCCGCCACTGACATCGAGACGGCGACGCGCACCTCAGAGACAGGTCCGACCTCGTATCCTCGCAACAACCTACTCCCAGATTCTCCATGCTCCGCACCCTTTTCGTTGCCACCTGTTCGCTTCTTTCGATGACGGCCTTGCCCGCGCAATGCGCCAACTTCGCCCCGACCGGCACGCTGATCGGTTACGGCGACGAAGCCTCCTTCGGGCACGTGCCGCTCGGCTTCGCGTTTCCGATGGCCGGCAGTGCAGGAACGGGAACGTGGACGCACTTCCGCGCGTGCTCCAACGGCTGGCTCGTGCTGACTGACGGTGTCAATGCCTCGGGCATCATGGGTCCCAACAACCACGGCAGCATTGCGCAGAACTACCCATCGTCGCTGTATGGCGGGCCGATCGCCGTGCCGCGCATCGCACCGTACTGGAACAACCTGGTTGCGCTGCCGTCGCTCGCGCCCGACTCCGGCGTTTGGGTCGATTCCTCGAATGCCGGAGTCAGCACGAAGATCCTCTGGCGCAACGTCGTCGACTACACGGCGGCGGGTGGCGGTCCGCTGAAGTCGTTCCAGGTCGAACTGTTCGCCACGGGCGTAATCCAGTTCTCCTACTCGTTCGGCATGAACTACGACGCCGGTGGCACCAAGTACGTCGGTGTTTCGGCCGGCAACGGCACGCTGGCGCCGGCCGGCAGCGATCTGTTCCCGGGTGGTGTGGCGAGCGGAACGGTGGCGATGCACCAGCTGTTCACGGTGCCTGGCACCTTCGATCTCGGCGGGCGCACGCTGACATTCACGCCGGTTGCGGGTGGCTTGCAACAAACGGTGAGCTGCGGCTTGCTGCCGGCGAGCCACACGCCGTACGGCAGCGGTTGTTATGCGCCTTCGCCGATGACGCTCGGGGCCGCTCCGGCGCCCGTGTCGACGCCGGTGGCGGGCACCCTGTGCGCATGGACCCAGAGCAATGTCCCCGAGGCCGCGCCCGGTTTCGGCGTGCGGGTCGGGGCGACGATCTTCAGCCTCTCGCAGGACCTTCCCGGGACGAGCCTCGCATTCCTCGGCATGCCCGGCTGTGCCGCCCACATCGGCTCGCTCGACCTGATGGTCGCGTTCGTCGGCACTAGCGAAACGCTGGTCACGCCTCTCGCGATTCCGGCCGGGGTGCCGTACGGCGTGCGGCTGTTTGCGCAGTCCGTGGCGCTGGTGGTCCCGCACAGCCTTCCCGGCGGCAACAACGCCTTCGGCGCCGTGGTCTCGAACGGCGTCGCGAGCTTCATCAGCAGCCAGTGAGATCCAACGGGATCACTGGCCGATGGTGCCCGACATCGCCTCGGACAGGGTCATCTGCAGCGGGTTTGGCACCGTGGGCGAAGGCACCAGCACCTGCTGGTGGAACTGGGCGCCGACCAACGCGAGGTTGGCAGGGATCGCCAGGGAATGCGACATCGTTGTGCTCCCGACCAACGTCACCAGCGCATCGTCGCTGACCCGCAGCATGCACTGCGGCATGCCAGCCGCAGTCAGGTCCAACGGCAGCGGTCCGAGCGAACTCGTCTGCGTGGAGAGTCCGAGTACGAGGACTCCGAGTTGCATGGGCAAGCCGTGCACATCGACGACGAAGTTCGTCCCGAGCCGCGGCGTGTCCCGCGGCACGAGGCGACCGAGCGTGCTGTTGCCGGGGCAGCCGGTGCCCAGCGTCGTGTAGGTGCTCGGGGGGCCGAGGCGCGTGACCACGCCCCACCCCGAGAACACGGCGACGTGGCCCAGACCCGGCGGTGCGGCGACCTGCATCGTTGCTGTCCGCACGGAACCGTCGCTGCCACGCACCACGAGTCCGTGTTCCGATACCGCCAGTTCCACGGCGGTGAGCCCAGCCGGCAGCGACGGCACGACGAACCCTGGTTCGGCCGGGTACGCACCCCACGCTACGACGCTGCCATCCGAACGGCGCGCGGCACATTCGTAGGGACCCGCTTCGATCTCGACGTACTTCAAGCCCGTCGGCAGCGCGGGAACCGTCAGGCACTGGCAGGTGAGGTTCTGGCCCCAGACGACGACGTTGCCGTCGGAGCGGCGCGCCATCGCATGGTGGTTGCCGGCCGCGATCTCGACGTAGGTCACACCGGGCGGCAACGCGGGAATCGCGAACGGTGACGGGGTCTGCACGATCTGGCCATCAGCGCGCAGTGCGAGCGACGAGTACGAGGTGGCTTCGATCGCGATGTACGACGAGGTGGTGGCGACGTTGGGAAGGCTGAGCTGGCTTTGCGCGTTGCTCCCAAACGAGCGCAGTTCGCCGTTGGACAGCAGTCCCACGCTGTGGGTGGTTGCGGACGCAAACGCGACGTAGCGCTTGCCCGGCGGCACCGCGGGTGGCGCGGCCTGGCCGTAGTTGTTGTTGCCGAATGCGACGAACGAACCATCGCTGCGGAAGGCGAAGCTCGTGGCGCCGTTCGCGATGCCGACGTACTCGAGACCGCTGGGCAACGGCGGCAGATTGCATTGGCCGACGCTGTTGTTGCCCCAACCCATCACCAAGCCATCCGATCGCAGCCCAAGGCTGTGCAATTGTCCCGCCGTGATCGCGACCCAGGTGACGCCAGGCGGCAACGCCGGCACGTCGCGCTGGCCGAAGTGGTTGGCGCCGAACGCGGCGATGGTGCCGTTCGAGCGCAGCGCCAGCGAATGGGCGCCGCCGGCGGCGATCGCAACGTACTGCACGCCGTTGGGCAGGCTCGGCACCGTGCACTGGCCGTGCTGGTTGTCGCCCCACGCCAACAAGGCCCCGTTCGACAAGAGCCCGAGCGAGAAGCCGTTGGTTGGTCCGGTGGGTGCCTCCGAACTCGCGGCGACGGCGACGAATGCCGTGCCCGGCGGCAGCGGTGGAACGGCGCACTGCCCGGACGAGTTGTCGCCGGCCGCGGTCACGTTGCCGCCGTTGTGCAGCAGCAAGGAATGGGACCGGCCGGCGGCGATGGCGATCACCGTGCCCGTGCCGGAACTCTGTTGTTGCCCCCACACATTGCCGCCCCACGACCACACGTTGCCGTTCGACAACAGCACGACGTTGTAGTCCTGGCCGCTGGCGATCGCCGTCGCGACGATTCCCGGAGGCAGCGGCGGCACGGTGTCGAGTCCTTGGTACGAAGTGCCCCACGCGACGAGGCCACCGTTGGCAGTGCGAGCCAACGCGTGGTCGAGTCCAAGGCTCACCTCGACGTAGGATTCGCCTGGCGGCAGAGCGGGTACGGGCTGTGTATGGTGGAAACCGTAGCCCCACACCTCGATGGCGCCGTTGCTGCGTACCGCGGCCGATGCCAGTCGACCGCCTGCGATGTGCACGTAGTCCTGGTGCATCGTCTGCAGGACGTCGAACTTGCCGATGCCGTGACTGCGCACTTGGGACTGCGCGACCAGTGGCAGGAAACTGCCAACGCCGGCCAAGAAGGAAGGCAGCAACAGGATCAGGGCGGGGCGTCGTCGATGCGGCAAGGAGCTCTCCTGGGCCGTGATTGGTTGCGCCACGGTAGCGTCAACTCTCGGGGCCGGAAAGGTGAGGGCAGTCGGTTGCGCCGCTTGCCGGTGGTGAGGTAGGGACCTGGCAATCTGTCTCGACGAGACAACGGCAGCGAGCTTCGGCATGATCGCCGCCCATGCGTTTGCCCACGCGCGCCCTCGTCCTGTCCGTTCTCCCGCTGCTCGCCGTTTCGCTCGCGGCCCAGAAAGGCCTGCCGGAGCCTCGCGTCGGCTTGTCGTTCCAACCGCCGAAGGGTTGGGGCGAACTGCCGGCCGACGTCGATCGCTTCGCCACGCTGCGGCTGTTCGCCGGCCCGCAGGCGCTCGCCAGCAAGGACCTGACGCACACGCCCGTGCTGCGCGTGATGTTCTTCGCGAAGGGCGGTGACGACAGCAAGGACGTCGTCGACGGCCTGCCGCGCACGACGCCGTTCCGCAGCCTCGAAGACTTCGCGAAGCGCGGGCTCGGCGCCGTCGGCGTCGACAAGGAAGCGCACAAGGTCGCCGGCGCCGAGGGGCAACGGGTGACCGGCAAGGACCTGCCCGGCGGTCGCGTGCTGCTCGGCATGACGATGCCGCTGGACGACGGCGAAGCCGCGGTGTGCATCGACGTGCTCGCCAACCAGGCGACCAAGCTGAAGAAGGAGATCGATGCCGTGTTCGCGTCGCTCGAACCGGTCGCGCGCGTCGCCGCCGTCCGACCGCAGGCACCGTGGCTCGCCGATGCGGAGTGGGCCAAGAAGGAACCGGCGGCGCGGCTCGCCGCGCATCGCAAGTGGGCGGAGGAGATCGTCGCGGCCACCGTGAAGAGCCCCGGCGCCGGCTACAAGCCGGGCAAGTCCAAGTACTGGACGGTGCTGAGTTCCGCCGACCAGGGCTTCACCAACAAGGTCGTCGCCGCCGCGGAGGCGGGGCGCGACTGGTTCGCCAAGAAGATGCCGGAGCTGACCAAGGAAGCGCCGCTGCCGGCGGTGCTGCGCATCATGGACAACACCAACCAGTACAACGCCTGGTTGTTGGCGCGCGGCAGCCTGCGCGAATACGACGCGAACCGCCGCGAACTCGTGATCGTCAACGACCGCGACAACGGCGGCGCCACCGGCTACGGCGCGACGCTGCGGGCGGTGTTGTGGCACCTGTTCGACGACGTCGATCCGGGCGTGCTGCCGGCGTTGCCGCGCTGGTTCGACAACGGCTGCTGGGAGTTTCTGCGCAGTTCCAAATTCGACGGCAAGAAGTTCGAGTTCTTCGCTGGCGACGTCGAGAAGGGCCGCATCGACTACTACCGCCAGAAGGACCAGCCGATCCCGGCCGTCTGGAAGCTGATGCAGGAAGCCATCCAGACGAGTCCGGCCGACGGCAAGGCGGAAGAAGTCTGGGGCTACACGCCGGAGTGCGCGCGCCTGCTGCGTTGGTTCTGGTTGGCCGACGGCCAGAAGGCGTTCGCGAAGCCGACGCTGGTCGCCGACTACGTGAAGGCGATCGGCGCCGCCTACTGGGCCAACGGCGCCGACCCGCGCGCCGACGTCGGCGGCGTGTTGACGGAGCCGCAGCGCAAGGACCTCAACACCCGGTTCTACAAGTGGCGCGACGCGGTGCTGGTCTTTACCAACAACGTCGCGGTGCCATTGCAGCCCGCGACGTGGGAAGCGCTCGATCCGAAGTGGCTCGACTTCAACAAGAACTTCAAGTGACGTCGGCGAGCGCCCGGGCCAGAGGCTGACCGGGGCGGCGCCCGGTCACCTGGCGGTGAAGGCGCCCTTCAGTGCGATCTGCTTGTCGCCGGCCATCCAGCTCCACTGGAACTCGACCTTGCCCTTCAGCGGCGCGAGCGGCCAGAACGTCACCATGCCCGGCGCCGTGGTCGTGCGCACGACGCCGTCGTCGTAGACGAGCACGCCTTCGATCGTCTCGCCCTTGGCGGTCTGCACCGTGCAGGTCAACGAGCCGCGCACGCTGACGCCGCCGCTGCTGCCGAAGTGCACCGTCAACGGGAAGCCGATCGTCTTCTGGCCTTCGCGGCCGTGCTTCTTCAGCAGTTCTTCCGCTTCCGGGCCGAGGTCGGCCACCGGCACTTCGCCGTCGAAGATCATGCCGCCGTCGTTGCGCGGCGGGTAGCAGTCGGCGCCGGCGTCGGCAGCCTTGGGCGTGCCGATGCCGCTGGTCGCGTTGATCACCAGCACGTCGCCTTCGAGGTACATCCCGACCGACAGGATCGAGTTGCTCATCAGCGCGTCGCGGTAACCCGGCAGGTAGGTCCACTTCTCGAACTGCTTCTTGGCGTTGCCGACGTTGGCGCCGAGCTGCACGAGTGCCGTCTGCGCGAACAGGCTGCCGATGTAGCTGCCGCCGAGATCCACCGACTGCCGGTGCACATCGGCCGGCGCCTTCAGGTCCTTGTTCTTCTTCAGGTACTCCGCGTGCTCCTTGCAGCGCGCCGAGTGGTTGGCCGACCAGGTCACCGGCGTCTTGCCGAAGCTCTTGCGCGCTTCGTTGAAGGCGACGAGCCACTTGTCGACGCCCTTGCTGATCGCCGACAGCGGCGGCGTGTTGTTCTGGATCGCCTTCAGCACCGGCGAAGCGCCGGTCCAGAAGTCCTCCCATTCCTTGTCGAGTTGCGGCATCGCGACGTCGGCGTGTTTGGCCTTGAACTCCTCCTCGAACTGGTCGGGCATCTTGCTGCCTCGACTTTTCATCGCCTGCGCGATCTGGTCCATCGACCGCAGCATCTCGGGATCGCGGCGCACCATGTAGTCGCAGAACGACCAGGCCTTGATGCGTTCTTCGTTGGTGAACGCGGCGGCGTCGCAGAACGGCAGCTTGTTGGCCGGGATGCCGCCGGTGCTCTTCCACGCCATTTCCAGGCTGAGGTTCTTCCACACGTCGAAGTCGGGCGATTGGAACTCGCGGTCGTCTTCACTGGCGACCGTGCCCTGCTGCTTCTTGAGGTCGACGGCGAACAGCCGGTTGTTGTTGAAGATCATGCCGACGAAGGTGTGGCCGATGCCTTCGCGGTAGCCATCCGAGCCGAGCCCCGACACACCCTGTGCGACGTTGCGCACGCAGGCGTCGAACAGCACCTGGCGGCCGCTGGTGGCGCCGACGGCGGTGTTGCCGATTCTGCTGGTCGAGCTGTGCTCGAGCTTCCACTCGAGGTCCGGCACCTGGTTCGCCTTCAGGATCTGCTTGTAGTTTTCCTCGGCGGTGAAGTAGGCCCAGTCTCCCGGCCATTTCTCCATCTGGATTGGCCACGGGAAGGCGGCCTGGCAGACCTTCAGCGTGCGCTCGGCCCAACGCAGTGCTTCCGACAGGTTCTCCTCTTCACTGGCATCGCCGTGCAGCGTGAAGTGGTCCGACTGCACGGTGATGTAGGCAATCTGCGCCCGCGTCACCGGCGCGCAATCGACGCCATCGACCTTCTTCACTTCGTAGTCGGTCCGGCTCTGCTCTTCGACCGCCTTCTCGATCGCCTTGCTGCGGTCGTACAGCGTCTTCTCCAGCTCGGTGCCGGTGACGGTGCCGACTTCGATGTGCGCCAGCGCCTTCTGCGCCTGCGCATCGCCTTCGATCCAGCGCAGCACCATGCGCCAGTGCTGGTCGGCGCGGACCTTGTTGCCGGCCTTCTGCCACTTCTCCGCCTGCTGCCGATGCTGGTTGGCGAGGTCCTTCTTCAGCGCCTCGTACTGCTTCATCAGCGGCTGGCCGTCGGCGCCGCTGCCGGTGTCGGCGAGCGGGTAGGTGCGCGAGGCATCGGGGTTCCAGCTCTGGCCGACCTTCTTGTAGCCGAGGGCGGTCCACGCCTCGACGTTGTCCGGGTCGTAGAGCTTGTGGACCTGCAACCACACGACCTTCGCGGTGCGTGGGAAGCCCTTCTCGAACGCCTTCTTCGCGAACGTGTTCAACGCCTTCGCCTGGCGCTGGTTGAAGTCGGCCTCTTCGTTCTGCTGGGCAGGCACCGCGGCGAGCAACGACAGGGCGACGACGGAGGACAGGAACGGGCGGAGCGTCATGAGAGCGTGGTCTCGGCGGAAAGGCAGGAAGTGGCGCGAGTCTAGCGAAGCGCCGGTGGCTACGCATCGGTGTGCGGGCACTCTCGGCCCAAGGTGCGGCGGAGTGGGGTGCATCGCACGTGTGGGCCGTCGCGACCATACGGTCACTTGTTCGGGCAGCGATCCGATACGGCGTGCCGACGTAGGCAGGATCGCGAGGTGGTTGCAGAAGATTTTGGCGCGGAGTGCACCCGCGGCAGTCCGCTGGGCACATTCCCATACGCGGGGAGTGTCACTGCGAGAATCTAGCTTCGCCGCGTTCCATCGGTCTGCGCCAGGGTGCTGCTACCCGTTCCGCAGGCCGCGTTCGCCGCCGCTTGCACCCAGGCTTGGGGCACTCGTCGGCCTTCACCAGGACAGCAAGATGCGAACCCCTACGTTCACCATGAGCGGCCAACCCTGGGTCGGTACGAGACGCAGAGCGAGGAAGAGGCCCCACGGCGGCGAGTATGCTCGGCGAATGGCCGTCGGACTCCCCAAGAACTGGACCGGGCTGCTCGAAGAATCGATCGCCCATTACTGGCGTACGCTTGACACACAGTCGTCGAAGCAGGTCTCCGGCCAAGCCGATCGTGGCCGGCGAGCGGCCGTGACCGGTGGCAAGCAGATGGACGGGTTCTGTCGTCTCGTTGCCGCCATTGCGGAAGCGAACGGAATGGCAAAGGCCAGCATCTACACCGAAGCACAGCTCGAGATCCCTGGCTACTTCAGGCCGACGAAGCGATGGGACATGCTCGTGGTGGATCGCAAGCATCTGGTGGCCGCCCTCGAGTTCAAGTCGCAGCGCGGGCCGTCGTTCGGCAACAACTTCAACAACCGGACGGAAGAGGCTCTCGGAAACGCAAGTGACGTGTGGACCGCGTACCGGGAGGGTGCGTTTGGCATCGGGCGACCGGCACCCTGGCTTGGATGGATCATGATGCTGGAGGATTGCGCGGCATCGTCAGCCGCGGTCTCGTTGGCTGAGCCCCACTTCAAGGTCTTCCCGGAGTTTAGGGGCACGAGCTATTCCGATCGCTACCAGATCCTTCTTCGCAAGCTGGTGCTTGAGAAGCACTACTCCGCGACCGCGTTCGTGACCGCAACCAGCGAAGGTGGCCCACGCGGTCGGTATGCGGAGCCCGCGCCCGATCTTTCCATTCGGTCTCTGCTGCTCGCCTTCGCTGGCACCATCGCAACCCATGTCGCCATGAGCAAGAAGTCGTGACGCAACTCAGGCTGAACTGGACCGTCAACGTCCCGCGAGAGGCGTACGACTACGGCGCCCGTGCGTCTGGGGCGACGCACGGCGTGGTACTCACCAAGCCGCATGTCGTGGAACTGATCCTCGACTTGGCTGGCTACACGGCCGATCGCGACCTGAGCAGCGTGCCTCTTCTGGAACCAGCTTGTGGCGAGGGGGCATTTCTTCGCGTGGCCGTCGCGAGACTCATGCGGTCGGCGCGCCGTCTGCGGCGCAAGACAAGCGAGTTGACCGATGCGATCGTCGCCTACGACATCGATCCCGCGCATGTGGCGACCACCAGGAAGGCCGTGCGAGAAATCCTGATTGCCAGTGGTTGTTCGCCGAAGGTCGCAGCTGCGCTCGCGGGATCGTGGGTGCGAGAGGGCGACTTCCTGCTCGCTTCCGAGCCCGCGCGGTTTGGGGCTGTCATCGGCAACCCGCCATATGTGCGGATCGAGCAGATTGCACCGAGGCTGCAGTCTGAATACCGCGATCGGTTCGTCTCCATCTACGACCGGGCGGATCTGTACGTGGCGTTCATCGAACACGGCTTGAACCTGCTTCGTCCCGACGGAGTGCTCTGCTTTGTCTGTGCGGATCGCTGGACGCTCAACAAGTACGGCGCGCCGTTGCGGAGCCTCATCGCCAGTCGGTTCCAGGTTCGTGCGTACATCGACCTGCACTCTGCTTCACCCTTTGAGTCGGAGGTGATCGCCTACCCGGCGATCTTTGCGCTCACCCAGGGCAAGCCACAGAGCGTGGCCGTTGCCAAGATGGACACGGCTTCGGAACGTGAGTGCGTCGACCTGCGAGCGGTGCTGAAAGACCCCTCGATCGCCCGTCCGGGAATCACGGTGTCACACTACGACGCCTGGTTCGCGGGCGACGCTCCATGGACCCTCACCTCACCGGTGCATCTCAGGGTCTTGCGCGACCTGGAAGCCCGCTTTCAACCCATCGAGGCCGATGGCCGATCGAGAATTGGCATCGGTGTCGCGACGGGCAACGACAGGGTTTACATCGTTGGCGAGGACTTCGACATCGAGCCCGATCGACTCGTCCCCCTGGTGATGCGCGAGGACATTGTGCGCGGCGAGGTCCAGAACGCGCGGCGTTGCGTGATCAATGCCTTCCAACCTTCGGGTGGGGTCGTCGATCTGCGCGAGTATCCGCGGCTGTCGCGCTATCTGCAGTCGCACGCGGACGCGATCCGCGCGAGGCACGTTGCGAAGTCCAACCCGAACGCTTGGTTTCGCACCATCGATCGCGTGTATCCGGACCTTGTCGAAAAGCCGAAGCTGTTGATCCCCGACATTGCCGGCGCCAACGAAGTGGTGCTCGAGGCCGGACGCTTCCATCCACACCACAACCTCTACTTCGTGACCTCCGCGACCTGGGACATGGAGGTGCTCGGGGCACTGCTCAGTTCTCGCGTCGCGTTGTTCTTCGTCTGGTCCTATGCCGTCAAGATGCGGGGTGGCTACTTGCGATTCCAAGCGCAGTACCTGCGTCGGATCCGGGTGCCCAACCCCGCGTCCATTCCGAAGCAGCTCGCCAAGGCGCTGTCTGCTGCGTTCCGCAAACGCGACTTTGATCGCATCGATGCCTTGGCGCTGAAGGCCTATGCACTGAAGGAGCTGCCTGCCTTCCCGTTCGTGGACTCGCGCCGATAGGCCCAAAAGGCCGGTGTGCCCAGTTCGGGGTTGTCCGCCGCTCGCCGATCGCGATACTGCTCGCCCTTCCAGGTCGCCTCCGACCACCCCGCGGCCGTTCCCCGGCCGATGCAGCACAGCAACAGATGAGCAAGGTCTACGACATCGGTGTTCTCCCCGGCGATGGCATCGGCGACGAAGTCGTGCGCGAAGCCCTGAAGGTGCTCGACGCGATCCAGTCCATCCACGGCTTCCAGACGCGGCGCGAACCACTGCCCTACGGGGCGGAACACTTCCTGAAGACCGGTGAGACGATGCCGGACGTGGCGTTCGATCGCATCCGCCAGATGCACGCCGTCATCTTCGGCGCCATCGGCGATCCGCGCATCGAAGTCGGCAAGCTCGAGTTCGCGATCATCGCCGGCATGCGGCACAAGCTCGACCTCTACGTCAACCTGCGCCCGGTCAAGCTCTACCACGAGTCGTTGTGCCCGCTGAAGGGCAAGATGCCGGCCGACATCGACATCCTGTTCCTGCGCGAGAACACCGAGGACGCCTACGCCGGCATCTACGGCACCACCAAGAAGGACACCGAGTTCGAGATCGCGCACCAGTCGATGGTCTACACCGCGCGCGGCACCGAGCGCATCATCCGGCACGCCTTCGAGCTGGCGAAGAAGCGCGGCCCCAAGCCCGGCAAGGACAAGCCGATGGTGACCCTGATCGACAAGGCGAACGCGGTGCGCGCGCAGGACATCTGGACCCGCATCTTCGCCAGGGTCGCGAAGGAGTATCCGGGCATCGCGACCGATCACGCCTACATCGATGCGGCGTGCATGTGGCTGATCAAGAACCCGGACTGGTTCGACGTCTGCGTCACCACCAACCTGTTCGGCGACATCATCACCGACCTCGGCGCGATGCTGATCGGCGGCATGGGCATCGCCGCGTCGGGCAACATCCACCCCGGCAAGGTGTCGATGTTCGAAGGCATCCACGGTTCGGCGCCGAAGTACAAGGGCACCGACAAGGCCTCGCCGCTGGCGACCATCCTGGCGATGGGCCTGATGCTCGACCACATCGGCCAGCCCGAAGCGAGCCGCGAACTCGAAGCGACGGTGGCCGGTCTGATCCAGACGGGGCGCATCCGCAGCCTGAAGGCCGGCGACCACAAGTGCAGCGAGCTCGGCTCGATGGTGCGCGACGAGTTGCTGGCGCGGGCCCGCGTCCGCAGCTGATTCCCGGTCCGCTCGATTGCACCGTTCGCGTCACGCGGGCGGTGGGTCGGTGGGCACGCACGAGTGCTTCGGCTGCCAGCCCGTTAGCGCCGCGGTTTCGCACGCTACCAGCGGTGGATCGCTGCCCAACGGTTGGCTCGCGGGCGACGCCCATGGCGCGCCGCGCCGTTCCCGCCGCGGGTTTGCGATCGGTCGGCGTCGCGGCAGCCGGGTCAGCGTGGGAACGGTTGCGAACGGGGTCGATGGGATGCCCTTGGTCATGGTGTGCACAATGAGTCTGTGCCTCTTGGTGTGCTGACCGGGGGCAGCGGCAGCGCCGACGAAATGCTGGCTACCAAACCGTTACGTGGGGGATGCAGCCGGTTCCCGTAATCGGTGCCTATCGTGTTCGGCTCGTGGCGGCCATCGCCCCACCTGACCGCATTCACCCCCAGGAACCCAATGAAGCTCCGATTCGCGTCCGTCCTGCTCGCTCTCGCTCTCCCGCTCTGCGCCCAAGATCCCGCCGCCACCGACCCGACCGAGGCGATCTTCTACAAGGCGTTCTTCCTCGAGAAGGGCCAGCGTGACTTCGTCGGCGCGATGGCTCTCTACGAGCAGTTCCTCGCCAAGGCGCCGGAACACAAGCTCGCCGGCGATGCCGCCAAGCAGCAGTTCCAGTTGCTGGACCGCACCGGCAAGACGAAGGAGCGCGACGCGTTCAAGGCGAAGTACGAGAAGCTGCTCGGCAACGTCGCGACGACGCCGGCAGCGGGCGGCGGTGGTGATGCAGCCGGTCGCGGGGATCGCCCGGCGCGCGGCGAAGGTGGCGAACGTCCGGCCGGCGGTGGCGCCGGTGCTGGCGGTGGCGCCCGCATGGATCCGGCCGCGCGTCTCGCCGAGCTCGAGAAGCAGCTCGCCAAGGCCAAGGAAGAGGGCAAGGAAGAGGAAGTGAAGCGCATCTCGGAGCAGATCGAGCGCGCCAAGGCCGGTCGTGGTGCTGGCGGCGGTGGCCAGGCAGGCCAGGGCGCACGTCGCGGTGGTCTGTTCGGTCCTCTCGGCAACAAGAAGATCGCCGAGATGACCGACGAGGAGATCACGCAGCTCAAGGACGGCATCGGCCAGGCTTCGGGCCTGATCGAGCGCATGAAGGAAGCGAACCCGGAGACCGGCGAGAAGCTGGAGAAGGGCGTCGCCGACCTGAAGAAGGCACTCGATGCCGGCAACAAGGAAGACGCGCAGAAGGCGATGGACGCGCTGCGTGAAGCGATGCCGCGCCGTGGTCGCGGTGGCGAAGCCGGCGGCGCTGGCGGTGGCGGTGCGCGCCCGGCCGGCGGCGGCGGCGGCACCAGC